>JAKPGL010000187.1 GCA_029550925.1 Planctomycetota bacterium
ATCAATCTCCGCCGGTCCAGAAAGTCCGGGGACGAGTCCTCCTGGCCGAGGACGGCCCAGAAAACCAGCGACTGATTAGTTTTATCCTTCGCAAGGCGGGGTTACAAGTCGATATTGCCTCCGACGGCCAGGAGGCGGTGCAACGCGTGCTGCAACAAATGGACGCCGCCGAGCCGCCCTATGATCTTATCCTTATGGATATGCTCATGCCGCGGTTGGATGGATTCCAGGCCACGCGACGACTTCGCCAGGCCGGCTATCAAGGCCCCATCCTGGCCATCACAGGGCTTACCGAAAGTTATTCCTGCCCTAAGTGTCTCGAAGCCGGCTGTAACGAGTACCTGGCTAAACCCCTTGAACGAGAAAAATTGCTAACCGTTCTAGCGAAATATCTTCAGGCCAGCCAGGCGGAGACATTGGAATCCGCAGCGGCGCATCCTTTTTAAGAGCCTCTAACAAAATATCTGGCTTCCTCGCCCCTTCGAAGGGCAGGGCGGTTCGCCAATTCTTCCGGGATTTCATTTTGTTAGAGGTTTGAAGCCTTCGGCCAATCGCTTCCTCCCGGGGGTCGTCTGCCAGACGATAGCAACCGAGTCTGACAGACTGAGGGACAACATAACTGTTTGCTCTATGTACTGTCCGAAGGGTAGGGAAACACCTTGATATTTTGCGGAGTGAGGAAGACCCGGCTGCCGACGGTCAACGGTTCGGTGCGATATTGTTCCTGAGTGATTTCGGCCAGGAGTTTTTGGCCTCCATCGGTCGCCAGCTCCAACCGGACCTTTGGCCCGGCGGAATGGATATGTTGAACGCAGGCGGATAGGGCGGGCTGTCCGTTCGACGACGCCGCCACTTGAAGGTCATGGGGCCGAATAAATACATGGGCCGGACATGCTTCCGCCTGCTCCCATTCCGGCGTCTCCCACTGCAACGAGGCAAAGTGTACTTTGCCTCGTTCCAATCGGCCATGAAACCGATTGACTTGGCCGAGGAAACTTATCACGAATTCCGTTTTCGGTTGATGAAAGACCTCGTCGGGACTGCCAATTTGTTCGATTCTGCCTTCGTTCATCACCACAACCCGATCGGCCAATTCCAAGGCTTCTTCCTGGTCATGGGTAACAAACACACTGGTCAATCGAATTTCGTCGTGCAGACGGCGCAGCCAACCCCGCAATTCTTGGCGTACTTTGGCGTCCAGGGACCCGAACGGCTCGTCCAGGAGAAGTACTTTTGGCTCCATAGCCAAGGCCCTTGCCAGGGCCACCCGTTGCCTCTGGCCGCCGGATAGTTGATGCGGATACCGATCCGCCAAAAAATCCAACTGGACCAGATGCAGAAGTTGTTCTACTTTTTCCCGTATCTGGCGAGGACTGGGCCGAAGCCGACGGGGTCGGACGCGCAACCCAAACGCAACATTCTCAAAGACCGTCATATGCCGAAACAGCGCATAGTGCTGAAAGACAAATCCCACCCGTCGGTCGCCCACCCGCTGGTCCGCCACATCTTCGTCATGGAATAGGATCGGCCCGCTGCCCGCATCCGGCTGCTCCAGGCCGGCAATGATCCGCAACAGCGTCGTCTTCCCCGAACCGGAAGGTCCCAACAAGGCCACCAACTCGCCGGTCTCCACTCGCAGGCTGACATCCCGCAACACTCGGAATCGACCGAACGTCTTACTCATATGGCGGACTTCAATACTCATGGATTCGATCTCCGCTGAGATAGATTCATCCTCTCATAGGGCGGCTTGCGGGATCACCATAGACGGCGGATGTTTGCTCCGACGTTCCTATTTCGGCGGTTTCCGGGCCGCTTGCCTGGGCCAAGGCCATCTCGTGGGCCGCTTTGTGTTCCAAAATGGTCTTCAATACAAGCGTCACCAGGGCCAACCCCGCCAGCACCGACGCCGTCGCAAACGCCCCTACAAAATCGTACTCGTTGTAGAGGATTTCCACCTGGAGCGGCATGGTATTGGTTTTGCCACGGATATGGCCGGATACCACAGAAACCGCTCCAAATTCGCCCATGGCGCGGGCGTTGCAAAGGATAATTCCGTACAGCAATCCCCATTTCACCTGCGGCAGGGTAACTCGCCAGAAGGTCTGCCAGCCGCTCGCCCCCAACACCTGGGCGGCTTCTTCCGCCTCTGTACCTTGGGCATGCATTAGGGGAATTAATTCTCGGGCCACATACGGCGCCGTTACAAATAGCGTTACCAGCACCACGCCCGGCACGCCGAAGATGATCCGCACCCCGTGGGCTTCCAACCAACCACCCAGCCAACCATGTTGTCCAAACACTAAAATAAACATCAACCCCGCCACCACCGGAGAAACCGAAAGCGGCAAATCGAGCATGGCCAAGAACAGCTTTCGCCCCCTAAAATCGAACTTGCCTAAACACCAGGCCGCCGTCAGACCAAAAACTGTTCCTATCGGTACGCAAATGGCCGTCGTCAGAAGCGTTAGCCAAATGGAACTCAATGTGTCCGGCTCTCGCAGCGCCGACCAATAGGCGCCCCATCCCTTCGCCAACGCCTGCCCAAACACCGCCGCCAGCGGCAAAACCAAAAACAGCCCTAAAAAAAGCACCGTGCCTAGGATGAGCGTCAAGCGGATCGGCCAAGGCTCTGTCAAGCAACGGGCCGACGTCCTTCCCCGGAAATCCGTATGGGACTTGGAAACCACCGCCGCAGCCATAAAAGACTCCCCAATTTAGTTTCCACAAAGGAAAGACCTACGACAAACAGAAAACGGCCTCGGCCCTTTCACCCCCGCAAAAAGGAGTAACTAGTCTGCAACCGGTGGATCGCCGTCAGCACCAGCAGGGCGACAGCCAACATGACCACAGCAATGGCCGCCGCCCCGGCGTAATCGTACTGTTCCAGTTTCACCACGATCAAAAACGGTGCAATTTCGGTCTTCATCGGCAAATTGCCGGAAATGAATACAATCGTGCCGTATTCGCCCACGGCCCGAGCAAACGCCAGGGTGAATCCCGTCAGGAGTGCAGGGCGAAGCGTGGGCAGAATGACCCGCTGCCAGGTAGCCCATCGCCCCGCCCCCAAACTAGCCGCCGCTTCTTCCAGCTCCGGGTCCAGGTCCTCTAACGCCGGTTGCAACGTGCGGACCACAAACGGTAACCCGATAAACATTAGCGCGATGACCACCCCAAGCCGACTATACGCCACATGAATCCCTAACGGTTCTAGCCAGCGGCCTATCCAACCATTTGGTCCATAAAGGCTTGTTAGCGCAATGCCCGAAACCGCTGTGGGCAAGGCAAACGGCAGATCGATCATGGCGTCCAACAGGCGTCGGCCTGGAAAACGATACCGCACTAACGCCCAGGCCACTAAAAGGCCGAACATCGTATCCAGTCCCGCCGCCAAAGCCGCTCCCCCGAAACTTAAGCCCAAAGCGGCCAACACCCGCGGGTCCGTCATCGTCCGGACGATCTGTTCCCAGGGAATCCCCGCCGCCCGCACCACTAGCGCCGCCACCGGCAGAAAAACAATCAGGCTCCAATAAAGGAGCGTCAGCCCCAGCGTCAATCCAAAACCGGGCAATACCCGTTGCACCGATCGACTCGAAAGGAACATCGTCTAACAGTTTCTCCTTTCGCTCCAGAATGGACGCCTCTTTTCTTCGCGGCGTTATGTAACTTAGGCTGTCCAGCCTGAGTAACTTAGGCTGTCTAGCCTGAGTAGCTTAGCCTCTCCAGCCTGAGCCGCCGCCTAAACAGACGGCGTTACGTAACTTAGGCTGTCCAGCCTGAGTAACTTAGGCTGTCTAGCCTGAGTAGCTTAGCCTCTCCAGCCTGAACCGCCGCCTAAACAGACGGCGTTACGTTACGACGGCGTTACTGTGTTTTTCGACTCTCTACAAGGATTTGATCGAACAGGCCGCCGTCGTCGAAATGTTCTTTTTGGGCCTTGTCCCAGCCGCCGAAGACTTCCTCGATGGTAAAAAGTTCCAGCTTCGCAAACTGGGCAAGATGCTCCGCCGATACATGTTCCGTCCGAACCGGTCGATAAAAATGTTTTGCCGCCAACTGCTGCCCTTGCGGCGAATACAAAAACTCCAAGTACGCCTCGGCTACCTGCCGGGTTCCAAGCCGATCGGCCACTTTATCCACCAGGGCGACCGGCGGCTCAGCCAAAATGCTGATCGAAGGGGTTACCATTTCTACTTCTTCGGCGCCCATCTGCTTGACGGCCAAGAGGGCCTCGTTTTCCCACGCCAACAGCACATCGCCGATCTTTCGCTGCACGAAGGTCATCGTCGCCCCACGGGCGCCGGTATCCAACACCGGCACGCGGCGGAAGAGTTCTTTGACAAACTCGCGGGCCTTTTGTTGGGCCGCCGCCACCTGGGCCGAAAAAGCCGGGTCATGCAGTTTTTTCCAATCGCCCAACTCTTGTTTCAGCACAGCGCCCCAGGCGGCCAGGTAATTCCACCGGGCGCCGCCGGAGGTCTTAGGATTGGGAGTGATAACTTGCACATCGTTTTTTACCAGGTCCGGCCAATCTCGAATCCCCTTGGGATTGCCGCGTCGAACCAAAAACACAATGGTCGAGCGATACGGGCAACTGTTTTCCGGAAGCCGCCGTTGCCAATCCGACGGCAGTAGCCCGGCCTTTCGGCTGATCGCATCAATGTCATAGGCCAAGGCCAAGGTAACCACGGAGGCTTCCTGGCCGTCGATGACGGCCCGGGCCTGTTTACCGCTGCCGCCGTGAGACATCCGGACCAGCACCTCTTGGCCGGTCTTCTCTTTCCACATGGCGGCAAAGTCCTCATTCAGTTCTCGATAAAACTCCCGGGTGGGATCATACGAGACGTTCAGGAATTCGATCGTACCCGGCGCTCCTTCCGCGGTCCCGGACTGCTCCGTCCCACAACCGATACAAACCAGAAGCAATAAGGCGAGCCAACCCAGCGGCGTCCAGAACGCCATTGCCTGATAAAGGGACGCCGGAGTGTCTAGGAAGCTCTCCTGATGGTTTTGGGATCGTACTTTCCAGTTACTCACAACAAAACTCCTTTGTAAAAGATGCGATGGGAAGCTTCATTCCGTTCTGAGGCAACGAGGGGTCAGAACCCTACGGCGGCCAACGCCCATCCCTGCCGGGGAAAAGCCTGTCGGAGATGGGATGGCCCTTGTTTTGCTTTATGCAATTAAGGTTCCTTTAGAAGAGGAAAAGGCACTGTTTCGGGCGTGTTGGAAAGGGACGGCGAAGATCAAAGAATAAGGTTTCTTTAAGTCCTTTTTTAATAAAGGGTTAGGTTTATGGACTTAAACCGTTCGTAGGGGGAAACATTTTGAATCGAGGGGGCGGGAGATTTTTTGGGAATAAAAATCAGGAAAAACTCGCTTAAAATCTGGTTTTTCCGTGTTATAATATAGACAAGGCCGTGCAAAAAGATAGAATTTCCGTCTTATAATCTGGAATTGAGATGCCAAACCCCATGGGAACAGACCCCCACCGGTTCCTCCAATTGCAATTGGACCTGTGGCGGGAAGCCTGCCGACATATCGCCCTGGAAGACTCTGCCCTGGCCATTGCCAGCCGGTTGAAAGAGCATCTCCCTTTGGCCCGGCTTTTCGTGCGGCGGATCGACCTGGGGCGTCGGTGGGTCGAAACCCTCGCCCTTGCCCCCGCCGACGGCCCCCTGCCCGAAGCCCAAGCCGAATTGCCAACCCTGCAAGTACCCGCCATCTTGGACTGGCGTCAACAGGACCGTATGGATCGGTTCCTACCCAGTCGATCGAGTCCTGCTCACCTGATCGCTCTTTTGCCCAAAGGGACCACCGGAGAGGTCCTGATCGCTCCTTTGCCCTGGATGGAGGATCGGTTTGGAATCCTAATCCTGGAGGCCCTCCCGTCGGAGCAGTTTCGCCCCCCGCATCTGCGAATTGCCCAGACCCTGGTGGAACCTTTCACCACCGCGTTGCGAAACTACGAACACCTTCGGGAACTGGAGCGGCTTCGAGAGGCGGCCGAGGCGGAACGTCAGTCCTTGCTCACCCGACTGGGTCGGGAAAAGTTGGCCGACACCATTATCGGCGCCCAATCCGGTCTGCGGGCCGTCATGGAACGGGTGGAATTGGTGGCCCGCAGTGATGTGCCGGTGCTCCTGCTGGGCGAAACTGGCAGCGGCAAAGAACTAATCGCCCGCACGATCCACCAACGGTCCCCCCGCGCCGATCGGCCTTTTGTACGCGTCAATTGCGGGGCCATTCCGCCGGAATTGATCGATTCGCAACTGTTCGGCCATGAACGCGGGGCGTTTACCGGTGCGGTGGAGACGCATAAAGGCTGGTTTGAGCGGGCCGACGGCGGCACGTTGCTGTTGGACGAAATCGGCGAGTTGCCGCCGGCCGCCCAGGTGCGGCTCTTGCGGATTTTGCAAGACGGTTGGCTGGAACGAGTGGGCGGCCATCAGCCGATCCATGTCGATGTCCGCATCGTAGCCGCCACACACCGCGATCTGGCCGCTATGGTCGCTCAGGGCCGATTCCGCGAAGATCTCTGGTATCGGATTGCGGTGTTTCCGATCTTTTTGCCGCCGCTTCGGGACCGACGTGAGGACATCGGGCCATTGGCCAGGCATCTTGCCCAGCGAGCAGCCATCCGGTTCGGCCTGCCGCCGGTCATGCCGACCGAGGAGGATATCGCCCTTCTGCAATCCTACAATTGGCCGGGCAATGTGCGGGAACTGGCCAGTGTGATCGATCGGGCTGCGATTTTGGGCGAAGGCCGACGTCTGGAAGTGGCTCGCGCGCTGGGCATGTTCCCCGCGGCGCCGTCCGGGGCCAACCTCTCCGGAGGGGCTGGAACCGTCGGTATGCTTTCGACGGGGCCGACGATCGACTGGAAATCGGGCGCCGCTTTCTCCCATCGAGTCGGCTTTTCCGGGGAAAGCAGTACGGCGATTCCCCCGCCCTCGCCATCAACGACTTCTTCAGGTCTTAACGAGGGAAACGAGGAGGTTAGCGTTTCCGGGTTTTTCCCGGCCGGGGCAAGCGACCAGACGATCCTGCCGGGCAATCCTTCTGCCACGAAAACCTTGGCGCCATTAGACGAAGCCATGCGAAGCCATATCGAACGGGCCTTGGCTGCCTGCAAGGGGCGGATCGAAGGGCCGTTTGGCGCCGCCGCCCTCCTGCGGATCAACCCCCATACCTTACGGGCCCGAATGCGGAAATTGGGCGTCGATTGGCGCCGATTCCGTCCTAAGTCCCGGGAGAAATAGAACGGGAGACGTTTTGACCCCATTTTCATCGTCGCCTCCAGGAGGTCGAGGTTAAAAACGGCAGGCTTGCCAAGAGGCGTATTGGACGGCATACTATAATATTTTCCGTCTTTTGCGCTTCGAGAACTTAGAGAGGGAGTTTCTGTCGTGCAGCGATTTATGCTTCGGAGCAAAATCCATCGGGCCACAGTAACCGGGACCGAATTGCATTATGAGGGAAGCATTGCCTTGGACCGGAACCTGATCGAGGCGGCTGACCTATTACCCGGCGAAATAGTCCAGGTGTTGAATCTGAATACCGGCGGTCGATTGGAGACCTATGTGATCGAGGCGCCTGCCGGTTCTGGAGCGGTGGTACTGAATGGTCCGGCGGCTCGCACCGCCCAGCCGGGCGATCTGGTCATCATCTTGGCCTCCTGCGCCGTCTCGGAAGAAGAAGCCCGACGCCTGAAACCCCGGGTGGTTTATGTCGATGCGGAGAATCGGCCCACCCGGATCGTCCGGTAGGCAATCTCTCGGAAAACCCTCCGGTCGTAGAGAACCCCCCGGCATTCCCCCACAAGAGAACTTCCTACGGCCCGGCCTCCAAGCGAGGACGGCAGGCCCACAGTACACACTCCGACCGTGGAGAGGAAGGATTCTGGGCCGCCGCTTGCGCGGGCAGGACGCCTTCGAAGTCCTGTTTGGCCGACCAATTCCATACGGGAAGAGTTTTTACTCCTTTTCGGGAGTTGCTTCCTTGGCGAGTTTTTTGTTGGAGGATTTTTTGGGCACGGGTTTTTCCGGCTTTTCTTCCGAAGCAGGTTCTTCGGGTTTTTCTGTGGTCTTTTTCTCGATTTTCTTTTTAGGTCGGCCGCTTTCCGGGGCGCTCAAAGGAGTGGTCAGCTCGACTTCGATCTCTTGGGCCTCGCCCATTCCTTCTCGATAGGCGCCGCCTTTCACCACAATGCGATCCCCCGCACGCACATAGATCAGGGCCGACAAGTCCACTTTGATTTCCGCGCCCTCTTCCACCTCGAAGAACACGGTCCCGTGAGGCGTAGTTACGGAGTATTGTCCGTCTTTGACGCTCATAATAGGGCCGATCACGTGGTAGGTGGTTGGGCCGGCGGGTTCCTTCGTTTTCTTTTTACTCGCGGGATGTCCGGGCTGTCCCGGTTGTTCGGAGATCAGCCCTGTGCCGCCTTCCGGGAATAAACCAGGCAATTTCTGGGGGGAAAGATTACAAATCGCCAATTTGGCCACTTTCGAGGTGGCATGTCCTTTTTGGTCCACCGTGGCGGTAAACTCCACAACCACTCTCGGTTGCAGGAAACTTTTGTCCGCACTTCCTTTGACGTGGATTTTCGTCTGTGGAGAGATACGAAACAGCCAACCTTGCCCTGTCAGAGTCTTCAATTGAACCATCCCGGGACCAATCGCCGCTATGGTCCCCTCCTGGTCCACTTGTTGGAGCACCTTCGGTTGGGCGCCAAAGAGTTTCCCTCCTACTAGCAGGGAAACTCCCAGCAGACACCCGAATCCCGCCGCCAGGATTTTCTTCGTGTTCATGGTTACACACCTCGTCTATTAAGCCCAAAGCGATTCTCCTAGGCCGCCGCAGCCTGAGGACCCTTCTTTATCCTTCAGCATACTCTCCCTACCTAGGCCGGGAAAGCCTACCCCTTCGAAATTTTGGAAAATTTAACCGTCTGGCGAGATTTCCCCGGAGTGAAGAAACTGCGAAACATTTTAGCCGAATGCAAAGGGGGTTTATTTTAGAGCGAAATTCGCCCCAGATGGCCATTCCCGCGCAAGCTCTCAATCCAGGCTTCTATGAGGCGGCTACGTTGTTATTCCTCCCAAGTAGAGGCTACAAGAAGCCTAGATGGGGCGCTTGCGCGGCAGTGGCAAAGTACTGCATTCGGCTAAAAGGTTACCAAAACTCCAGTTTCAACCTGGATACTTGCTTTCACGGGGATGAGAATAAGAAGGCCGATCCACTCGGCGGAAGTGTTACAAGGCTCTAAGCGCTTTTTTCCAACTCGGCCGTTTGATTGAGTTTATTATAGAGAGTTTTCAGGCTGATGCCGAGTTCTTCGGCCGCTTTGGCCTTATTGCCGCCGTGGCGTTGGAGGGCCTCGGCAATGGCCTGCATCTCGATCTCTCGGAGAGTTCGGCCTGATTGGGTTGTCGGGACGGAAGAAGACGCGGTTTTTGCAAGGTGGGTTTCTAAAGGAATGCGTAACGAATCTGTTTCTGAGCTGCGGAAAGGGGCCGGCAGACGGCGTTTGGGTTCCTGGCCGACGCCCAGTTGAGGCGGCAGGTCTTCGGCCCGAATGGGCAACCCCTGGCCCAGGATCAGCGCCCGTTCCAGGACGTTGGCCAGTTCCCGGACATTGCCCGGCCAAGAGTGCCGTTGGAGCCGATCCAGGGCCTCCGGCGTCAGCAATTCCGCACCCTCCGGCGTTTGAGGTCGAAACCGGCGGATCAAATGGGCCGCCAGAGCCGGGATGTCTTCGATCCGCTCCCGCAGCGGCGGCGCATAGATTTCTACCGTATTGATCCGAAACAGAAGGTCTTCTCGAAATTCTCCCTGTTGGACCATCTGTTCCAAGTTCCGATGGGTGGCGCAAACCACCCGCACATCGCACCGAAAGGCCGTATTTTCACCCACCCGGCGAATTTCCCCGCTTTCCAAGAATCGCAATAGTTTCGCCTGCACCGGTTTGGGCAATTCACCGATTTCGTCCAGAAATAGGGTGCCGCCGCCGGCCGATTCAAAAAGTCCTTTGCGGGCCCGATCCGCTCCGGTAAATGCTCCCTTACAATGACCGAACAGCTCACTTTCGATCAGGTGTTCCGGCAGCGCCCCGCAATTGACCGCCACAAAAGGCTTATCCGCCCGTAGGCTTTGGTCGTGCAGCGCCCGAGCCACCAGTTCTTTGCCTGTGCCGGTCTCGCCGCGCACCAGCACGGTGGAATCGGTCGGGGCCGCCTTGGCGATCAGCTCCCGAACCGCCGCCATGGCGGGAGAATCGCCGATCAATTCCGATTTGCCTTCCAGCCGCTCCAATCGGGACTCCAGGGCGCGGAGTTTCAGGTTCATGGCGCGTTTGGCCGCCACCCGGGCCAGCACCGCCCGCAATTCGACCCATTTGCACGGCTTGGTCAGATAATCGAGCGTCCCGTGCCGAAGGGCAGCCACCGCCGTGGCCAACGAGGATTTGCCGGTCAGGATGACCGCCTCCGTATCCGGACAAATCTCCTTGGCGCGGGCGATGACCGTAATGCCGTCGGCCCCGGGCATATCCAGATCGACCAGCAGACAATCGTAAGTATCCCGCTCCAAGGCGGCCAGGGCGCTAGAGCCGTCCGGGCAAACCGTTACCTCATGCCCCAATCGCGGCAACTCGATCCGCATCAACTCCTGGAGCGATTTTTCATCGTCGGCGAAGAGGATTTTCAGTTTTTCATGCGGCTTGGCGTCGATGGCTGATCTCCTTTGCTGCTACAGAAGCATGTTCCGAAAGCGGTAGTCGCACACGAAACACAGCCCCTTGTCCGGGGCCGTCGCTATGGGCCTCGATCTCCCCGCCATGATCGGCGATGATCCGGTAACTGATCGACAGCCCCAGGCCGGTGCCTTGGCCGGTACGTTTGCGGGTGAAGAACGGCTCGAAAATATGGGCCAACACGTCGGGCGTCATGCCGCAGCCGTTGTCCTGGAAGGTCATTTCCGCCCACCCGACGCACTGTTGCAGACCGATCTGCACCAAACCGCCCGAATCTACGCTGTCCAGGGCGTTGGTCAGCAGGTTCAATACCACTTGTTTGATCTCCTGCGGATTGGCCCAAACGCGAACGGGCTGCTCATGCTCGAATCGAATCTCCTTGCCCTGATACCGCCCGAGATGGCGTACCATTTCGATGACGTTTTGGATGAGCTCGGCAAGATCGGTCTCTTGGCGGCGCACCGGGCCGGTGCGGGAAAAATCCAAAAGTTTCTCGGTAATCTCTTTACAGCGAAACGCCTCCGTTTGGATCATCCGCAAATACTGGCAGAGGATGTCCCGATCCGGCGACTCCGCCGCGGCAGCCTCCTGAAGACGCTCTTCCATCGACTCGGCGGCCATGGCAATCGAGGCCAAGGGGTTATTGATCTCATGGGCCACCCCGGCCGCCAAAAATCCCACACTGGCCAACTGCTCGTTGCGAATCACCTGTCGGGTCCGCTCTCGAACTTGCCGATCCAGATCGTCCCGGATGGCCTCGAAGCGTTCGGTCATTTGGTTCATGGCCTGGGCCAGCTCGGCCATTTCGTCCTCGGTTTCCAGATAGACCCGATAAGAAAAGTTGCCCGACGCCACCTCACGGCTGGCTGCAATCAGCCGACGTAATGGTACAAAAATCCACCGATAAAACAGTCGGAGGAAAAGCGTAAAAATCACGGCCGCTCCGCCGCTGGCCGCCCAGACGCCGACAATCAGGGTGCGATACTGCCCCCGCACCTCCGCCGCAAAACCGGCCAATTTCCGATGCAAATGACTCGGCAACTCGCCCGCCAGGTTTTCCAGATGTTCCACTTCGGCCTCTAATTGATTGATTTTTACATCGTCCAGCATCCAGTCCGAACGCCGAAATATCTCTTCCAGCCGGTTGAACGCCCCTTCGATCTCTGAGAGGGTCCGCCATTCCGCGGCGGTATCCGTAATCGGCGAACCGGCCAGATGTTGGTCTTCCAATTGCCAACGATAAAGCTCCAAGATATGACGGACCTCAGCCAATTCGGCCCCAAACCGCTGTCCCAAGCTCCGAACTAGGATCGGAGGCCGGCCTGGGTCGGCACCCTCGAATCCCCCCGCCCGCACCCCTCGCAATTCGCCCAGCAGCATCCGGAGGTCATCGACTTGCTGGCCCAATTCCGCCGCCAAGGGCAGTTCCTTCACACGGGCGCTGAGACTCTTGGCCAACGCCCGGTAGGCATAGGTCGTATATAACCCCCCTCCCGCCAATATCCCTACCACCACCATCAACAGCCCCAACTGGACGGCAAACTTCACGCGGATCGGACAGTTCACCCACACAGTTCCGCTCCTTCGAATGCCGTTCCAGGGAAAAACCGAAAAATTCCAGGGCCGCCTGACGCCTGGTTTCCTGTAAAACTGAAAAAAAGAGGCGTGCTTTTCGGTCAATCCAAGCCGAAAATGAGGGTGCAAGTGTAACAACACCCTTGGGAAAAGAGCAAGATTCTTTTTTAATACCCCTCTTAAGATGGGGTCGAAACCACACCTTCTTTCGCCTATCCAACCCCTCTGAACCAAAGCATTCGGATAGGCAAACGGAGCCCCCCTATGAGGTGAAATCACCTCCCTCCTCGGAAAGATTTTATGTAATTATTCAGCCGATGCAGAAGTGCCGGGATTTTCTCGGCAAAAATCCATTCCCGCGAAAGCTCTCAATCCAGGGTCCTATGAGGAGGTTACGTTGTTATTCCTCCCAAGTAGCGGCTGCAAGAAGCCTAGATGGGGTGCTTGCGCGGCAGTGACAAGGTACTGCATTCGGCTAAAATGTTACAATTTTTATCTAATAAATAGTAACCCGAGGCCCATAGAGGAAATAAAAGGAGTTTTACCTTCCTCCTTTCCTGGGAGGTATTGGCACCATCTTTTCCAGTGGAGATTTTTGAGGTTTCTCAAGGAATTCTAGTGAACTATTTTGTTAATTTAGTTAAAATAGGTAATATAGAGAACGCTTTCTCCTCTTCATTATTTTCCACCTCCCAATGGAAAGGCCGATATAATTTAATTTTCGCTTATCGGCTTTGTGGGAAGATTTTCACGGATTCGGAGCAAGTCGGGATCGCAAAACTTTTAAATACCGGGTAGTTATTGTTTTTCACCCGATCGATTGCCCACCGATGATTCTGTTTTTGGATAAAAGGTTTGTGTGATGAACGAGTCGGAACTGCGTCAATCGATGATTGAAAAGATTCTTCAATCGCCTTCGTATCGGCTGGCTTTTAGAGATCCGGAGTTTTTGGATAGTCCGGAACTTCGGCCCAACCGGATGGAACTGGAATTCTTGAAACCGGAATTGGGGTTTCGGGCGAATGGGATTCGATCCACGATCGTTACCTTTGGGAGTACCCGGATTGTGGATCGCCCTTCGGCCCAAGCCCGGTTGGAGTCGGCGCAAGCCCGGTTGGCCCAGGATCCCGACAACCCGGTTTTGCAGCGGGAGGTAGAACGGGCCAAGCGGTTACTGGAGAAAAGCCATTACTGGGAGATGGCACGGGAGTTCGCCCGGATTGTTTCCTCGGCCAGCCAGCAGGGAGAAGCCTGCGATTATATCATCCTGACCGGCGCTGGGCCGGGGATCATGGAAGCAGCCAATCGGGGGGCTTGGGAGGTTGGCGCAAAATCCGCCGGTCTCAACATCCAAATCCCTATGGAACAACTCCCCAACCCCTATGTAACGCCGGAACTGTGCTTCCAATTCCAGTATTTTGCCCTGCGAAAGTTTCACTTTTTGCTCCGGGCCAAGGCCCTAGTGGTCTTTCCGGGCGGTTTCGGCACGATCGACGAGCTGTTCGACGCCCTCACCTTGCGACAGACCCACCGGATGCAAGAAATTCCTATCATCCTTTTTGGCCGGGAATACTGGGAAAAGGTGATCAACTTCCAATTCCTGGCCGACCAAGGAATGATCGACGAGGATGATCTGAAACTGTTCTGCTATGCCGAGACTCCCCAGGAGGCCTGGCAGATCATCCAGAGTTTCTACAATCACGATGGGCGTCGGCGAATCCCCGCTCCCCACATAGCCGCCGAAAACTTGGGCGCCTGGCAAGTGGACTAGAGGGGGAACGCAACGTCACTCAGTGGCCGTCCATGGGAGCAGAGATTGCGGCCTCTAAGCGGCTGAAAAGGGACAGTAGTCGCCGCTTTTTTCCGAAAACTCAGGTGGGGCACGCCCCCCCTCTCCCTGCCGGGTTAAGCCGCAGTCCCGTCCCCCTACCCTCTCTCCAGCGGTGGATAGAGGGAAATACCTGGATTCAGCTCTTTTTATGGGAATGAGAGAACCATGCTCCTGCCCAGAGAGAAACAACCGCCTCCTTCACCCGGCGGAAGTATTACGAATTTAGTTTCGGTCATACTCTCCAGCCAATCGGCAAGGGCTTTTAGAGAAAGCTGGTCCACGGACTGGCCAAGGTGTGCAATTTTTTCCCACTATTTTTCGTGAAAACGTCTTAGGGCCCCTTGAAAAAAAGGGCTCGTATAGATATTTTTCTAAAAAAAGGGAAAAAAACACCCCCCACTATCTTGCTATATACGAGCGTCTATTGTATGATAGGACACTGGTTGAGGTGATTTGTTAATTTGACCCTTTTGCAACAAGGAGTTTAGAGATGGACGTGACAGAGCGTCTCACGGAACGCCAGCGGAAAATTTACGAGTTCATTCGCGACAAGATTCGCAACCGGGGCTACGGCCCGACGGTTCGCGAAATTGGCGACGCCTTCGACATTCGCTCGCCAAACGGAGTGGTAGGGCACTTGAAAGCCCTGGAACGCAAAGGGCTGATCAAACGCCATCGCTATATGTCCCGGGCGATCGAAATGACGGCCGAACCGATTCATCGGTATGGGCTTCCCCTGGCCGGCGAGATCGCTGCGGGCGTGCTGCACGAAGCGGTCGAACAGAAAGAGTGGATCGACTTCCGAGAAATGTTCGATCCGGATGCTGAAAATTTGTTTGCGCTCCGGGTTCGGGGGGATTCGATGATCGAAGAGCAGATTGCCGACGGCGATTACGTGGTGGTCCGTAAACAAAAAACGGCCCGCAAAGGCCAAATTGTTGTCGCCATTACCGACGACGGCGAAGCTACCCTGAAGCGGTGGATCCCGGAGAAGAATCGCATCCGCCTGGAACCGGCCAATGCAAAGATGAAACCCATTTTTGTGAAAAACGCCAAGGTCGTAGGCGTCGTGGTCGGCGTGGTGCGGAAAGTAGCGTAATCGTCCAATCAGTGGGGGCCGGGGCAAAAGTGGTCGTGTGGAATTCCGTACATGCAGGTTTAGGACCGCGGTAGGGAGTCTCCGCATGACCCAGGGCCAGATGCAGGCCGCATCTGGGCGTCCCTCCCTAGGCCGAAAACGGAGACGGCTGTGCGTCAAACCAGAAGGAGCTGAACATTTTCCCCTATTTAAGAAACATCTATTCAAGGCCAAGCCGAGGGCGTTCAAAATCGGCTTGGCCTTTTTCTTTTTCTGCGTGTCCTAGAGGAGCGATCGACTTCCCCGGCGCAAAGGAGCGTCTCAGCGGGCTAAACGATGCCGGGCAAGCCGACTGTCCATCTGTCCCCAAACAAATGCCGCTCGGCCCGCCAAGTATGCCCCCAGGGCTTGCACACTGAGCACGCATCCAAACCAGGCGGCGGCCCATTGTCGGATATCTCCCAATCCGCCAGGCAATGGTTTGGCCGCTGAAGCAACTAGGGTTAACCCGGTTGCCAAAGCGCTCAAAGCAGCCCCCGCCGCAAACACCCCCATGACCATCCATATCGCCGTGCGATGCACCGTCAACACCATCCAGGCCACGTAGGCCAGTTGGCATAAACCTCCCAACACCGCCACCCGCGCCCAACCCGGCGCAGTGCTAAGCACGAGATACCGAAAAGCCGGTCCAATACTAAACACAATGATGACGCTCAACCACAAAGCCAACCATCGGACCTCGTTCCATCGCATAGGGGCCAGGGGCACGGCTGGTAAGTATCGCGGCTTGGCCGTTCTTCCCTGAGTAGCCCAAGGAAGCCTATCGATGCTTGGACGGGCGGGTGGCGTCGTTTGGACGCCGGCGGCCTGCATCGGGGCGGTCTCCTTTCCACCTACGCCGCCATCGCCGAGAGAAAAGAACTTTCCCACTTTATTCGCCGCATCCGGCGGCGCCGCCGTACTCGGATACCCTCCGATCTCAGGAATCCCTCCGGAAGTCTCCCTCGCCGTTTGCACCAACGCCTCTTCGGCAACCGGCGCCGGCACGTCCAAAGAACCTCCTATCGGTTCTTTTTGGACCGGGGTATCCAAGATAGGAACAGGGGACGAAAAAGCCGTCGGCAAAGCTTCTTGCGGAACGCCCTCTGCCGATCCTTGGCCGATCTCATCCAAAACGCTTTCCCACAGCACATTTTCTGAAGGAGCATCCGGGACCTGCTCGGCAAGGAAAAAATCTTCCAAGCAACCCAATTCTCCCTGATTCTGTCGGGGCGTCTGGGGGTTTTCCGCCTCCGGCTTGAACGGAACCAACTCGACCAGTGGAAAACGCGAATCGGCCGTGCTGGGGCTTTCCGTGGGCGTCGCTCCAGCAAGGCCCCTGTTCCCCACCGGCGGCGGCACATCGGCAAAAGAAGATTCCCTGCGTCCCGACCCTTCCGACGCCTCGTGGAGGGATGGATTCCTTAGGAAGACTGGCGATTCCGCCTCTGCGGTTGGTTCTAAAAGAAAAACCGGTTCCACAGACCATTCGTGAGAGGATGCTGACGATTTTTGTAGTCCAGAAGCATCTCTCAGTCCCCACCCGACCGGGTTTTCTGGCGGGGCCGAGGAAGCGGCGGGGCGATCTGGCCCCCCCAGCCCCCATCCACCAGCCGCCGAGGCCATGCCCAGATCGATCTTAGGTACGATGACCCGCTGTCCACACACAGGACAGTGGACTAGCTTTCCTTGCTGGCTTTCCGGCCCGTGGAGCCGATGCCCTAACGGACAATAAAACCGAATCGCCATAACCGGCCTCAAAAATCTTCCGCGTCCCTAGCCAACCGTCGGGGCTTCGGGAAACCGTCCGTTTATTAGCCCCCTTTGGCAGTCGGTTCGGAGGATTTCTGTCTTGCAAGGAAAATCGGGGCCTTACAAATCGTAAAGCGTTTCGTCCACTTCGGGCGGGCGCATTTTTCGCACCCAACCTCGTAGGGAGGTCTCTCTTTTTTTACCCGGGGCGTCTTTGCCTCCGCCGGCAGCCTCCCAAGGTGGTTCCAGTTGGTCCAGCTCTTCGCCTAAGTCCTCTTCGATTTTGTCCGGGTCTTCGCCCGATTCCAGGCGTCGAATCGCCTCGGCCATAGGGCCTTCGATCGGCATCCCGGCTGCCTCGCAAACTTTTCGCATCATTCGGGCCATTTGCTGGGGATTCTCTTCGTCCAGGCCGTCCGCTTCGGCGGCCAAGTCCTCCATGACCCGTTCGAACTTCTCCTCGTCAAAACCGGGCGGCAGATCATCCGTCTGGTCGTCCTCCTCCCCAGCAGATCGTTCCCCGGTCGAACCGGATCGGGCGCTGCCAATGGCAAACCGGGACATACACCGCTGTAATCTCGGCCTGCCGCACCGGGGGCAATCCGGCTGTTTCTTCGTGTTGATCGTTCGGGAAAAGAAATTGTAAATCCGATGACAGCGGGAGCAGTAAAATTCATAAATCGGCATATGCCCACTCCTTGGCCTAAAGAGGAAAACCGTTTCCTCACCCTATCTACCCCACAGACCGGAAACAGGACCGTCGGGCGTCCATCCGGGTGGGTTCTCCCGGTTTTCGGTCCCTCTTCCTTTGGCGTCAAAGCCCTCCATTGGTTCATTCTAATCGAGAAAAGCCCCCCTGCAAGGGGCAATTCACCCGTTGGCCCAGAGAGAGGGCAATCTTGGGAAATCGGCCCCTTCAGGCTACCTGAAGCCAGCAAGATCGGCCAAAGGGGCCTTGGCGACGAACGTCGGCTTAACTTTCATACAGCGGCAGAAACTTCGCTTCCAGATGCCGCAACAACGGTTCCGGCGAAAGCGGTCGGCCCGTAATCTGCTGGACCAACTCGCTGGCTAAATACCGCTGGCCCTGCTGATGGACTTTTGTTCGGAGCCAGTCCAAAAGCGGACGAAACTCTCCCCGTTCAAACGCCGGCGACAAATCCCCCAATTCCGTCTGGGCCTGCTGGAACAGTTGGGCCGCATAAAGATTGCCCAACGCATACGTCGGAAAATAGCCCACCAGCCCGGCAGACCAATGGATGTCCTGAAGCACCCCGTGGGCGTCGTCCGGCGGTTCGATGCCCAAGTACTGCCGATATTTCTCGTTCCACGCCCCGGGGGCGTCCGCCGCTGGCAAGTCCCCCTCCAACAGCGCCTGCTCCAACTCGAAACGGATCAAAATGTGCAGGTTATAGGTGGCCTCGTCCGCTTCGACCCGAATGAGCGACGGTCGCACCTCATTGACGGCAAAATAAAACGCCTCCAGCCGAACATCGCCCAGCGACTGCGGAAAATACTGCTGAGCCTTAGGAAAGAAGTGCCGCCAGAAGGCCCAGCTTCGGCCTACCAGGTTCTCCCACATCCGCGACTGCGATTCATGGATACCCAACGAAACCGGCTCTCCCAACGGCAGGCCGTATTGGTCTTCCCGTAGCCCCTGGTCATACAGGCCGTGCCCCGCCTCGTGCAAAATGCCGAAAAACGCCTCCTGGAAGGCGTGTTCGTTGTACCGGGTCGTAATCCGGCAATCCCGCGGCCCAATGCCCGAACAAAACGGATGCACGGTTACATCGAGCCGACCCGCCGTGAAATCAAACCCAATCGCTGCCGCCGCCTCCCGGCCAAACGCCTCCTGGGCGTCCCGGGGATAATAGCGCCGGAGCAAAGAGCGATCTGGTTTTCGTCGGCTGCCGACAAGCCGTTGGATGTGCAGCACCAGTCGATCACGAAGTTGGCTCAATACCTGGGCGACTTCAGCGGTGCGGGCCTCCGGCTCAAAATCGTCCAGCAAGGCGTCGTATCGACAGTCTGGGTACCCAAGGGCCTCGGCCTGCTCTCGTTTGAGTCGAAAGGTTTTCTCTAACCAAGGGAGGAAGGATTTAAAATCATTCTTTCGCCGGGCCTCCTGCCAGACGTGCTGGGCCAATGAGGCGGTCTGAGCCAGCTCTTCCACCAGCTTTTGCGGCAATTTCACATCCTTGTCGTATTGCCGTTTGAGACGGCGGATCGTGATGGCCTGGTCCGACTGAGGATCGGCCATCAGAGGGCTGTCGGCCAGACGGGTTAATTGCTCGCCCCATTGAGGATCGGTCCGCAGCCGATGGACCAGGCCGGCCAGAAAACGGATTTGCTCCGCCCGATACTCGGCCCCTTGGGGCGGCATCATGGTCCGTTCGTCCCAGCCAAGCAACGCCCCGATCGAGGCGGCCACTGTCGTCTGACGGGCATGAGTACAAACCTGCTCGTACAACGATTGCCAATCGTCGCTCCGCATACCCCGTAACCCTTGGAGAAGACAAAATAAAAGCGGCATACCGCCGCTCTAAAGAATCGGGAACTTTTACGCCAAAAATGCCTTCTTTGTGGAGTTTATTCACCCACAAACGGCAATAAAGCCATGATGCGGGCCCTTTTGATGGCCCGGCTAATGGCGTGCTGACTGGCTGCCGAACAACCGGTCTTCCGTCGGCTAATGATCTTGCCCTGCCGGTTGATAAACTTCTTGAGCAAATCCACGTCTTTGTAATCGACAAAGAGCGGCCGCGGTCGAACACCATCGACAAACAACGGATCCCGCTTTTTGGCCCGTGCCCTTGCCCGAGCCCGTTTCCTCGCCGTCTTACTCAATCTGGGGGTTGTGGGTTTCGCCATAGAAAATAATTTCTCCTGTTAGGGTGAGAAACAACCACCTTTTATTCTCGAAAAGTTCCATTATAGAGAAAAAATCCCCTCTCGCCAAGGGCCGCTTGGAGGACAAGTCCCCTATTCTCCCAAGAAACCCTCCAATACCCCTCTTTGGAGCGGATTCAATTCCCCTTTTTGTGGATCTGTGGCGTCATTTGTCCGAATGCTCTGGCTCTTGCCTCTTCTCCACATAGCGAACATGGGTAGAAACCACCTTTGGCACCACCCTAATAAATTTCGATGGCTAAGAGCCTCTGACAAGATCAAGCCCCAAAAAACCTGACGGGCGTACCACCCACCGTAAGTTGCGAAAAAGGCAACATTTTAGCCGAATGAAGAAACCCGCCTCTTTCCCTGTGGGAGAGGAATAAGGATAGGCCTACTGCATTGGGCTAAAATGTTACCCGAAAAAGGTCTTTTTGCTAGAGACTCTCAAGGTTATCGAAAAACGTAACATTTTAGCCAAATGCAGTACTTTGTCATTCCCGCGCAAGCGGAAATCTAGGCTTCTTGCGGCCTCTACTTGGGAGAAATAACAACGTAGCCGCCTCATAGGCCCTGGATTGAGAGCTTGCGCGGGAATGACAATCCCGGGCAAGTTTCGCCCTAAAATAAGCCTTCTTTGCATTCGGGTAAAATGTTACCGAAAAACTTCTTTTCTGAGGGATTGCCACCTCGTCTATTTTCCCAGAATTTTTCCTTCAGGGAACCGGTTTACCTAGTGTGGGATGATCGCTACATAGCGAATAGAAGCTAAGATTCGCTCGTCTTTCGAGTTACCGCCGGGATGTCGTCCGCGATAGCACTCGACCGGATGGGTACGATCCGAGTCGGGCGGTACAAGGCTGCCAAACCTGGTCCGTCGCCGTAAGCTCCTGCCAATTCGCACATCCCGACGAAATCAACACTGGGTAAACTTCAGTTTTGGTGGGCTTGTGTCTCTAGGCTGAAAGGACTATCATGGCTTCCGGAAAAGGGGGAACATTTTAGCCGAATGCAGTACTTTGTCATTCCCGCGGAAGCGGGAATCTAGGCTTCTTGCGGCCTCTACTTGGGAGAAATAACAACGTAGCCGCCTCATAGGACCCTGGATTCCCGCTTCCGCGGGAATGACAATCCTTAACAAATTTCGTCCTAAAATAAGCCGCATTTGCATTCGGCTGAAATGTTACGAAAAGGGAATATGGGGCGTTTCTCAAGGGCGGCAGAAAGGCACGTGGATTTACGGCTGGCGGTAAAAGCCTGGTTGTAAAAAACTACGACGCTCGGCGGAATGACGGAATGCCTAGAAAGTTTCTAGTGGAAAGGCACTGCTTCTATTTTACACCTTATTGAAGGAGACTCTTTCTATGGCTTTGGAGTTGCCTTGTCCTGGGTGTGGGCGGCTTTTACGAGTGCCGGATGAAGCCGCTGGCAGACAAGTAAAATGCCCTAAATGTGAAACTGTATTCACTGTTCCGAGCGTCGGCCCGTTGCCTCCATCAGGCCAGCCAGGTTCCAGTGGGTTCTCTGCTCCTGGTAGTCCGGCCGTTCCTTCTGGTCCGCCGCCAGGGGCGTCGTCTGGCATAGAGGGCTATCCACCTTATGGTTTTGCCCCCAGTGGAGCTCCTGCCGGAACCGTTCCCTCGGCTGTCTCTGGTCCGGCAGGAGAGATTCGGCCAAGCCCCCTTGATCTGGGCGATGTCTTTAACCGCACTTGGAAAATCTTCCAATCTCAGTGGGGCATCTGTGTCGGAGTAGCAGTAATCTTCTGGTTATTGTCTCTTGCCGTGGGGTTCATCTGTGGGTTTATACCCATTTTGGGGCGACTGCTTGCTTGGGCGTTCGGTATATGGTTGGGCTGTGGTCAGGGGCTGTTTTTCTTAAAGATAGCTCGGGGCCAACGTGGGGAACTGGGCGATATTTTTACCGGCGCCCCCTACTTCCTTTCCATGCTGGCAGCCAACCTGCTATTGGGACTGATGGTGTGTGGGATCATTCTTGTTGGCATCAGTCTGCCGGTAGTAATATGGATGGCCATCGGTAGAACGGAGGCGTTGGTCTTGGGCTTCTTGGGCAGCATCCCTACGGTGATCGTTCTGGTGGTTCTGGGGGTGATCTTTTCCCAGTTTTTCTTTTTGATCCTGGATAGGAATGTGGGGCCGATCGAAGCCCTACGCCTTTCGGCCCAGATTACCCAAGGCAACCGACTCACCCTATTTCTCCTCTACCTTCTGAGTTCTGGGATTCAACTGCTAGGCGTTTTAGCCTGTTGTATTGGGGTTTTTGTAACCACCCCCTTTATCATTCTTTTAAGCGCGGTTGCCTATCTGAGGATGACGGGGCAACCAACGGCTGGAATGGAGGTTACCCCCGGCTATCCGGCGCCGCCCCCTGGTGGTTCCTATCCAGGGTATCCGGGCTATCTGTCTTCTGGTGGTCCGTATCCAGGTTATCCCGCGTTTCCTGGGGGGCCTGGCTTTTCGGCCCCGCCTTCTTCGCCGGGGCCTCGGTAGCATTCCAGGGGCCCTCGGCGTAGAAAGCAAGCCATTCGCGCGGGAAACAAATCCATCCCTATTGCCAAGCTGGTTTGCCTTCGGGCACGGCTTCTGATGGAAAAAGCAGAGGGAGTCTCCCCAAGGGGCCCAAGCCCCTGCGATGCACTTGTTATACCCCGTTGCAGAGAGGGCCGAACTGGGTACAATCGGCTCTATGAGCGAAGCAAACAGGCCATCCCACTCGGAAGAAGCACCTTTACCTCCGTATTATACGCCGTATTATGCCCAGTTCCGGGGGCAGACCTTTGTCATTCAGGCCGAGGACCAGGCCGTCGATACGACGCCCAGTATGCGTACGGTCCTGGAGGGTATCCAGGACCTATTGCGGCATGGGATTCGGGTGGTACTAGTCTTCGGCAAACCGGCCCGATTTTTGGAGGAATTGCAAAGCCAGTACAGCGTACGTCGGCATCCGGAAACCAATCGGCTGCTGATTCCGGAAAATGCCCTGCCCCGGTTGGCAGAGCAGCGCGGGCGGATTGCCCAGGCGTTGGCCAGCTTGAGCGAGACGATCGGCATGGCGGCTACGGTGTTGCCCGTGTCGGTGGTTCGGGCGGAGCGGCGGATCGGCCATCAAAGCACCGGCGTGATTACCGGCCTGGAGCTGGAGGCGATCCGGCAAGTGCTGGACCGGGGAGAATTGGCCATTTTGGGCTTCGGCGGACAGACGGATCGGGGGGAGTTTTTGCATATCCCGTCGGTGGGTCTGGCGGCGGATTTGGCCGTGGCGCTGGGGGCGCAAAAATTGCTCCTTTTGGCCCAGACAGATGGCATCTGGATTCCCAGTCGCAAAGGCGGCCAGCAGCAACTCAGCTTTGCCGACCTGGAGGAACTGCTCTGTCTATTGACCCGGCATCGGCCGGACGGCAGCTCGCTGGTGGCCCCGGAACTGGCGCCGAAGGTTCATGCGGCCATTCGGGCCGTGGCGGGCGGGGTGCCGCAGGTCCATATCGTCTCCTATAGCCGATTGCTCGAAGAGGTGCTCACCCGCACCGGCGTGGGCACGATGATCGAACGGCTCCAAAGCCATCATGTGGAATACGCCCGGCCAGAAGACCTGGACGAAATTCACCGGCTCCATACGGAAGCCCTCCGATACACCACGGCCAGGGGGACTTCGTTTGTCAAGCCATTGGAGCGGGCGGAATTGGAGCGGCTTTTGCCCTGGACGTTGCTGCTAACGCACCGGGGGGTGCTGATTGGCAAATTGCACGGCCAGGAGGTACTGGGCGTTCCGGACGCCTTATACATCGGCGGGTTTGTGGTGGGCGAAAACCATCAGGACTCGCAACAGGGGCAATTGCTTCTGTCGGAGGCGTTGGAGCGGTTTCGGCAGCGGGGGTATCGGCATCTGGCGGCCATTACGGCTTCGCCGCGGGCCAAACGGGCCTTCGAACGGATCGGCGGCCAGACGCCGGAAACACTTTCCGACTGGCAAGAGCACCTGCTTACCGAAGCCCGAAAGCGGTATCATCCCCAAGAACAGGCCGACGTAGAATTGTTCGTCTTCTGATTGCCCTTGGCTATCCAGCCGCCAAAAAGCCTGGGCTTCCGCCGGTTTGCCGTAGATTGGAATAACCGCTTGCAAGCCGGTCGGCAAAGGATTCCATGAAAAGCGCCGATTCCTGGTGGGGCTACTTGGAGGAGAGTTCAAAATTGGCTGGGCCGCCGGGCGCGGTGTATTTTAAGGGCGACTGTTTCACATTGGCGTATTGGAGCGGGGTCAACATTGCAGGCGGCTTTTCCGGCGCCAGGGAATCTCCCTGGGCTGCTTCGCCGGTTTTTTGGACGGTAACAATATATTCGCCGGGTTTGAGGCCGTGGAGGGTACCGGTCATGACGGTAAATCGGCCGGAGGCGTCGGTTTTCGCGTGCCCTACTGCCCCGCCTTTGACCGGATGAAAGGTTACCGTGGCCCCGTCCAGCGGCTTGCCGTCTAAAAGCACCGTGCCGGATACCGGCGTCAAATTCTCTTTTCTGCCACACCCAGCCAGGCAGACCACCACGCCTAAAAGCACAAAAACAATGCGGATGAAATCCTTATGACGGCAAGTCATGGGTGTATCTCCGGAGAAAGTTAGAAAAGTTGCTTTCTGCAAATCCCGCTGGAGCGGCTACCGTGCGTTTTGCCGTAGTTGGGCGTTTGCCTCTCCATCCCCCAGTAAAAGCGAACTATTATTCGATCGATTTAGGGACTTCTTTACCTGCTTTCGTGCAATAGGCCCGATACTGCATCTGGTCGATGACTTCTGAGACAAAGGTAACCGAACCGTCTGCCTTGGCGAAGTTGACGCCGCTCGGATGCAGACTGCGGAACGACATCACATTCCACCATTGCTGGGGGGTAACAGTGGTTCCATCGGGGAAGAAATTGGGCGGGGCATGGCAACTGGCGTAATCGCCATTAGCATAAAAAGCGGCAGAATGATCATTGTAGATTGGAACATCTTCACCGATTAAAAAGGTGTGCGCTGTGCCGTCCAGAATATGAGCGATTTTGACCGGTTCCTGATAGTTGTTTCGATAAAAGATACCATTACAGCCCACCGTATTATGGCAATCGGGTTCAGTGCCTTGCCACATGCTGGCGCTGCCGCCCATCCGAGTATCCCCGATAACGCCCTTGTAATTGGTGGTGGCCACGTCAATGTTATCCCATTGGAATTGCACTTTGGAGATCAGAGGGGCTTTTGGGTCGGAAGGACAAATAAGCACCGGCAAAGGCTCCTTGACCAAGTCCCGACATTCGGTGCGTCGGATGCCGCCGGTATCACTGAATGTGCCGTTAAAGCCGCCTCTGCTCTTAAATTGTTCGAACAGCGGCTGCTGTTCGATGTAGGGGAGGATGCTGATGATCCAGCCTTTGCCGTTCGGATTGGCCGTCGGTCGGGGGCCTTCCTGCCACGGGCCGATGCTGATAGGAAAACATTTGAATGCGTTTTCGTAGTTATGGCAGGCCAGGGCCAGTTGTTTGAGGTTGTTGACGCATTGGGCGCGGCGGGCTGCTTCACGGGCCGCCTGCACCGCCGGCAAGAGCAGAGCAATCAAAATCCCAATAATCGCGATCACCACCAACAGTTCCACCAAGGTGAAACCACTGTTTCGAGACCTAGCCATGAGAAGTTCCTTTGGCGGAAGGAGACGCATTGGAAAAAGCCCTTGGGGACTGGCCCGTGCTGGGAAGACACAGGCTGTGGTTTAGGCCAAGCGACTGTGCATTGTATTTATTTTTCCGCCCGCCGTCTAGTACTCAGTCTCCTTCCTTAGTATTTGTTTGTTATTTTCTCCCCCACAAGATAAATTGCAACCCCCCTTTTTTAGGAGAGGAACCGGTTGCGTTGTCGCCGCCGACCTACAACCATTTGCCGACAGCCTCATGATGGCAGCTTCAAAACCATAGGGGTTGACGTCCCACAATGTAACCGGCCCTTCGGGAGAGGACCTGCCTAGGGATGGAATCGGCAGAAGGCTATTCGCCTTTTCCAGAAAGGTTCTCCTGGGGGGCGGGATCTTCCCTGAGGGGAACGATTCCGGCTATATTAGCCAATTCTAGGGGTTTTGCGAAAAAAGGCTGTTTTCGGGGGATGGAACACGGTTATGGCAAAGGTATTGGTAACCGGGGCGAGCGGCTTTGTTGGGTCGCATTTGGTGGAGGCGTTGGTAGCGCGAGGAGACACGGTAAGCTGTTTAGTCCGGCGTACTTCCCAGATAGACCTTTTAGAGCGATTGGGGGTTCGGCTGGTTTATGGAGAGGTGAACGACTGCAAAAGTCTGGCCGATGCCGTCCGAGGGCAGGATGTGGTTTATCATGCGGCCGGGCTGACCCGAGTCTTGCACTCCCAGGAATTTTATCGGGTCAATGGGGAGGGGGTTAGCGCGGCGGCGGAGGCGTGCGCTAAGGCGGTGGGGGGACCGCCGGTGTTGGTGGTGGTTTCTTCGCTGGCGGCGGCTGGGCCGGCCCGACAGGGACGTCCCTTAACTGAAGAAGACCAACCGACGCCGATTTCTCATTATGGACGCAGCAAGTTGGCCGGCGAGGAGGCGGCCCGTCGCTGGGCAGACCGGGTTCCGATCACGATCGTTCGCCCGCCGATTATCTTTGGGCCGAGGGATCGGGCTTGCCTGGAATGGTTCAAGTGTATCAAGCGATTTCGGTTACACTTTGTACCGGGCTGGCGTCGGCGGCGATTCTCGTTGATTCACGTGGCGGACCTGGTGCAATTGCTCCTTCAGGCGGCGGAGCGGGGAGAACGTCTCCAACCATCGGAGGCCCCGGAACATCGCTCCCGAGGCATTTATTTTGCCGATAGCGGCGAGCATCCTACCTTTGCCGAGATGGGGTGCAAAATAGCCGCCGCCATGGGTTGTGGGGTGGCCGTCTGTTATGTGGCCATGCCCGTATTGTGGACGATCACCGCCGGTGTGGAAGCGGTGAGCCGACTCCGCGGCAAACCCAACTACGTCAATTTCGACAAGATTCGCGAGGCGACGGCGGGCCACTGGATTTGTTCGGCGGAAAAAGCCGCCGCCCAATTGGGGTTCGCTCCCGGCGGGACGCTCGATCAGCGGTTCCAAGAGACGGTCGTCTGGTACCGAGAAGCGGGCTGGCTGTAAAAGACCCGCCGCTCCGAGATTTAGGAAGGATGCTCCTGCTCCATTCGGCATGAAAGTGGGGAAAGAAAAAACTGGCTTCTAGATTATTACTTTCCTCCAGAGATTATGGAGGGTTAAAGGATGCCTCGGAGGGCAACGGAGCGCCCGGGCTTCTCCATGTTTCTGCCCATTCCAGGGGGGGCCGACAGGGATCTTTTCTGAGCTTTTCCCTCTGCGAACCTCTGCGTTCTCTGCGGTAAGAAAAAAGCATTTTACCGCAGAACGCAGAGAAAACGCAGAGGAGATTTTCCGAAAATCGACTCCGTCTTTCAGCGTGGACACCCGGACTGTCGAATCCCGAAGGAAAATTTTCTTAAAAATCTCTGCGGTCGAATACTATTCCAGAGGAGGAACGTGCGGAGAAAGGCCCGGCGGACGATCAACCGTTTTCTTTGACGATTTCTACGCAGATGCCGCCGGCCCGAATCCAGCGGTGCATTTTGCTGAACCAAAGTTCCTGCCGCCATTGCAAGCCTAGCGATTCACAGGTCTGGCGGAGTTCCTGACGGTTGTAGGTCCGGCAGCACCAGACCCGGCTTGTCCATGCGCCGGAGAAATTATCTTCCGTCGTCAGCAGTAACATTTTTGCTCCCGGTGCCATCACTCGGGCCAATTCCGCCAGCCCCATCCGAGCGTCCGGCACATGTTCCAGCACATAGCCGCAGGTAACGCAATCGAACACCCGGTCAGCAAAAGGCAATCGACACATGTCCGCCACCAGATATTGGGGCCAGTCGCTTCGGAGTCGGCGTCTGGCCCGCCGCAACATCTCCCAGGAAAGGTCGATGCAGGTGATGCGGGCTTCTGGATCGGCGTATTTGAGGAGGTGTTGGACGATCTGACCAGCGCCGCTGCCCACGTCCAGGATATTCCGGGCGCCTCGAAGATCGAACCGCCGCTCCCGAATCAGCCGCTCTCCAAAAGCCAAATGCCCCGAAAGCATACTGCAAACCGCCAGCACCGCCCCTCGAGGCCCATCATAGACATGCCGGACCTTCTCCCGATACTTGTCATAGCTAAGGCGTTCGGCCCATCGGCTCTCCAGAAGCCGATTGAGTACACCCCGCCGTCGCGACTGATCGGAGGGAGAGCAATTCTCCGAGGAGGAATGGAAATGCGGCTCGTTGACCGTCATGACTCTGTGCCCTTCTTTGGACGAAAAAATCCTTCAAGCCAGATGTCTATCGAGTTCGTCGAATTGGAGAAACCCGCAACCCTGAGAGGGAAAACAAACCTAGCGGTGTAGGAAGCCTCTGGGGGAGGAGGATAGTTTTTCGTATTTTCCCGGCCCTTTTTGACCCATCTGCTAAATATATACACAAAAAGCGTCTGTTTGACCATCCGGGGGCTGACGCAAATGAAAGCCAGGGAAAATAGAGAAAATAGGCAACAGAGACACAACGCCAGCGATGTTGCCCCGAAACGCACACTCCAAGGTCGCTCATTCTTGGGCCTACCGGGGGAGAAAGATTCCAGCGTTGCTTTCCCTCAACGTTCCGGTTGGGACAACAGTCGGCTCAGCAGGTTTTCCAGGGCAGAACATCCTTCCAGTAATTGGAGGCCGATCCGAAGAGCCAACAAAGGACGCCCCCCCAACTGAGCGTAAGGGATTTTCATCAAGTCCTTCAGGGTACAGACCACGGCCGCCGCATCCCATCGGCTAACCCATTCCGCCAATTGGGCCGTTTGCCGGGGGCGATAAGCATAATGGTCGGGCAGTTCCCGAAAGGCCGCCACGTGATAGCCGCATTGTTCCAGGGTACGGCGGAAACCCGCCGGCTGCCCAATCCCACAAAAAGCCACTACCGGTTGCCCCGCCAAACTCTCCACCGAAGCCGACTGCCCCTGTGCATTGACCAGTTCCAACGGGGCATGAACCGCCTCGACCCAAATAGCCTCTGGCGCCCACCGGAGGACCGCTGCTCGGATCTGGGCGCGCCTTTGCAGTTCCACCATGTCCGATCGGGAAAGCACCACCACATGGGCGCGCTGGAGGTTTTGGATCGGCTCCCGCAGAAGACCTCGGGGAAAAAGATATCCATACCCGAATGGTTCTAACGCATCCACCAGGACAATATCCAAGTCCCTAGCCAACCGGCGGTGTTGGAATGCATCGTCGGCCACCAGAACCTGGCAGGAGAACTTTTCCACAGCCTGTCGGCCCGCCTGCACCCGATCGGGATTGGCCACGTGGATCAAGCCGGGCAATTGGTGCTCCAATTCCAAGGCTTCGTCGCTGCGTTGGGCAGGTTGGGCTTTATATCCTCGGCTAATGACCCCGACCCGGAGCCTGTGCCTTTGAAACCATTGGGCCAGCCAGGCTACCATAGGTGTTTTGCCGGTCCCGCCCAGGGTGAGATTGCCCACACTGACCACAGGTACTGGGAGCCGATCTACTTTTGCTCGGCCTGTATCAAACCGCCAATTTCGGTACCGCACCCCCCACCCATAAGGGATCGACACGGCATGGAAAAAACCCCGGACCATAGCCGATCCCAGCCCAGTACGCTGCCCGCTTATTATCTGTTGGTACCATCCCACCCTGACATCTCCAAGCGGCCGTCTAAAATCGTCCTCTCATTATGAAGGTATCCCTACTTCCTTTCATAGGCCGACCGGAGAGAAACCCAGTAAAATCCGGTTGGGTTTTCTGCTGGGGCCTCGTCCATGCTGGCCTGCATATTACCCAAAATCCTCCCCAGGGGTTCCACCTGAAAGCCAACTGGCCCCCAAAAGAGGGGAACACTATCCTTTTTTGGTGGGCAAGAGTCATCCCGGCCAAGGAGATGGTAAGCAAGTCTTCCCCACGATGTTCTCAAAAAGCGGCTTTTTTTCAAATCGGGCTTTGAGAAATCGGCTGGAAAAAGTACACTCCTCCTATTATTCCGGAGGAGATGGCATTCAGGGGGGAGATTGTTCATGTCATAGGCTGCTGCGTTGAAAATTAGGTAAAATGCGGGATTTAGGCAAACCCTGGTGGAGGGTCATCAATCCTACTCCATAACATTTCATCCCCCGAAGGAATCCGCCCTTGCTGTGAAAGCGGGGAAAAATGCCTGAGCCTGGTTCCGCCATTCGGCTGAAATGTTACCCGCCTTTACTTCTTGGTTAAGGAAGACCTTATGATCAAGCACTCCTTGGTCTCTGGGGATACAGAAAGCTCCCTCCCCACCGGTTCGGTATTAACCGCCGCCATTTTAGCCCGAGATGAAGAGGCGGTCTTGGCCCCCACTTTGGACTCCGCTCGCCAAGCGGCCGACCAATTGCTTCTTGTGGATACCGGTTCTCAAGACCGCACCCGGGTGGTCGGTTATCGGTATGGGGTCAAGGTGGTCCAAGTACCGTGGGAAGATGACTTTGCGGCTGCAAGAAACCGAGCCCTTCAAGAGGTCAGAACACCCTGGATTCTTTGGATAGATGCGGGCGAGCAGTTAGCCCCGGCTACCGTTTCGGAGCTGAAAGAGTTTGTCCGTACCCAGGCCGATCCGAGCAAAGTGTATTGTCTGAAAGTGGTCTTGCCGCCGGCTGACCCGAGCGGTTCCACCGCCGAGGTCCTTCAGGCCCGGCTCATGCCCAATCGTATGGGGCTTCGGTACTACGGCCGAATTCGGGAAACCCTCCAGCAGTCTATGGAGAGTTTAGGAATGCAATGGGCCGAGGCCCCTGGGGTTATCCTTTGCCATCCCCGTCGGCATCATCCCGACTGGAAAGCCCAACGGGCGGTTCGGAACCTTCGGATCGCCCATCAAGAGAATGCAGGGAGTTCTCGGCCGACGGTTCGGCTTTTATTGGCGATGGCCGACAGCCTGGTCGATCTGCGAGATTTAGAACATGCTCGGGCTCTTTACCTTCAGGCGGTGCATCACGCCCAGGTCGGCTCTGTCGAGCAATTGGAAGCCTATTATGGCCTGCTGACCACCTCGGAGAGTTCCGGCCAAGCAGGCGAAACCCTTTTGACCTACGCCTTACAGGCCGTGGAGGTCTTTCCGTTGGACGCCCAAGTGCTTTGTCTCTTGGGGCAATTGCTGGCAGTTCAAGGCCAATGGGCGTTGGCAGCCCGAACCTTTGAGCAGGCGTTCCGGCATGGGCAAGTCTGTGGGCAAGTTTGGCATCTGACCGATCTACGGGCGTTGGCAGGCTGGGGTTGGAGTCTGGCTTTGGATCGTCAAAACCAGCCGGATCAGGCCTTGGCCGCTTTGGAGGAGGTCGCCGCCCAGACCGAGGCGGCTTGGGTGCGGCGTCGGCTGGTGGAAAAATATGTGCAACTCGGCCGACGGGAAGAGGCGATGCAGGCCATCCGTCTGCTCTGGCCCGACGCCAGTGCAGAGGATATTGGCCGACTCCAAAACGTGATTCAAGCCGCTTGCTTGGCTGCCCAAAAGGATTTTAGAGCTGCTTTGCCGATCTTGGAGGAGGCTTACCAGGCGGGCTGTCGAGAGCCGGTTTGTTTACACTGGCTAGCAGCAGCCCAGATTGCCACCGGCCAAGTGCAATCCGTTGAGCCGGTCCTCCAAGAATGGCAACGAGTCGATCCTGCCCATCCTGAACTCCGCCGATATGGGGAAATGCTCCGGCGTGCTTCCCCTCTTCAGTCGGAGAACTAATACCCTTCTGCGTGGGATGGCCCCAGATACGGAGAGAGAACTGGGGCAATTGCTCTTTTGTTCTTTCCCTTCCTTTCTATTTTCTCTTGTTTCCATTTTCTCTATTTTTCCATCTATTTTACACAATTCCCTCAATTTGCCCATCTTGCCTTTTAATTCCTCTCCCTATCTTCATATAAGTTCTAGGAGTGGAGAGATATTCTTTCCCCTTTGGGGTTGGGAGTTCAGCCTTCGGGATATTCTGGCCGTGCGTAAGAAAACTTTGGGGGGGAGGGGGCTTGTCAGCAGACCCTCTGGGGTGTTAGATTTTCTGCCCGATCCAGTGTGTGATAGGTTTTTTTGATCCAAAAGGATGAAAGAATGTTCCTTAGGAAATGTTCCGAAGAGTCTTTTTCTGATCCCCTTTTTCTTTTTTCCACAAACGCCCACCTTCCAAACCGAGGTCTTTCCCTAACAGGGCAAAGCGGCGCAACGGGAACCCCTAGATGGATTCTCTGCCAGGAGGAAGAAGAGGAATCAGAAGGATTCGAAGACTTCGATGAAGACGATTTCGACGACGAGTTCGACGATGATTTCGACGACGACTTCGATGAATTCGACGAAGAACTCGAAGAAAAATTCCGGGAAGAATTCGAGAAAGAGGAAGAAATAGAAGAAGAGGAGGAGGTCGAACCCCCTCCTGAACTTCCCGAAGAAGTCGAGGAAGAAGAGGAATTCCCACACCCTGACGAAGAAGAATTCGAAGACCTCGATGAGGACCTCGACGACCTGGAAGAGGATTTTTAGAACCTCTCGTCATGACGACACAAAAGTTTCCACTAGCCCTCTACCTGGTGGAAGCTAGCCGGAAAGGTCATTTTGTTAGAGGCCCTCTGTTGTTTCTTATATTCCTGGGGAATTCGGAATCGTCCTCTGGGTTTCCTATCGGGAAAAGAAGGCGATTTTCGATTACTCCTTCGATAGACGGTGGAACGCTTATGGTTGATCTACATGCGTGCATCGAGGAGGCCGTCGCCGAGGTCCGTCGTCATTGGACCGGCCAGGCGGAGGTAGGAATTATCTTGGGCACAGGGCTGGGTTCCACGGCCCAGGAGATTTGCCGAGAGGCGGTCCTGCCCTATGAAAGCATTCCGCATTTTCCCCGATCGACGGTCATTGGGCATTCGGGGCAATTGGTTTGCGGCCGATTGCAGGGTTTGCCGGTTGCAGCGATGGAAGGCCGATTCCACGCCTACGAGGGTTACTCGTTCCAGCAGATCGCCTTTCCGGTCCGCGTGATGAAGGCCCTGGGGGCCAAGGTGCTGATTGTCTCCAATGCCTGCGGCGGCCTGAATCCGCAGTTCCGCCAGGGCGACATCGTGGTCATTGAAGACCATATCAACCTGTTGCCCGGCAATCCGTTGGTAGGCGTGCATGACGATCGGTTAGGTCCTCGGTTTCCGGATATGTCGGCCCCTTATGATCGGGAGTTGATCGAAGTAGCCTTAGCCATTGCCCGGCGGGAGGACTTTGTAGCCCATAAGGGGGTTTATGTGGCCGTGTTGGGGCCGAACCTGGAGACCCGGGCGGAGTATCGTTTTTTGCGGCTGATCGGGGCGGATGTAGTCGGGATGTCCACGGTCCCGGAGGTGATTACCGCAGTACAGTCGGGGATGCGGGTTTTGGGCCTTTCCGTGGTAACAGACATGTGTTTGCCCGACGCTTTGAAACCGGCCGTTATTGAAGAGATTTTGGAGACGGCCAACCAAGCCGAACCAAAATTACGCAAAATCGTGTTGGGTGTGTTGGCCCATTTGGCCTCCCAGCATGGATCTTCTTCCGGCGGAAGTGGATAAGAGGTTGGGGTTTCCCCAGCATCGCCGGTCGAAAGAATCGCCGAAGCGAAGAAAAACCACTTCGCCGCCTTCCTACCCATTGCTTCCCGCTCTGGACGAAGGAAAATGGATGCAGAAGGCAGGTCCATTTTTTGAATCGACAGGAAAGGAGAAATCATTATGCCGGTAAGCAGCGGGAAGATGCGGATTGGTTTCATCCCGGCGCATCGGGGTTTTTTTAGTCCCCAGTTGGCCGCCTCGATGCGGGCCGAGACCATCCAGGCCCTGGAGCGGCAAGGGGTGGAGGTGGTAGTTCCCACGCCGGACCAGACGAAGGTCGGCTGTGTGGAAAATCGCCGGGAGGCGGAACTGTGTGCGGAGTTGTTTCGTCAGCATCGGGTGCAGGGCATTGTGGTCGGGGCGGTCAATTTCGGGGATGAGCAGTCGGTGGCTTGGACGATCCGGTTGGCCCAATTGGATGCGCCCATATTGATTTTTGGCTGCCAAGAGGAAGAGGTGCTCCGGCCAAACACGCCAAGACGGGATTCTTTTTGCGGGTTGCTTTCGATCGGCGAGGCGTTGCGGCAAATTGGCGCCCGGTATAGTGTGGCACGTCGGCCGATCTGTTATCCCCGGGACGCCGCGTTTACCCAAGATTTGGATTGGTTTTTGCGGGTTTGTCGGGTGGTGCAGGGGATTCGCCATGCTCGGTATGGACAGGTGGGTGTCAGGCCGGATGCGTTTTGGACCTGCCGATTCGATGAGAAACGACTTCAGCGGCTTGGTCCCACGACGGTGGTGCTGGACCTGTCGGAACTGATTGCCGGGGCGGAGAAGATGTCTGACAGCGACCCGATGGTGCAGACCATTGGGCGGCAGCTTCGGGAATATGCGGATACGTCGGCTGTCAGCGAGTCGGCTTTGCTCCGCAGCGCCAAGCTGGAGGCGTTTTTGCGCCGGTGGGTGGAGGAGAACGGCTTGGACGCCTTGGCCATCCAATGTTGGACTTCTATTCAGCACAACTACGGCGTATGCACCTGTGCGACCATGAGCCGACTGGGCGACGAAGGCGTGCCCTGCGCCTGTGAGGCGGATATTCTTGGGACGCTCTCGATGCACGCCTGTTGGTTGGCCAGCGGCAGCCCATCCGCTTTGGCCGACTGGAACAACCTCCACAACCAGGACGACGAACTGGCCAATCTCTGGCACTGCGGCGTATTTCCCAAAGCGTTTGCCAAGGGCCAACCCCGATACGGTCGGCACGAAATCATGGTCTCCAGCGGCGGCGCGCCGGAAGAGCTGGCCCAGGGAACCATCGAGTTCGTCGCCAAACCTGGGCCGGTTACTTTGTGTCGGGTCAATCTGGAGGCCGAAGGACCGTTCCAAGCCGTCTTGGCCGAGGGCCAAATTGAAGATAACCCGGCGCAGACGTTCGGGGCCTACGGCTGGTGTCGGATTCCGGGTTTGCAACGGCTTTACCGGGATGTGCTGCTGCGGCATTTCCCCCACCATGTGGCCATGACCCAGGGACAAGTGGGCAATGTCCTTTGGGAAGCCCTGGGCAATTACCTCCAGATGAACGTGTTTTACGCCGACCAGGTAATCCCCGGCCAATATACCCCCCGGTTGCCCTTTGGAGGGTAGGTCGGCCGTCAAAAACCACCCTGGTCCGGAAGGCAGTCGTTTTCGGGGCGGCGATATTCTGGTGGGGGGAGTTGCACGACGGGCCGGATTTGGCACAATAGGCGGCATTACAGTCCCTTTATAGTCGCTAAGCGTCTAAGGGCGGCGGTTGGGGCTGTCGGAAGCCTTCCAATGGCCGTCCCAAGAAAGGCTCTCAGGAGAATCACCCTCGTCATTTGGTCTGATAGTTTGCTAGAGAAGGGAGGAAGCTATGCCGAGACCTGTTACTTTGTGTACTGGACAATGGGCCGATCTGCCTACGGCCGTGTTGGCCGAAAAAGCCGCTGCGATGGGGTTCGACGGCTTGGAACTGGCCTGCTGGGGCGACCATTTCGAGGTGGACAAGGCCCTGGCGGATCCAAACTATTGTGCGAACAAACGGGCGTTATTGGAAAAGTACGGTTTGCAGGTGTTTGCTATTAGCGCCCACTTGGTTGGTCAGGCCGTCTTGGACCGGATCGACGAGCGGCACAAGGCGATTTTGCCGCCGTATGTCTGGGGCGACGGCGATCCGGCGGGCGTCAACCATCGAGCCGCCGAAGAGTTGAAAAACACCGCCCGCGCCGCCCAACGCCTGGGCGTGAAGGTGGTCAATGGGTTTACCGGGTCGAGCATCTGGCACCTGATTTACAGTTTTCCGCCGGTGCCGCAGCAGATGATCGACGAAGGTTTTCGACTCTTTGCCGAGCGGTTCAATCCCATCCTGGACGTTTTCGGCGAATGCGGCGTCAAGTTCGCCCTGGAGGTGCATCCGACGGAAATCGCCTTCGACCTGTACACCGCCGAACGGGCCTTGGAAGCGATCAACTACCGCGAAGAGTTCGGCTTCAACTTCGATCCAAGCCATCTGATTTGGCAGGGCGTCGATCCGGTCGAATTCATTCGGAAATTCGGAAATCGGATTTATCACGTCCACATGAAAGACGCCATAGTTACCTTGGACGGTCGAACAGGTATTTTGAGCAGCCATCTCAATTTCGGCGATCCGCGGCGGGGTTGGGACTTCCGCTCGCTGGGTCATGGCGCCGTCAAGTTCGGCGAGATCATCCGAGCGTTGAATCAAGTGGGTTATCAGGGGCCGCTTTCGGTCGAGTGGGAAGACAGCGGTATGGACCGCGAACACGGGGCGAAAGAGGCCCTGGAATATGTCCGCCGGATCGACTTCCCGGCAAGCGGCCGGGCCTTCGACGCCTCGTTCGACAAGGCGGAACAGGCCCGATAAGTCATCTCTCCCTATTGTTTCCAGGCGATGGCTGGGGGTGCATGAATGGATGCGCCCCCGCCATCGTTCCCTGCTGAAAAAGGCCATTGTCCAATGGATAGTCGCCAAGCGATCTTACAGCGGATTCGGGAGCGCGTTGCCGGGGGACCTGTGGTTGAACCGCCTCCTGCGCCGCAGGTTTGGCCCGTCGAGAATCCACCGCCGTCCAAAAAAATCGAACGTTTTTTGGCGGAGCTGGCTGCTGTGGCTGGCCAGGGACGCCATGTCCGGTCCGTGGAGGAGGTTCGTCAGGAATTGACGCGGCTGTTGGCCGAGGAGGGCGTCCGGCGGTTGGGCTGCCAAGATCGACCGTTGGTGCGGGCAGTTTTTGGGGCGGAGGCCGGTGAAAACGCAACTTCCTCCCCCCAGGAGCTTCCTGCAACCGCCCAGGCCCTAGGCCGACCGGAGGTGCAGATCGTTTGGCGCGAACCCGATCCCGATCCCAAGGATTTGGAGTCCTTAGGGGCATCGGTCATCGAAGCCGATTTGCTCTTGGCCGATACCGGTAGTGCGATGATCGCCTGTCCGACGGCTTACGAACGGCTGTTGTGTTATTTGCCGCCGGTGTGTGTGGTGGTGGGCCGGGTGGATCGGCTCTTTGAGCACTTGCCCGCGGCCTGGGACGAAATCGCCCGACGCACCGCCGACCCGCAGCTTAGGGGCGAATTCGTCTTCGTTACCGGACCGAGCCGAACCGCCGACATCGAAAAGATCCTCATTCTCGGCGTCCACGGCCCGAAGCGTTTGGTGGTCTTCCTGCTGGAAACGTAACCCCATCCCTTTGTGTTCCGCCGTTTGCCGAAGGCTGGGGTCGGCTGGGGCAGAGCTTTTTAGGACGGCGCTGCTTAGGGACCGTGGGCTTTGTTTTCTGGAACGTTTCCTCCGGGGTGTTTTTTCTTGTTCCTTCGTAGGGTACTATAGAAAGAGCATTGGTCGACGACGAACGATTCCTTCAGCTCGAAAAGGGATACGCCATGAGACGACAAGAAAACCGGGTGTCGGAATATGGTCGGCGAGGTTTTTTGAAGGCTTTGGGAGGACTTGGGTTGGCCGGAGCGGCTACCTGCTCGGGGGCGATCGGTTGGGCCGAGGACTCCGAACCGGCGGCAAAAAATTCTTCGGCGGCTAAAGGCGCCGGTAAAGTGAAGTTTCATCTGGGGATGGCTTCCTATACGCTTAGAAAATTCCCCGCCGAGCAAGCCATTGCCATGACCAAACGTCTGGGTCTGGAGTGGATCTGCTTCAAATCGTTCCATCTGCCCTTGGAGGCCAAACCGGAAGAGATTGCCGCCGTCGTCGAGAAGGTCAAAAAGGCGGGCCTTCGGCTGTATGCAGGCGGCGTGATCAGCATGAGCAAACCGGAACAGGTGCAGCAGGCCTTTGCGTATGCCAAGGCGGCCGGGATGCAAATGATCATCGGCTCGCCCAATCCGGACGTGTTGCCGGTGGTGGAGGAGGAGGTCAAGAAGACGGGCGTCGGCCTGGCCATCCATAACCACGGCCCGGGCGACAAATGGTGGCCGCTGCCCCAGACCGCCTACGAAAAGATCAAAAATCTCGATCGGCGGATCGGCTTGTGCATCGACATCGGCCATACCGTTCGGTATGGAGGCGATCTGGTCAAGAGCGTCGAAGAAACCGCTGATCGGATTTTGGATGTGCATGTGAAGGACATTACCGAAGCGACCGCCAAAGGCTATACCTGTCCCGCCGGGCGAGGAGTACTCGACCTGCCCGCCTTTTTCCAGAAACTGATCGAGGTCGGCTACAGCGGCGTCTGCTCCTTAGAATATGAGTCGGAAGAGAACGATCCGCTGCCCGGCTCGGCGGAGTCGATCGGCTATTTCCGCGGCATTTTGGCCGTGCTCGGCCGGTAACCGCCGCCTAATGAACATAGCGTTCCGGAAGGGAGTCCTTCCCTGCGGGGCAAACTCCCTCCAAGCTTATTCAGAGACCTTACTGTGTGCCCCCCTATGCACGAGGAAGACTATCGGCCAGTTGTTACAGAGATTCCGCCGACAGAGTTTTTGCCCGGCACGTCGATCGAGATCGTTCGGCCGGTTCGGCTTTCGGCGCCGCCGGAACATGTGCTTTTTGATTTCGACGGCACGCTCAGCCTCATCCGCGAAGGATGGGTCGATGTGATGACGCCGATGATGGTCGAGGTGCTCCAAGAGACCGGCACAGACGAAACGCCGGCGCAGTTGGAGGCCCTGTGCCGAGAGTTTATTACCTATCTCACCGGCAAACAGACGATCTATCAGATGATCCGGTTGGCCGAGGAGGTGCAACGGCGGGGCGGCAAGCCGGAAGACCCGCTGGTGTATAAACATCGGTATTTGGATCGGCTGCATCAGCGGATCGCCGACCGACGCGAAGGGCTGCGCACAGGTCGCATCCGGCCCGAAGAAATGCTTGTGCCCGGTTCCTTGGACCTTTTGGAGGCCCTTCAGGAGCGAGGGGTCCGGATGTATCTGGCCAGCGGCACCGATGAACCGTGCGTCTGCGAAGAAGCCCAACTTCTCGGCCTGGACCGATATTTTGGCGCTCATATCTACGGCGCCCTGGACAACTATACCGCCTTTTCCAAGGCTCAGGTCATCGAACGGATTTTGCAGGAAAACCAGGTGCCCGGCAGCCGACTGCTGGGATTCGGCGACGGATATGTCGAGATTGCCAACGTGAAGAGCGTAGGCGGTACGGCTGTAGCCGTGGCCAGCGACGAGGCCGGCCGATCCGGCAAACCCGATCCCTGGAAACGCCAACGCCTCATCGGCGCCGGCGCCGACCTAGTGATCCCCGATTACCGCGATTGGCGGCCTCTGCTAGACTACCTGTGGGGAAGGTAAATCTGTTGTTGTCCGGGAAAATGATTGGCTGTTCTTAAGCGGATGGGCGTCGGATGAACATTCTCAAAACATTTTCTTCGGATCGGTTGGCCGAGTTGATCCAGCGGTTTCCGAAAATCCGGATTGCCGTGCTGGGGGACTTTTTTCTGGATAAATATCTGGAAGTAGATCCCCGACTGGCGGAGACAAGTCTGGAGACCGGCAAAATTGCCCATCAGGTGGTGTGCGTGCGGTCGAGTCCGGGAGCCGCGGGAACGATTGTTTCCAATTTGGCCGCCTTGGGCGCCGGCGCGCTCCACGCCATTGGCCTAACAGGCGACGACGGCGAAGGATACGAATTGCGTCAAGGGTTGTCCGACCTTCGATGTTCTACCGACCGCTTGATTTACGCCCCGGATCGAAAAACGCCCACCTATCTGAAACCCCGCGACATTACCGATCCGAGTCTGGCCGGCGAACACAACCGGTACGACACGAAAAACCGTACTCCCACGCCGTCGCTGATTCAGGAGCAGATTCTAGCGGCCCTGGACGCCTTGTTGCCCCAGGTGGATGCGGTGATCGTGCAGGATCAGGTGGAGGAAGAGGACTGCGGCGTGGTTACCGGCCGGGTGATGACGGCCTTGGCCGAGCGGGCCAGCCAGTATCCGAACGTCATCTTCTGGGCCGATAGCCGACGCCGGATTCGCCGGTTCCGCTCCGTGATCATTAAGCCGAACCAGTTCGAGGCGGTCGGTTGGGAATCTGCGCCACCGGACGCCCGCGTGCCGATGGACCAATTGGGCGAAGCTACGCTTCAGCTTCGTCGCGAAATCGGCGCCCCGATCTGCACCACGTGCAGTAGCGCCGGGATGCTCGTAAGCGATCCGGAGTTGACCTGGGTCCCGGCGGTTCGGGTGGAAGGACCGATTGATCCGACCGGCGCCGGCGATAGCGCCACGGCCGGGGCGGTGTTGGCGCTGGCGGCAGGGGCTACGTTGCCGGAGGCCGCCTTGGTGGGCAATCTCGTGGCCTCGATCACGATCCAGCAATTGGCCACTACCGGAGTGGCCCGGCCCGAAGAGCTTCTGCCCCGGCTTGCCCTCTGGCAGAGCCAACAAGGAAAGTAAGGTGTTGGGGGGCGGGGAGCGGCGAGCCTCGGACGCTAGTGCGGGGGGGCACCGAAGGCAGAGGCCGAGGGCGAATTACCGAGCCTCGCCCGTTAGGAAGCGGCCCTTCGGGAGATGCGCGCCAGCGGGAGGAGGACAGGCAAAAGATTACAGGTTGACCACGTTTTGCGGCTTGCCGGCCAGGAAGGCGCGGATATTTTCGGCGGCTGTCTGGAGGAGTCGCTCTCTTGCCGCCTTGGTCGCCCACGCCTGGTGCGGGGTGATATAACAATTCCGTGCCCCGAGCAGGGGATGATCTGCCGGCGGCGGTTCCACGGATAGGACATCCAGGCCGGCGCCGGCAATCTGTTCGCTATTGAGGGCGTCGGCCAAGGCGGCCTCGTCGATCAAGCCGCCGCGGGAGGTGTTGATCAAAAAGGCGGTCGGCTTCATCAGAGCAAGTCGTTTTGCGTTCACCAGCCGTTCGTTTTCCGCCGTCAACGGACAGTGCAAGCTCACCACATCGCTCTGACGGAAGAGGGTTTCCAGATCGGCCCATCGGACTCCTTCGGGCAGGTTCTTTTTTATTTCTTTGTCTGTATCATGGGCGAGCACGTGCATCTGGAAGGCCAGGGCAATGCGGGCCACGGCCTGGCCGATCCGGCCGAACCCCACCACACCCATCGTCAGCCCGGCCAGATCGACAAGGGGCCAATCCCAGTAGCAGAAATCCTCGCACGCACTCCATCGGCCCGCCCGTACTCCCTGGGCATGTTCGCCCGTATGGTGCGTGAGGTTCAATAGATGGGCAAAGACGGCCTGGGCCACACTCTGCGTGGCGTACATCGGGACATTGGTTACCGGAATGCCTCGATCGCGAGCGGCCTCCACATTGACAATGTTATACCCGGTGGCCAACACGCCGATATATCGTAACCGGTGCAACTGTTCGATGGCCGACCGAGAAAGCACCGTTTTATTGGTAAGCACAATCTCTGCGTCGGCTGCCCGGAGGATCACCTGCTCCGGCGGAGTGCGATCGTAAACCACCAGTTCGCCCAGTTCTTCGATCGGCGTCCAACTCAAATCACCCGGATTTAGGGTATAGCCGTCCAAAATGACAATCTTCATCCCTGCCGCTCCTCGCCTTTGGAGAAACTCCGAAGACTTCCGCCTATCTTAGAAAGCCCTCCTTTTTCGGAGGGTATCGGAGGCTAAAAGTGTAAAAACCGACATCCTCAAACCGTCGCTTTCCGCTCACAGATATTCGTCCCTTAGCCCCAAAGGCCGTTTGGGGAGGTGGTATGTTCAGCCTCCCAGCCAGGAAGGCATCTGCTCGGCCGGTGGAAGTCGGACGATCCAGGCCCGGGAGACAGTCTCCAGGGTGAGCAGTTCCGCCATAGCTTCGGCGGGCGGGGTGCTATCGAGGGCAAGGATGCCAATGGCCAAACCGCCCGGTTTCTTGGCGCCTCGGCCTACCGACATTTGAGCGATATTGACCTGATGGCGGCCGAAAATTGTGCCAACCCGACCAATCACCCCCGGCATGTCCCGATGCTCAAAGATCAACAGGATTCCATCCAGGGCGGCTTCCACCCGACAGGTCCCTTTCTGCACCAGCCGAGGCTGATCCACACCAAACAAAGTCCCCGCCGCCACCGAAGTCTTTGCCTCGCTCTGCACTTCGGCGGTGATCAGGGAACTGAATTCGCCCGGTTCTGTAGTCCGCTCTTCGATCAACTCGATGCCGCGTTCCCGGAGAAAAACCGGTGCATTGACTAGATTGACGTCTTCGACATAACAGTTTAGCAATCCGGCGGCAAAGGCAGCCGAAAGCAACCGAGTGTCCTTCTTGGCCGCCTCGCCCCGATACCGCAACGTGCAGCGCTCCGGCGGACAATGATCCACCTGCGCCAGCAACATCCCTAACCGATACGCCAGGTTCAAATAGCCGCGAAGGCTTTGCAACGTCTTGGCGTCCAACGGCGACATGTTGACCGATTGACGGATCGTGCCTGTGGTGAAGAAATCCACCAGGAGTTGGACGGCCTCCAAGGCGACATTGGCCTGGGCCTCTTCGGTGCTGGCGCCCAGATGAGGCGTGCAAACGACGTTCGGCATTTCAAACAAGGGGCTGGACGTGCAAGGCTCCGTCGTATAGACATCCAACGCCACGCCGCCAATATGGCCGCTCCGAAGCCCTTCGATCAGCGCTTCTTCATTATAAATCCCGCCGCGAGCGCAGTTGATCAGCCGCACTCCTTTCTTCATCATCTGGATTTCCGCCGGACCGATCAGGTTCCGCGTCTCATCCGTCAACGGCGTGTGTACCGTGAGAAAATCGACCTGCGGCAAAAGCTCTTTAATAGACGAGCACGTGGTAATCCCCAATTCGGCGGCCCGTTGCGCCGAGACGAACGGATCGTAGGCCAAAATCCGCATCTCGAACGCCTTGGCCCGCTGCACCACTGCCTGTCCCACTCGGCCCAGGCCGATCACGCCCAAAGTCTTCCCGGCCAACTGGGCGCCAACGAATGATTTGCGATCCCATTTGCCTTGTTTGAGACTTTCAAACGCCGGCGCAATCTTTCGGGCTAACGCCAACATCAGAGCAATCGTATGCTCAGCCGTGGAAATCGTATTGCCGCCCGGCGTGTTCATCACCACAATCCCTTGCCGAGTGGCCGCCACCGTGTCGATATTGTCCGTGCCCACCCCGGCGCGGGCGATCGCTTTCAGCCGACGGTTGCCTTCCAACACCTCGGCGGTGATTTTCACGCCGCTTCGGCAGATGGCCCCGTCGAACTGCATCAAAGCCTCCCGCAACTGGGCGCCCTTCAACCCGGTGCGAACTTCATACTCGATATTCCCGGCCGACTCCAAAAGAGCCAACCCTTCCGGCGAAAGATCGTCTAATACAATAATCCGCGGCATACTAGATTATCCCTCCTTACTGTACAAATCCTGATTCTCTGATTGAGAACAAAAATTCACTATACCCACGAGGCCAAACGGCTCAGCCTCTTTCCGCCTCGAGAAGTCTCTAAGGAACGGGGCGTTGCGTTCCGCTCCCAGAAAACTCCTTCCGAATACCCTTGGATACTCTTGTCGTGCTCTGCGATGGCTAGTCGTTTTTCCGCCAGGCAGCAGTATATCAGCTCCCGTTCGACGCCTACGTATCTTCTGCCCAACTTTTTGGCGACCACGGAGGTGGTCCCCGAACCCAAAAATGGGTCGAAAACTAAATCCCCAGGCCGGGAACTGGCAAGGATGATTTTCGCCAGCAGTTTCTCCGGTTTTTGCGTCGGATGGTCGGTATTTTCCGGCATCGACCAGAACGGCACGGTCAAATCGGTCCAAAGATTGGACGGATAGGTCAAACGAAAATTTCCCTGCGGCGTTCTTTCCCAATCTTTCGGGTTCCCCGCCGAATCCGTGTAAGGGGCGACCACCCGACGCTTGATTTTTACCGCCTCCACGTCGAAAAAATACTCCTCCGAAACGGTGCAAAACCAAATATCTTCGGAGCAGTTTTTCCAATTGGTTTTGGCCCCTCTGCCTTTTTCCCGTTCCCAGGTGATCCGATTTCGGACAATAAGATATTTCTCCGCCGCCAGATGCACCGCCGCCGAGGATCGCCAATCCGCACAGAGGTAAACCGATGCGGTCGGTTTAAGTATCCGCAATAACTTGGGCAACCACGATTCCAACCATGCTCGATATCCGTCGATCGACCGTTCACGAAATACGGTAGAGTTAAAAGTTTTCGTCAGATTATAGGGCGGGTCAATAAACAAAAGATCGACAAACGCCGACGGCAACCAGTCCACAATTTCAAACAGGTCTTGCTGAATCGTCCGGTTCTCCAGGTCCTTCGGCTGTACCGGCCCCGAAAGTCGCAGAAGCCTTTCTTGGTAAACCGCCCTCTCCTCGGGCGAAAGGGTAATGCTTCTGTTTCTGGGCGCTCGCATGGTTTTTTCTTTACCGATCGGAAAACGCCGCCGTACCATCTCGGATGAACCAAACGCTTGGCCCCTTCCGGGCAACAGGGCCTAAAGGTTCTATTATATCTCAACCGAATTTTCTGAGGACAGGGAGGACAGAAAATAGGCCGCCATTTCCCCTAAAACGCCTATTCTGCGCAAATTACCTTTCCCCCACCGGCTGTTGGGCCAGAATTCGTTTCCATTCCGAGCGGAGTTCCTCCGGCCTTTCAAACACCTTCCACAGCGGCGGCAATTGGGCGAACGCCTTTTGGTATCGAGGGCCATCTGGCGGTTCGGAGGTAATCTTCCGAATCCAGATGGCTACCACCTGTTGGGGATACTTTCGGGCCAGTTCTCCGTAAATTTCCGGGTCTTGTTGGCCGGAATCCCCCACGAGGATAAACCGCCGATGGGGAAAATGTTTGAGAATTTGGGCAATTTGGGCAATCTTGAAGTCCTTAGGACCAGAAAACATCTGAACCAATGCCCCTGGATCAAACCGAACATGTTGCAGATGGAAAGAACCGGGCGGAAAACGGGCCTTTTGGCGGAATTCTTCCAGGGGGAGCAATAGTTGCCACGGGCTGGCCGATACATAATGCACCACCCCTTCCCCCTCCACGGCCTCTTGATACACCTCGGCCATCCCTTCCACCGCCCGAAACGGCCGAACCAAACTGTTCAGCAACATCTCCCGCGGCTCTAACATCTGGGTATGTTTGATCGTATCATCAATGTCCGAAACGATCGAGAACCCTTTCGGCCCGATGAGCTGCAACCGGCCTTCAAACGTTCGGGTGTCCCCGGCTGGAAGCTCCGCCGCATACCGAAGCCAACCTCCGGGCCCTCCACCCCATCGTCGGGCCTCTGCCGCCGAAATCCGCACTACACTGCGAAAATATCCATCCGGCCCTGAGGTCCCCGCCAGCACCACCCGCTCACCAAGCCGAACCCTGATCTCTTTGCCCCGCTCCCGATCCACCAGAAACTCCCGGAGACGTTCCTCAAGAATCTTTGCCTCCGCACTGCCGGCGGGAATGTCCAAACTGCGTCGGACCGCCGCAATCACCCCGGCCCGCCACAAGGAGCCTTTTTCCCGTTCATATATCACCCCATGCACATAGCCTTCCCAATCTCCGGCGGTCGGGTCTTGGTAGGCATAGCTGGGATAAAATACCACCGTCTCATCCGACCGAATCTGAGCGGCCAGCCACAGAATCCCTACCAGCCACATGATGACGACTCTCCTTCTAGCAACAGATCGCCTCCCGAGGCCCCCGGACTGGTTAGCCGGAGCAGATCGCCTTTCCCAAAACCTGCTTCCCCGACGTGTTTGGGAAGCCCACCTTGTTTAGGAAGACCACAAAAGTAGAGTATAATCGATCCCAGGAAACTTTTCCTGTAGGGCCTGTGGGATATAGAACTGTATGGCCCACCACGGATTCATGGAGGCTTCAATCCCAAAAGGTGCATTCCTGATGACAAACAGTGCAGGCGATCTACCCCGATTGAATATCATCGGTTGCGGCCGGGTGGGCCGGGCGTTGGCTCGGGTCTGGCTTCGGTGCGGACTGGTTCAGGTGGGCGGGATTCTGAATCGCTCTTGGCAAAGCAGCCGGGCCGCGGCGACATTCTTAGGGACAGGACTGCCGATGGAGGATTACCACCAGCTTCCGCCGGCCGAACTGGTGATGATCGCAGCCGCGGACGAAGCCATCGCCGACTGCGCCGCCCGGTGGGCAGAGGCCCATCTGCAAGCCGACGGGGTGATCGTCTTTCATTGTAGCGGAGCTTTAGGCGCCGAGATTCTCCAGCCGGCCAAACGGCATGGGGCCTCTGTTGCCAGTTTGCATCCGGTCAAAAGTTTTGCCGACCCCGCCCAAGCCGCCGAAACTTTCCCCGGCACATGGTGCGGTTTGGAGGGGGATTCTGAGGCAATCTCTCTCCTTCAGAAGATGTTAGAGGCCAGCGGGGCAAGGGTGTTCCTGATCTCACCGCGGCAAAAAAGCATCTATCATGCGGGGACGGTGTTTGCTTGTAATTATCTGGTCGCCCTTATGGAGGCGGCTTTGGAATGTTTGA
>JAKPGL010000097.1 GCA_029550925.1 Planctomycetota bacterium
CTTTCTAGGGACGCCCCTCTGCATAATTCCTTTTCAAAAACTCCCTTAAGAAATTAATCTAAGTCTTGGTAGCCCAATAGGTTAGCAAAACTTTTCTTTTCTGAAAATTCCCCCTCGTACAATTTTGGGAAAATTTTTTTCCCACATGCTTGACAGCGCCGGGGGGGGTGATTATACTACGAAGATAGCAATGGGTGTTTTTTAGTCCTCATGGGCTTAGAAAGCCCCTTTCGCCAGTCTTCGAAGCCCACAAGGTAAAAACGGGAATTATTCAGAGGTTCCTTGATCCAAAGGAGGTGTGTCATGCGACTGTTAACCTTTGTCTTGGGAGCAGCATTGGCTTTCTGTGCCGCGGAAGCATACGCCCAGTGGAGCAGTCGGCCGAACATTTTGGGCGGGTATGATGTCTATGGCCCGAACGGGCGGTCATGGTCTAGTAGAGGAAACATCTTCGGAGGCTTGAACTGGTGAAAATATCTCCTGGCGAGGCCGTTGGTTGTTTCCCAAAGTCGGACCATTCGATGATCGCGTTGGCCAGGTCGGGGTGAATCTCCGGGGCAGATTTTTCTAGTTCGATGCCGTCGATCGTGGTGATCGAGCGGCGGGCGGCGGTGGTCTGTTATCCCACGTCGCCTAGTTCCAGGGCGTGGCCGTAGCGGCGTAGGGTAAGCTGGCGCAAGCGGGCGTGTTCTGGCCGGGCTAGTCCGGGGTCGGAGGCAACTAGGGTCTGGGCGTCCTGGCGGGCCTCTTCCAGAATCTCTGCATCCCGGAGCAAGTCGGCGATCAGAAACGGCGGCAGGCCGTGTTGCCGGACGCCAAACATTTCTCCCGGTCCTCGAAGTTTGAAATCCAGTTCCGCCAGGGCGAAGCCGTCGGTGGTATTTTGGAAGGCTTCTAGGCGTTGACGGGATTCTTCGGTGGTGGGGTTGGCAAAGACGCAGCAGAAGCCGGGCGTACCGCCCCGGCTGATTCGGCCCCGCAGTTGATGCAATTGGGCCAACCCGAACCGTTCGCCGCCCTCGATGGTCATGAGTGTAGCGTTCGGCACATCGACGCCCACTTCGATCACTGAGGTACAAACCAGCACTTGGAGTTCCCGCCGACGAAACCGATCCATCACTCGGTCTTTTTCGTCCGTGGGTAGTCGTCCGTGGAGCAACCCCAACCGATAGCCCCGCAATTCTCCTTCTGAGAGGGCTTCGTACAAGGCCACTGCGTTGGCCGTCTCCTCCGCTTCGCTGCCTTCGACCAACGGCGCCACGACATAGCCTTGTCGGCCTTCGTCGAGTTTTTTGCGGAAGAAGGCCCACCAGGCGGCTCGTCGGCTCTCGTCCGCTAGATATGTATGCACCTTTTGCCGACCAGGCGGACTGTCCCGCAACACCGACACATCCAGATCGCCAAAAAAGACCATAGTCAGAGTACGCGGTATGGGCGTAGCGGTCATGACCAGATAATGCGGGTCCAGACCAGCCCGTTTGAGCCAAGCCCGTTGCCGAACTCCAAACCGATGCTGTTCGTCAATGACGACCAGCCCGAGCTTGGCGAACTGAACATCTTTTTGGATGACCGCCTGGGTGCCGACAATGATGTCGATCTGTCCGTCGGCGATTCGGCGGAGTAGTTCGGTGCGTTCTGTTTCCGGCAGGCCGCCTACCAAGAGCGCCCGTCGCACCCGACTGGCCGACAGCAGCCCCTCCAACGTCTGGGCGTGTTGCCGGGCCAGGATTTCTGTCGGGGCCATGAGCACCGCCTGGTAGCCGTGGGCAACGGCCAACAGCATGGCATAGACCGCGGCCGCCGTCTTGCCGCTGCCTACGTCGCCCTGTAACAGGCGATTCATCGGCGTCGGCTTGGCCAGGTCCTCGGCGATCTGGCGGATGACCTGGTTCTGCCCCTCGGTTAGTTCAAACGGGAACAGACGCCGGATGCGGGCGTCGATCAGGGCAGTGGCCTGAAGCACGGGCGCCTGGCGCTGGGTCTGTCCTTGACGGCGCAAGGCCAAAGCCAACTGGAGCTGAAACAACTCCTGATAGATAAACCGCCGTCGGGCCTGTTGGAGACTTGCTTGATCGTCGGGAAAATGCACCTGGCGGATGGCCCGCTGGATCGGCCAAAGCCGATGGGACTGTAAAAAGTCGGACGGAAACGCCTCCTCCAGATACCCGGCATAGTCGTCCAAGGCCCGTTCGACTAAACGGCGAAGCTGGTGCTGCTGAAGGCCCTCGGTCAGCGGATAGATCGGCAAAATTCGACCAGGGGGCGGCTGCTCGTCGGGTTCTAACCAGATTACCTTCGGATGGTGCATCTCCCAGACCATGCCGCGCAGCTTGGGCCGACCTGTAAGCACCACCCGCTGGCCCCGGCAAAACTTATCGCGCATAAAAAGCTGATTGAACCAGACGGCCCGCACATAGCCCGGCTCGCCCATGACCAATACGCCGACCACGCTGCGTCCGGTCTGAGGCGAAACGCGAAAATCCACCTCCTCCACCCGGCCGCATACGCTCAGCCATTTGTCCTCCTCCAACTGAGTCATGGGCCGAAAGTCCGTCAGGTCCTGATAGTCCCGCGGAAACAGAAACAACAGGTCCGAAACCGTCCGGACCCCAAGCCGTTCCAACATCGCCGCCCGCTCCGGCCCAACGCCTTTGAGAAATTGCACGGGCGTGCGCAATGCTTCGGATGGACTTTGGGCGGCAGACGCCATCTTGGGAACACTTTAACCGTTGGAAAGGGGATGCCTATGCGACGCCCTCGAAGGGGCCGAGTTTCGCATTCCTAGCCAATCAGAGGTCCTCTTCTACAATATCCCATTTTCGCCAGACCGGGGGCAAGGGCGCCACTAGCTCCAGCCGCCTCTGGGCAACCGGATGGACCAGCGTCAACCGCCGGGCGTGCAGGGCAATGCCGACCGGAAATTTCTCCCGACTGCCATACTTGCGGTCGCCCAGGATGGAATAGCCGTGCTGGGCCAGTTGCACCCGGATTTGATGCTTTCGGCCTGTGAGCGGTCGGATTTCCAACCAACTAAGCTGGCCCAAAAATTTCAGCCTGCGTACCAGGAGCCGGGCTTCTTTGGCGTGCTCCGAGGAGGGCGGGGTCTGAGCCGGTCGGACCACCCGGACTCGCCGATGCCGACGGTCCGGAGCGAGATGATCGACCCATTCGGCCTGCTGGGGCTCAAATCGGCCTTCGACCAACGCCCAATAGACCTTTTCCACCTGGTGGGTGCGGAACTGCTCGTTCAGGCGAGCGGCGGCCTTGCTGGTGCGGCCAAACAGCACCAGGCCGGTTACCGGCACGTCCAGCCGACTGACCACCCCCAGATACGCCCGGCCCGGTTTGGCGTATTTTTCGGCGATATACCGGCGGGCCATTTCCAGCAAACTGGGCTTGCCAGCCGGCATCCCCATGGTGGCCAACCCGGCCGGCTTATTGACCGCCAAAAGATGATTGTCCTCGTACAGAACCTGAAGCATGGCCGACCCTACTGGAGGCCAAATTGGCTGAGCACCAGGTTGAAGACATCCACATCCCGGATGGTTCGATCCGGCAGGAGGCCCGGCCGAGAAACCAAAAGCACGCTGCGCTGCTCGGAGCGGACGGCCGGGGCGCCGTGGGAACCTTTGACCAAGGTTGCATTCAGCGGAATCCCTCGGCTGGCCGGGTCGAACCAGAGTTCCACCGGATCGTAGCCGGGTTTGCGGTGGATATCGACCGTCCGGGCGAACTGGGGCGCCTGTTGGTCGTCTAGCCACCAGTAATAGGCCTGCCAACTATCGGGCGTGCTGACCAGGACCACATCGCCGCTTCGGGGATGGTCCATGCCGTAGCGGGCCAGGTCTTGGTGGGTGAGCACCTCGGCAATGCCCTCCTGGGCGCGGAACAGTTCCCCGACTCGGCGGATTGTCCCTGGATCGCCGTCCCGCACAAACACATGGCCGACCTGATGATCCACCAGCGTCCACGCCTGGCTGGTCCTCAGGTCCAAGAGTTCCCCGTTGTCGGTAGGCACAACCCGTAGCAGCCCGGCCTCCCGGAGAAGCCGATTCGGATACACCACATGCCGAACCGGCGTAATCGCATATTCGCCGGCAATGATCCAAAAGATGTCTTTGCCGTAGGCTTCGTGAAAGCCCTGGGCCAATCGGCCCAGTTGGACGTCCAATTCTTGGACGGCCTGTTGGGTTTGCGGAGTGTCGGGGCCGGTGCGTTGGGCTACATAGTCCAGATGCGGGATATAGATGTAAAAAAATTCGGGTCGAAATTGCCGGGCCGCCCACACGGCCGAATCCACAATCCACTGGGTCGATCGAATCCCGGCCAAAGGCCCCCAATAGTGCTGAAGCGGAAAATGGCCGAACTGGTCGCGCAATTGGCCGTACAGCTCCGTCGGCTTCGTGTAGCACCAGAGCGATTCGGAGCCGTCTGGGTTGTGGATCGGTGCGGGCGTGCAGATATAGTCGGCCTGGGCGTATTTGCTGTGCAGGGGGAACCAAATGGCCGAGCGGGCCTTGGTGTGCTCCCGGAGCACGTCCCAGATTTGCGGCTGCAAGATGCAGTCGTTGCCGGCCGTCCACATTTCCACCTGCTGCTGCTCCCGCCAGTAGAAACCGTTGGCCACCACGCCGTGGTCCCGAGGCAAGGTACCGGTGGTCATATTGGCCTGTACCGGACAGGTCAGGGCCGGGAAACTGGGCGTCAACTCCACAATTTCGCCGCCGGCAAGCATTTCCTGCACATGCCGCATGGCCGCTATGTCTTTCTCCCGTAAATTCGCTACCGACAACAAGACGACCGCCGAAGCCATTGCTCACCTCGCTTGGTTCAAGGAAGATTGGTTGCTAGTCGGGTAAGAGGACAGTTTTCCCAGCTTTTCCCAATAGGGGCGCAATAATTCATACACGGCCTGGGCTGTCTGCGGGGCCTGGGCGCTATGAGCGCTCAGCTCCACGTGGATGCCGCCATGGTAGCCCGCCTCGGCCAAGGCCGCTAGCACCGGCCCCAACGAAACTTCTCCTTCGCCGAACATCAGGTGCTCATGCCGACCGGGGCGCATGTCGTCTAAATGCACGTTCACCAATCGGGACGCCCATCGGCGGATGTACGCTTCCGGCGGCGTTTCGCCTTGGCAGATCAGGTGGCCAATGTCCAGCGTCAGGCCAAGTTCGGGCGCATCCAGGCGCCGAAGCACCGCTTCGTACCGGTCCGTGGTGTCGATGAACATGCCGGGTTCCGGTTCCAGGCCGACCGTCGCCTCACAGGCCCGGGCCTCTTCGACCAATTCCGCCAACCCATGGATGAGCCGATCCATAGCCTCCTGCTCCGACGCCCTATCCAGCAACTGGCCCGACCACACGGACACACAGCGGCTGCCTAACTCCTGGGCCATGCGCAAGGCGTGCCGGTAGAAGTCCATCCGGCGGCGTCGGCCTTCCGGGTCTGGGGACATCAAGGTCGGTTGGTGTTTATGCCAGGGGTCCAACAGATATCGGGCGCCGGTTTCGATGACCGACTGCATCCCGAAACTGTCCAGCAGTCGGCGCAGATCGGTCAACTGTTGGCCGGTCCAGGGCCGACCGGGCGGCAGGGCGTGATGGTCGATCGTGACGGCCACGCTTTGGTAGCCAATCTCGCCCAACACCCGCACCGCATCCAGCAGGTCATGATGGGCAAAACCATTTGTGTTGTAACCGAGCAACATAAGGTTCCCACAGTCGGTTCGAACAGGGGGAAATTAAGGGCGGCCCGTATTCCGCCCCTCCTCCTCCGCTCCCCACTCCTCACCCATCTTCCTAGGTGGTTTCCACCCAATGGCTCAGCAAGGTAGCCGGGACCAACAGCACCAAAACGACCAACGATTTGGCCAATCCGTGCAAGACCAGCACTGCCGACGCATCCAAAAACACAATCGAAAGGATCCCCTGCCGAACCGCCGCCTGCACTCGCTGCGGCGTGGGCGTATTGACCGCCGAAAGTTGCCGAAATCCAATCCACAGGGCCAATATCCCGATGAAAAGGTACCATCGCATCGGTTCCCTCTGGAGCAGGGGGTCCAATCGGCCCGGCTCTAGGACAGACGGCAAGGCGGCCAAAAGACCAACTCCCAAAATCATGAGCAGACTGCCAAGGATTCGGGCAGTCGTACCGGCTTCGGGTCGGACTTCTTCCCGAGCGAACCAACTGAGTCCCAGGACATACACACCTACGGCGCCGGCCACCAGCAGTTCGGCGGCGCCGGGCCATTGGCCTACCGTGCTCATCCCCATAAGCACATTGAGCATTCGGCAGACAGCCATCGCCGCCGGGCCGATCCAGAACCGCTTCAGCCAGCCGTCATAGGCCAGCACGAGGCCGGCTAGCGCCAGGCTGACCAACCCCGGCGCTATGGTTCCGGCACGCCAACCGGCCAACCAGGCCAACCCGCTGCCAAAGGCCACCAGCGACAGTCCCACCGCCCGAACCGTTTCCGGGTCAGTCCGGCCAGAGGGGATCGGCCGATGGGGCCGCTCCTGGGCGTCCACCTGCCGATCAAAATAGTCGTTCAGCGCCGCACCGGCCGCATACAGCACCGCCGAGGCACCCATCACCAACAGCAACACCGGCCACAACTGGCCATCCACAGCCGAACTGACAAACAACACCCCCATGGCCGAGTCGGCCATGGCCGTGAAAAGGTTCGGCAATCGCACCAATTGCGCCCAGGTCCGCAGCGGCCCTGGCGCCCGATCGGAAGGAGAAACCATGGTGTTGATTTCCAGCCAGCAGAACACCCACTGCCTAGGAAGGAGGACTCGGAAGATTCAACAGGCGGTCGAGATACCCTTTGGCGGCTCGACCGGCGGCGTCCGGATCATCGACGTAAGGATACAGCTCCACGGTAACCCACCCATCATAGCCGGTTTGCCGAATGGCTGCCAGGACCGCCGCCAGGTCGATGGCCCCTTGGCCGGGCGTCAGATGCCGATGCTCTCGGGTGGCGGCGATGTCTTCCAGATGATAATGGCGGGTATGCGAAGCCAGGGTGGGGATCCACTGCTGCGGTTCTTGCCCCACACAGAAGGCATGACCAATATCGAAGTTTAACCCCAGCCGAGATGAACCGATCCGATCGGCAAACTCCAGATATTGCTCGAACCGTTCGATCAGCAGGCCCGGTTCCGGTTCGATCAATAGATCCACGCCGCACTCTTCAGCCAGTTCCACGCAAGGCATTAGTTCCTCGTAGAACCGACGGGCGGCCTGCTGCCAGGTCATGTCCGGCGGCAGTGGGCCGCCGGGTTCCGTCTGGATGTTTGCCGCCCCCAGTTCGGCGGCCAACCGAAGACAACGTTTCGTATGTTCCCGGCGGATCGCCCGATAATGCGGGTCCGGCTCGATCCACGAAGGGTGCCAATACGGCTGGCGCAGGTCGGCCACCGCATTCATCATGAAGGCGTTCACATTGGAAATGGCCAACCCTGTCTCCGCCAAGCTGCGCCGGATCGACTCCTTTTGCTGCGGCAAAAGGCCCACCGGCCAGGCATGAGGCACATCCGCCAATAGCTCCACCCCCTGATAGCCCAACCCGGCCACCCGCCGGATCGCCTCCTCCACCGGATACCTTAAATAGGCGTTCAAGCTATAGGCAAGCCGCATTCTGCAAAACCTCTTTTTCGTGAAATGGTGATGTTTTTAGGCAAGAAGGATACTGGCCAGCTTCTGCTATCCTTCCTCGCAAATAGCAGCGATCGACCGTTCGATCACCTGGCACAAAAAGTCCAATTCTTCCAGCGAAATAGCCAACGGCGGGAAGATCACCACCACATCGCCCAATGGACGCAGCAGCACGCCTTCGGTTCGGGCCTGGAGGCAAACCCGCCAGGCGCGCCGCTCCGCCCGGGGATACGCCGTCTTGGTCGCTCGATCCTGGACCAGTTCGATTCCAGCGATCATGCCGCACTGGCGCACATGGCCGACGTGCTCCAGTCGGCCGATCCGCTCCAAATGCTGCCGAAGCCGGTCGATTTTGGGCGGCAGGCTTTCCAGGAGCCGTTCCTGCTCGAAAAGCTCCAGGTTGGCCAGGGCCACAGCCGCCGCCAACGGGTTGCCGCCGTAGGTATGTCCATGAAAAAATGTTCTATTCTCTTCGTAGCGCCCCAAAAAGGCGTTCCAGATTTCGGTCGTGGTCAGCGTGGCGGCCATGGGCAGATACCCGCCCGTCAGGCCCTTGGCCAGGCAGAGAAAATCGGGCTGAACGTCTTCCTGCTGGCAGGCGAACATCCGGCCCGTTCGGCCGAAGCCCACAGCCACCTCATCGGCGATTAAAAGCACGTCGTATTGGCGGGTCAACTCCCGCACGCCCCGCAAAAACCCCGGCGGATGCACCAGGATGCCGGCCGCACATTGCACCAGCGGCTCGACAATCATGGCGGCAATCTCCTGATGATGCTGCTGGAGGATATTTTCCACCTGCTGGAGGTAATAGGCGGCAAGTTGCTCCGTCGGTACACCGGGCGGCGTTCGATAAGTATCCGGCGCCGGCGCCCGGAAACACTCGAACAGCAACGGTCGAAAGATCGCATGAAACAGTTCCACGCCGCCGACACTGACGCTGCCGATGGTATCGCCGTGATACGCCTCGGCCAAGGCCAGAAAACGGGTCTTTTCCGGTTTTGGATTGGGCCGCTGACGCCAGTATTGGAAGGCCATTTTCAAGGCCACTTCCACGGCCGTCGCACCGCTATCGGAGAAAAACACATGTTCCAGACCTGCCGGGGCCAACTGGGCCAGTCGCCGGGCTAGCAAAATGGACGGCACATTGGATACCCCCAGATTCGTTACATGGGCCACCCGATCCAATTGGGCACGAATGGCCGCATCGAGCCGGGGATGCCGATGCCCATGCACATTACACCATAGGCTGGCCACCCCGTCCAAATACCACCTGCCGTCCAAGTCCCGCACTCGGCAACCCTGGGCTTCGACCAGGACCAGCGGTTCATACTCGGCCATCTGGGTAAAACCGTGCCAAACATGCCAACGATCCCAGGCCAGAAGTTCTTCACGCGTCGGTTGTTGCATAGGAACCTGGTCCCATCAAAGGAAAAGAGGGGATATTCAGGGAAAACACGGATGGAAAACCCTTTCACGGGCCTAAAACAGGCGTTTCCTCTATTGTCAGAATGGTATAGGATAGATAGATATAAGATACTTCAATTGGGCGAGGATCCCAGAGGAGGGCAAAAAGTTCACTTTTATCGGAAAAGAACAAAAGACTGTTCGGGCAGGAAAACCTTTCTTTTTTAGACGTTCAAGGGGAGAGGATCATGTTTCAGAAAGATTGGGTCCCCAAAAGGGCGGGAGCAGGGATGTGCATGGCGGCGGTGTTTTTTGGGGGGATGTTCTTGGCCGGTTGCACGGAGCAGCCGCCGCCGAAATTGCCGGGCGATACATGGCCGACGCCTCCGTCTCCAACGGCCGCCCGCCAAAAATCCGCTCCCTCCGGGCTGAAAGGCAGCGGAGAGCCGCAGCGGTTTTGTGAACTGATCGCCCTGAATCCCGATCGGGTAGAAGACTTCCAGAAGTTGCACCAAAAAATTCCCCAAGCCGTTCGAGACGCCATCCGCCAGAAAGGGATTCGGAATTATTCGGTTTTTATCTGCACCACGAAGGACCAGGTGTATGCAATCCGGTACTATGAATATGTAGGCGAATCCTATGCGTCCGATATGGCCGAGTTGGAACGACACCCCGACTATAAGACCTGGCGAAACGCCTGGGAGGAATGCCAGGTAACGCTGATGCCGCTATCGAGCGGGGATTGGTGGGCGCCCTCGAAAGAAATCTGTCGCCTGGAATAAGCCCCTCTAACAAAACGAAGCCGCAAAAGAATGAGCAGGGGCCTCTTACCGGAGCATGAAGCTTGGAAAAGCGATTTCGTTAGAGGCCGTACGTCTTTTCTGCCCGATCTACTTCAAGGCAGACTTTTGGAAAACCTATGGTTTTGGGCTGGCCGATTGGATCCGTTTCCACCATTCCGCCGGCAGCAAGGTGAGCGGATGGATATAGGACATTCGGCCCACGACTTCCGGCAATACGTTTTCCGAGGTGGGAACGCCGATGAGTCGGCCTTGACTATCGAGGGCGGCCCCGCCGGAACTGCCCGGAGCGATCAGGGCGTCGGTCTTCATGAGTACGCCGATCGGGGTTTTCTCAAAGCCGCTCACGATGCCCCGCGTCAGCGTTACGCTCACCCGTGCGCCGCTGCCGCCCACCGAAGGGAAGCCCACGATCCGCACTTCGTCGCCCATCTGCATTTGCGTCGGGTCGCCCAATACAAAGGTAGGAAACCGGTATCCTGCCGGCAGGGCCTGATGATACAACCCACAGGTGATCTGTACTAGGGCCAGGTCCCGCTCTTTGTCGAACAGAATCACCCGGCCGCGGAACAGTTCTTTGGGCGGCAGCGCCGGATCGACTGTTACCGCGATAATGACTGGGTCTTGTTCCGGGTTTTCCAGCGGGTTTTCCGCCACCTCGGCCACCACATGATAATTGGTAAGCGTCAATCCGGTTGGGGTGAGCAAGGTTCCGGAGGCGGCGCCGTATTCGGTGGCCACTTCCACGGTGGCGGCAATGGCCCGCTTGATCGGGTCCTCCGGCATAGGCAACTCGGGAACCTTCAACAGCACTTCCGGCGGGTCCGGCTTGAAACTCACATACACGGCAAAATCCACCACGCCCTCATCCAGCGGATTGGCCACATGGAGATACCAGCGACCCGCTCGCAGCGGTTCGGTCGATTGAGGCGTAATCAGCAGGGTTTCCCGCCCCATCGGACTGATGGCTGTATTGGAGGCCTCGCACTGCCGGTAGGCTGGTTCGCCAAAACGCGCCCACAGGTCCAAATCCCCGGAAACCTCGTCCAGGTCGATCCGCAGGGCAGGGGCGTCAGCCGGTACATCAATGACAAATGTTTGCAGACTGCCTTCGTCGGCCCGCACTTGACCGGTATATTTTTGCCCCGCCACCAACGGCGCGGCGGGTTTGGCCCGAACCGCCAAAAAAGTGATCGTAAAGGGAATCTCCGTAACCGGCCTTTTATGGATCATCACCGGCCGGGGGCCCAAATGCGCCACCGTCACGTAATACGTCCCCTCCTCCAGGGGCGGCGTACTTTGCCGACTGATCCGCAGCGTGTTCTCTAGAACATCTGCGGTGAAATGATAGTCGGCGTCGTTCGGAGAAAGGACCGGCTCACCTTTTTTGATCAATATATCCACCGGGGCCGGGCACCGGGTGATTCGTATCGCCGCCAAAATAGCTTCTTTAGGAACTTGGAAGCGGAATTGCAGCAGGCCCTCTTCCGCCAGATTCAACATCGCCGAAATGGGCATGTCCTCTTGTAACAGGGGGGGTTCGCCCGTCTTCAGCCCAGGAAGGATGTTCGACAGCGGGCCGATCTGTTCCAAAACGGGCGGCGTCTCCGCCCCGTTCCCGATCCATCCGCCCCAGATCAATCCCGCCGCCGCCAACCCGATCCAAAACCCCCGCCAAACGCCTCGGCCCCAACCGACGGGCCGCCCCTGGCCCGCCGCACACCGAGCCGCCCTTTTCATGCCTGAGATCCCCATGTGCTTTCTCCTCGGATAAAATCAAAATGCCGACTTGTACCTTGGTCTGTCTAGACCGAGTTGTAACTTAGTCTGTCCAGACTGAGTTGCAATTTAGTCTCTCCAGACTGACGTGCAATTTGGTCTGTTAGACTGACTTAGAAGCTCTAACAAAACGGCCTTTCCTACTCACCTCCTGCGGGGAGAAGAATAGGTTGTATCTTTTGGGGCTTCGTTTTGTTAGAGCCTCTTCATTCCCATCGCTCCGAACCGGCGTCCAACAGCCGACGTTACGTAACTTAGGCTGTCTAGCCTGAGTCAATCGCCTAATAAAGGGCGATTCGTAACATTTTAGGTGAACGTAGTACATTGGTCATTTCTGCGCAAGCAGGAATCCTGGTCTTGCAAGAGTTTTGGTTTTCTGGATTCCCGCTTGCGCGGGAATGACAATCCAATGACAAACCTGGACAAATTTCTCCCTAAAATAAGCCTCCGTTGCCATCGGCTACCATGTTACGGCGATTCATTCTTTCCAGTCCAAGCCTTCGGGCAGGGTGTTGAGATTTTGACATCCCTCTTCGGTGATCACTACCAGGTCTTCCACCCGCACTCCGCCAAGCGAGGCCAGATACAAGCCGGGCTCTATGCTCACCACATCGCCCGCCAGCAGTTTCGGCCCATTGCAATCCAAAAGCGGCATTTCGTGGACCTCCAGGCCCAGGCCGTGGCCGGTGCCGTGCGGCATGGAAGGGACGTCCGAGGGACAGCTCTCTCCCGGCGGCCCCACATGATAGCCCCTTCGCTGAAGCACGTCGGCAACAGCCTGATGTACCTGTTGGCCGGTAACGCCGGCCCGGGCGGTGCTCATGGCCGCCGCCTTCGCCTCCAAAACCGCCTGGTGCATCCGCCGCACCTCCAGCGGACAATCCCCATGAACCACCGTCCGGGTGCAATCCCCATGATATAAGGTCTGTAGATTGCGAGGAAAAACGTCGATAATGATCGGCTCTCCGGTGCGCAACGGGCCAGAACCGTTCTCATGACAGTCGGCCCCCTGCGGCCCGCCCGCCACAATGGCCGAGGTGTTCTGGTAGCCTTTGTCCAGCAGAAAATGGTCGATCGCCGCCCGCACCCGTTCGGACGTAAGCTCCTCTCCGTCCAAAAGCAACACCCCATCCGACCGCGCCTTGGCCGAGGCGATCATCCGACAGGCCATCGCCACGGCCTGTTCGGTAACCTGTTGGGCCTCGCGGATCCAGGCCAACTCTTGGGCGTCTTTTCGCCGGCGGTCTAAGACCCCGAAATCAGGATCGCAGCAAACATCAATGCCAAGGCGCCGAATTGTTTCGGTAAAAAGCAACGGCAGCGAACGGTCCGCCGTCACCTGTCGAACCCCCGCCCGGCGCAGGCACTCCGCAGCCGCCTGGGCGGTGGCCAGCTCCCGATCCCCCGAAAGCCCGCCGTCCGGCGCAAAATCCGCCGGACAGGCCACCCGATCCACCCGTGCCTGCCGCCGGGCACGCTGCATCTCAATGTCCCGACAGATCAGGAGCGTCTCCGGCGGCCCCGAGTCCCGAGGCAATTCCAACCAGACGGCCACATCCACCACCGAAAACCGAATCCGGTGATACAGCGCCGCATTCTGCATCGGCACACCCGCCAATATCCGCGCCTGTGGTTTTGCTCTCTCCGGCGGCTTCATCGTAGTACCTTTCGGAAACTCTCGGTCTTTATCCCCGGTGGGGCGACCGGCCCTCTTGGTTTTCCTTATCGTCTCCTACCCATCCCGTGGGAAGGCGCCCGGGGGACCACCCTTCCCTCTTTCCTGCTAGCCATTTAGAATACGCCCCATATCGGGGGTTGATCCTGCGGAGTTCTCTGCTTCGGGATACTTGCGTTCCTTCGCAGGAGCAAGGGGGAGCGGGTCGGACGCCCCTCCAGGGGGAGCCTCCCAAAATAGCAGCGAAAGCAACTCCCATCGAACCGGTCGCCTTCGAATCGTCTATTGTATCCGGAAACACCTTCTATGACCAACGCCAACATCGCACCGCCCAACCAAGCTGTACCGCCAGAACCCACCCTGTTGGGCCATCCGCCAGGGCTTTTTACCCTGTTTTTCGCCGAAATGTGGGAGCGATTCTCCTTCTACGGAATGCGGGCGTTGCTGACGTTTTACATGATCAAGGGCTTCTTGAAATATCCGGACAACGAGGCCTACGCGGTCTATGGGGCCTATACGGCGCTTGTTTATACAGCGCCGCTCCTGGGTGGCATCCTGGCCGACCAATTGCTGGGGCCACGCCGGGCGGTCATCCTGGGCGGTTTGCTCATGGCCGCCGGGCATCTGCTGATGACCGTCCAACATGCGGCGGCCTTTTTCACCGCCTTGGCCCTCCTGATTGCCGGCAACGGTTTCTTCAAGCCAAACATCTCCACCATCGTCGGCAGCCTCTACGGCCACCAGGTCGGCAAAAAAGACGCCGCCTTTACCATCTTCTACATGGGCATCAACCTGGGGGCCGCCATGGCGCCGGTCTTGTGCGGCTATGTGGGCGAGACCTACGGCTGGCACTATGGATTTGGCCTGGCCACGGCGGGAATGCTGATCGGGGTGGCCATCTTTGCCGCCCCGAATCGGCTCACCCAGATTCTGATCTTGGTGGGTGGACTAGCCACTGCCGTTGCCATGCCTTGGTTACAGGATAGCCTGTTGCAGCTTGGGGTTCGGCTATTTTTGTCGGCCTCGTTGCTTGTGTCGGCCGGCGTGGCGGTGGTGGCGTTGGGCCGAGGCGGACTGCCCAAACAGGCGGGCGCCCCACCTGCCGATCCGCCGCTTGCCCGGATGATGGGAGGCCAGACGACCGCCTATCTGGCGGTCTATGCGGGCGTCGCCTTGGCCATTCCGTTGGCCGCCCTGGCCGTGCAGCGAAGCCAGGTAGCCGGTTGGACCCTGGCTGTGGCCACCGTGGCCGCCTTGCTCTATATCCTGGCTGAGGCCGCCTTCCGCTCCACGCCCACCCAGCGCCGCCATATCGGCGTGATTCTGGTCCTGATGTTTTTCTCCTTTATCTTCTGGGCCTTCTTCGAACAGGCTGGTAGTTCTGTAAATAATTTTACCGACCGGAATGTGGATCGGGTCTTTGAGGGCCGTTGGGTCCAGGCGGAAGAAGTCGGCCAAACAATCCGATTTCGGGTCCTAGCCCGGCCAACCAGCCCAGAATTGGCCCAATTGCCGCTTCTCTCGCAGGAACAACTCGGCTATCCGTTGCAGGGAAAGCCGTTTACCATGACGGACCTGACCCGGCTTCGGGAGCAGGCATCAAACGCTCCCAACGATCGACAAGCCCAGGTGCTGGATTGGCCCATCGGCAAAGAACATATTGGCATGGGCATTGCCGAGGGGGAAATACCGGCCTCGGAGTTCCAGGCGGTCAACCCGGTGTTCATTTTGCTGTTCGGTTTGGCGTTTAGTGCGCTATGGGCGTTTTTAAGCGCCCGGGGTTTGGAGCCAAGCACCACGGTCAAGTTCGCCCTGGGACTGGTGCAATTGGGTCTGGGCTTTGGCGTGCTCTGGTACGGCGCCCAACAGGCCGACGAGCGGGGCATGGTCGGCCTAGGCTGGCTAGTGCTGGCCTATCTGCTGCACACCACAGGCGAATTGTGCCTATCGCCGGTGGGGCTTTCCATGGTAACAAAACTTTCCCCTGGCCGGATCGTCAGCACCATGATGGGCGCCTGGTTTCTGGCCACCGCCGTCTCCCAATACGTGGCCGGCCAGATCGCCGCCTTGACCGGTGTGCCCCAGACCGAAGGTGCTGACGGGGTCGGAACGGTAATCCCGCCGCCGACGGAAACCTTAGGGCTATATGCCGATGTCTTCGGCCGAATCGCTCTCTGGGCCGTCGGCGCCGGAGCCGTCTGCTGGCTCCTTGCCCCCCTGCTGACCCGCTGGATGCGACAGAGCGAATCCACAGAGTATTCCGCTAGGTAAACTTTGAAACCTGTGGAGCAAGGCTTCTATCCATCCGGAGGCCTCTCCCAGCGTTCTTGTACCACCTTAACAGAAAATGGAAATTGAAATACCAATAGGGGATGGTATTTTATTAGTAGAGGGTTGGTTGGATTATGGCCCGAGGAGAAACGTGGAAAAAGGTGGTATTGTACCGGGGACCATGGGCGAACATTGAACAATGTTGCTATTAACTGGAGTTTTGCAAATTTGGGATTTCCACCGATCTTGTACACTACCGACCCTCAAAATCACGGGATTTTTGGGGGACCTGTTCCGTGTACGAACACCTGAACAAGCCCATTTGCAAAACTCCAGTATTAATATTAAACACCTTGGATAACCGATTTTGATTGGCCTCCCAGACGGTTTCTGGTGATAGAGATGGTTTAGGACTATAGCCAGGTTTTTCGAAAGGCGTTAATATTTAGTAGTTATCCGGACAAACAATAGAAATCTCTGAAAAATTGTGAACTTGCGGGGAACTATGTAAACTTCTTATTCTCTGCTTGGTGGGGTACCCTGTTGGAATAGTTACTATCGATTGGCTGCTAGCAGTGCTAGCAGCCCTCTATATTGGATACGATAGACCGGGATTTGAACTGGTATAAAAATCCTTTGAATTATGCAGAGGTTCCTGTACTATATGTTGGTGGACAATTTGGGATTCTTCGTTGTTAGTTGGTACTGGAACAAGAAGGGCTGCTAAGGTTTGCTCTGTTTGGAAAGAGACGAGTTTCTCCGTCGAGAGGGTGCTGTAGAGAATATGGAAAGGGCGGGATGTGGTAAAACCAATCTTACAAGCCCTCGTTTTAGCCGAACGCGTTTATGAAGACAAAAGCACGGGGACGAAAATTATTTGCGGGGTTTTTAACAAGTTAATTCTTCGGCAAAAGGGGAAGAGTTCCTCCGAAGAAAAACAGGTGTCGAAAAGTTCTGCCACCTTAGTACGACAAGTCGGTTCACCTACAGCATATATTAATTTAACTGGGCTCCATGGCCAGACGCCGTTGGAGCTTCGCTACATAAATTTGAAGACTCAGGAAGTCCTGTTCCGAGTCGAGTTATCGGTATCCTGCGACGACCCCTTGAAATCGATTGAGATCATTCTGCCCTTGCCTATGCTACCGACACCTTATCCAGGAGTGTATGCTTTAGAATTGCTTTGGAATGATGAATTACTCGGCAGTTCTCGTATAACCGCGGAACTTCTTCCTTTTGACCAAAAGGAGTGAATCTCCTATGGAAATCACCTCAAACTGTTGCTTCTATTTTTCCCCCCAGGACATTCAGTCCGCGAACGGACAGTTTGAATGTCGGGTATGGATTATTCCCGCAGAAGAAGGGGGATTTACGTGTTTTTCTCCTAGTCTGCCAGGCGTGGTCAGCGAAGGGGAAACTTTCGAAGAGGCCATTACGAATATCCGAGAGGCTCTGCGAGGCGCTATCCAGGTTTACCTAGAGGATCAGCGACCTATTCCTTGGAGTCCCCTGGTCTGCGAAGCTCCCCCCGCTGGAACCATCGAAAAATGGATTCTCGTAGATGTCTCCTAAACTACCGGTGGTCTCTGGCCCTCAACTGGTCGCTGCGCTCAAAAAGCTCGGGTTTGTCGAACGTCGGTGGACAGGAAGCCATTGTATCTTAAGCAAACCCGATCTCCCGTGGAATATTGCGGTCCCTTGCCACGGGCATCGCCCTCTAAAAACAGGTACCTTACGCCGGATTCTCCGGGACTGCAGATTGACAGTAGAAGAATTTTCCAAACTCCTCTGATTCTTCCTGGAGACGCAGGGTTTCTGGTTGACCCGCATCTTTTTGAGGGATAGTCGGTTATGGAAGGTTTCTGGCCAATTCGCTCAAAACCTTTTCATACACCGGGCCGAAGGCGCGGCACTGGAACCGTCGGCTCTGAGGGCCGGTAATCTCGATGTGGATTTCCAGCCGATCCGGTGGAAGACATTCCAACACCTTGTCGGCCCATTCGATCAAGCAGATGCCGGGGCCTTCCCAGTATTCTTCCGGCCCAAGGTCCATGAATTCTTGTTCCGATCGGATACGGTAGGCGTCCATGTGATAGAGGGGCCGACGGCCCGGATATTCATGGATTAGTACGAAGGTAGGGCTGGAGGCCAAATCGGCGGGCGTCCCCTCGGCGCGAACCAGCGACTGCACCAGCCTGGTCTTGCCTGCTCCCAACGTACCCACCAACGCGACCACCGCCCCATTGGGCAACAGCCGAGCCAACGCCTCCCCCAACTGCTCCGTATCCGCTTCGTTTTTAGCTTCCCATATCCACTCGTTCATTATCAACCTCCGTACCAACGCTCCGCTTTTTCGGGAACAGTTTGGAAAGGACCGGCGTTCTTGAAGGGCCTTTCACCCGTCCAACCGATGCTGCCAACCCACGGCGGCCAAAGGCCGAAGCTGGCCGTCGGACGTTTGTTCCCATAAACCCGGCGTTTCGATGAACTGGCCAATGCGGCGGACCGACGCCTGCAACGGCTGATCGGCCAGGATTCGTTGCGCCTGATCCGGCGGCACGGCCAGAATGAGTTCAAAATCTTCGCCGTCGGCCAGGGCGTGATCCAAAGCAGTCGAACCGTCGGCCAATTGCTGGGCCAACCGATAGGCATCCTCGGCCACCGGCACCGCCGCCAGGTCCAAGACGGCGCCACAGCCGCTTTCTTCGGCCAGACGGCTTAGGTCCAACGCCAAGCCGTCGCTGCAATCGATCCCGGCATGAAGTTGGTAGTTCCGATGCAAAAGGAGTGCTTCCTGGACCCGGGGTTCAAAATCCAGGTGTTTGCCCAGGATGCTGCCGCCGAACTCGCCGGTTACCAAAATCTGATCGCCTGCTCTGGCCCCGCTTCGGGTAAGCGGCCCCCGGTCGGTGGTTTCGCCCAGGATGGTAACGCTGGCAGCTAGCGGGCCGTCCCAACTGTTGGTATCGCCGCCGGCAATGGCCAGGTCATATTTTTCGGCCAAGGGCAATAGCCCCTCATACAAGGCCTTGGCCAATTCCATACCGCCGGAGCGGGGCAGCAGCAGGGCAACCACGGCAGCCAACGGACGGGCCGCCATCGCTGCGATGTCGCTCAGGTTGACGGCCAACAGTTTTCGGCCTACCCGGCGAGGATCGACCTGGGAAAGTTCAAAATCCACATGATCGCTTACCAGATCAACCGTCAAGACGTACTGCTCACCACCCAATCGGAGTACAGCCGCATCGTCGCCCAGGCCCACTTGCAAAAGCCGATGTCCGGGTACCCGCTGGCGAAAATACCGGAGCAATTCTGTTTCCATGAAAGAATCCTTAGGACTTTGGTTAATCAGATTACTTTCCGGAGGAAATTTTCTTTGTATTTTGTCTATTTTTGCCAAATGTTTTAATTTACCAAAAACATTCGTTTTTTTAATATCCTCTAAATCACCCAGTTTACCGATCGCCGAACCCGTATTTTCTGCCGGCTAGATTCCTGGCAAAGCAACAAGCCGCCAAACATTTTGCTGTAGAAGTGCGTACAAGGGAAGCTGGGTTCGGCTTGAGAAGGGGGCTAGGAAAGGAGTACATGGGTCCAGAAGATGGCCCACTCGGTGGCTACCATCGGGGGGGAAGGGGTAAAACACTAACTGTCGATCCGGCAAAATCTTACGAATAGGCTGCTCTTGACGGATGGGCTTGCGGGGTGGTAGATTGGTTTGCTGAATGGGGAAAGTTCTGTAACCCCCAAGGAGAAGGATTCCGAAAGGCTGACTGCACCCCCGTCAAGGAAGGAACCGTTCGCCACGGAGGATTTTCATCTCTCGCCGGCGACGACATTTTTTCCCTTCCGCCTGTGGAAAGTTTGGGAGATGGGAATCCAGAGGCGTTCCGGAAAAGTTTTTGCCGCCTCATCGGCGGCTGAGGATACGTCTGGGGAAAACTGAGGAGTTGACCGTTCTCCACGGAGAGGCCCGTGAACGGTTCTGAAGGGAGTCGCGATCATGTTAGAAACATTAGGTGTGGTGCAAGCCTGCTTCGGGAGCCGACAAGCTCGAGCGGGGGCCGCCCGAAAGTTGGGCGGCAAGTCGGTGTTGGAGTGGGTGATTCGTCGAGCCACGGACTGCCAGCAGTTAGACGGCGTGGTTGTGCTCACGAACGACGATCCGGAAAACGCCTTTGTGAAAAATCTGGCGCCGTTGGATGTGCCGATCTATACGGCCCGTCAGCCCGATCCTTTGGGCCAGTTTGCGGCCATCTTGAAAGAATATCCCGCTCGGGCCGCGGTGCGGATTCAGGCGCAGACGCCTTTTGTAGATCCGGAGCTGATCGATCGGTTGGTGGCGACAGCTCGGTGTCGAGGCAATTGGGATTATGTGAGTTATCAACTGCGGGACGGCCGACCGGCCATATTGGCTCGGGTGGGTGTATGCGCCGAATGGATCCGCACCACCGCCTTATGGCGGGCTGATCAGGAGGCCCAGCTTCCTCAGGATCGCCAGGAAGTAACGAGGTATTTATACACCCATCCAGAAAAATTCCGGGTCCATCTGGCGCCGGTCCCTGCGCAGATCGACCGGGAAGACATCCGCCTTTCGGTGGACCTGGAGGAAGATTGGGAATTGACAGTTACGATCTACGAAGCCTTGGGACCGGAACGTTTGGAGTGGCAAAGGATTGTTAGCCTGTTGGACCATCAGCCGGCGATCCGCAGACGGATGGAGGCGTTGAACCGGGTGCATCTGGGGACCTGAAGGAGGAGGGACGCCTCTACGACGGACGCCTATTTTTCGGCGCCATCTGTTTCGCAAAAGGTTCGGTTTTCACGGATGAATCACGAGAGGATGCGTGTTTGCCATGGAGAAAGGCAATTGCTTTGGGTTGGCCGGGCTGCTCCTGGACGCCGACGATGTTCTGTATGACGCCAGCGCGTGGCGTCGGTGGTTGGTGCAGGTCTTAGGCCGGTTTGGGGTTGAAGGCGCAGATGTGTGTCTATTGCGGGGCTGGGAGCAGGAGTACGCCCCGGATGTCTATCGAGGCCGACGGCGGTTCGCCGAAGCGCTGGAGGCCTTTTTGTTGGCCATCGGACTGCGCCGGGCGCAGATAGAGGAGCTGTTGGCGGCCAGTCAGGGGCGGTTGCGGGTATTGGCAGATTCGGTCCGGGCGATGCCGGGCGTGAAAACCACGTTGCAACGCCTTTGGGAAGCCGGCCTGAAAATGGCGGTGGTGGTCAATTCGGCCAGCCCGGCCTCGGAAATCCGCGCCCAACTGGAACGATTGGGCGTTGGGGAGTTTTTCCGGGCGATTGTTTCGTCTTGGGACTTGGGAGTTCCGAAACCAGCGCCGTTGCCCTACTGGACCGCCTTGCGGGAGTTGGGGCTCCGTCCGGAGGAAGCAGGTTTTGTGGGCCACGACGCCCAGGAATTGGCCGGGGCCGCTGCGGTAGGACTCCGGACCATCGCCTTCAATTACGATCAGGACGCTCAGGCCGACGTCTTTCTCCATCGGTTTGAAGAGTTGCTCGATGTGATCGGGATTGGCGTCAAATACGCCGCTGCAGGATAACAGGATCAACCGTGAGCAGGAAGCTCTGGATCGTCGCCCGCCAAGGATTGGCCGATCTCAGCCAACCGGCTGAAGCTGACCTTTTGCTTTTGGAAGGGGCCTGGGAAAACCAGGGCCTTGGCGAAGTCAACTTGTCCATTGCCCAGATGGGCCGAAGGTTCGCCCTGGATACGCTGGTGGATCGCCGATGGGGCTGGATCGACGAGGAGGCGGCTCGGCTGGCCGATCGGGCCGTCGGCAGTTTGCCGGACGACTCATCCGGCGGAACAAAAGCGCCCGGTGCAGCCGATGTTTCTCCAGAATCCAGGAAGCGGCTTCGTCTGCGGCCTGAGTGGATCGACGCTTTGGCCCTACGGTATGCGATGGTGCGTTGGCTTCGGGCGGCGGCCTTTTTTCGCCGGATACTGCCTCTGCAACCCGGCCAGCCGGTCGAAGCCTTTCTCGCCCCAGGCCGAGATGAGGATTATGCCCTGTTGTTGGGACAACTGGTGCAACAAAGCGGCGCCCATCTTACGGTGCATTGGCGTCCGGACGGTTGGCAGGAGCCGACCTGGTTGGCCCCGAACCCGTGGTGGCGTCGATGGTTGGGCCGATTGGCCTACTGGTGCAATCCGTCTCTGTCTGGTTGCGGCCCAAAGGGCGTCGGTTCCGGTCGGAGTGATGTTCTTTTGTGCGGCAATCCCCGCGTCTTAGACCCGGTTTGCCAGGCCCTTTTGGATCGGCAGGTGCAAGTTTGGCAACTTTATGAACGGTTTGCGGTTTGGGCTTGGCTCCGCTGGCGGCGGTTTGGCGTGGGTCAGCTTTGGTGCGATTTGATTCCAGCAGACGCCGACAGCCCGCCAACCCCCCATCGCCCGACAGAAACCCACAGTCGCCTCTTTTCGGCCAACCTTCTACGTGGAAAGAACGCCCAGAAGGTCGATGGCGACCTCCAACGGGCGGTGGATCGGCTTTTGCCGTGCGGGATTGGCCGGTTGGAGTGGGAGGGGGTCGATCTTGCTCCGGCGGCCCAGTGGTGGGTGAACCGACGCCTGCTATCGGCCCGTTGCCGGTACCGTCAATGGATCATCGCCGTAGAAGGCCATCTGGCCCGATTGCAACCGCGGGCGGTGATCCTGGACGAGGACGCCACGCCGTTTGCCCGGGTGGTTGCGGCGGCGGCCCGTGCACAGGGAATAACCTGTTGGGTCGTTCAGCACGGTGCTCCCTATATCCGGTTTGGATTTGCGCCGTTGGAGGCCGACGCTATCTGCGTGTGGGACCAGCCAAGCTTTCGGCAATTGGTCCGCTGGGGCGTGCCTGCAGAACGGATACGCATCACCGGTTCCCCCTGGCAAGAGAAACTTTGCGCAGAGGTCCAACGCTTGAAGGCCCGCACAGCCCGAACCGGGAAGGAGCGAGACGGTTTCCGAAGCGGCGTCGCTGCAAAGGAAAAACCCTTTCAGGTGCTACTTCTCACCACGAAACCGCCGCGGGACCATCGGCCCGATGCGGTTTGCTTCCACCTGACCACGGCCAGCTATGGGGCGATGATTCGGTCGGCGTTTGCGGCGACGGCCCGATTGCCCGGCGTCCGGCTGATCGTGCGGCTCCATCCCCGTACGGGACGCGATCCGTGGGTCGAAAAGGCCCGGCAAGAGTTTTCCCAACTGCCTGTGCGCCAGGCGCAGAGGGCCTCGCTAGCGGAGTGTTTGGCGGGGGCGGATTGTGTGCTCAGTTGCGCTTCCAGCGCCGGGGTGGATGCGGTGCATGCGGGTTGGCCGGTCATCCAACTGCTGCCTGAAGGCGCCGACGAGTTATTGCCGTCCGAGCAGTGGGGATTTGTCGGCACGGCCCGCACCGAGGCGGAAATTTACGAGCTGCTTTGCCGGGTGCGATCGGGCGATTGGGCGCCCGCCCCTCCCGCCCAAAACCAGCCGCTGGGCGGGACAGAGGTCGATCCGGACGGGCGTCGTCTCTTTCCTGCCCGATGCAGTACGCCTCGTGCTGGGGCCGCCGACCGCATTGCCGAGGCCATCTTGGCAGAGATAGCAGGGCATCCCAACCTGCCGGAAAGGAAACCGTCGCCGTCGTTTGCTGTTCAAACGCCGCCGAGACCCCATCTGGCCTTTCCGCGAAACCTGTCCGCTCGATCCTCGCCGATATCCGCCTCGGCGTCTTCCGACGACCAAGATTCTCCAGGACCGACGCTCCGATGACCGCTTCGACCGAAACGATTCCTGCTGAGGGTGTGTTGGGCTGTGAAACCGCCGGGGCGGATAGTGCGCCGGCGTCCGGATGGCGGCGTCTGGTGAGCGATTGTCTGTTGGTCAGCGGAGTGGGGTTGGTCTGCCAGGCCCTGGGGACGGTAACCGCCGTGGGTCTTCGGATGGTTTTGAGTCCTGCACAGATGGGCGTGTGGCAGACTGTCAAAATGCTGTTGGGCTACGTGAATTACGCCAACCTAGGGGCCAGCAAAGGGGCGGCCCGCCAGTGGGCCATCGCCCGCGGCCAAGGCAACCCCCAAGCCGCCGAAACGGGACTGCACGTCGCCTTTACCGTCAACACGCTGAGCAGTGTTATATATGCCGGGGTGGTGCTGCTGGTCGGATTGGCGGCGGTGTGGAACGGGGGCGACGGATCGGCGGAATGGATCGGCGGCCTGGCCGTGGCAGCTTTCTTGGCCGCCTTGCAACGCCATGTAACCTTTCACATCACGTTGCTTCGCACCGCCCAGCAATTTGGAACCACCAGCCGACTGGCCTTGTTGGAAGCCGGATTGACGTTGCTTGTAGCGGTGTGGGCGGCGCGGCAGTTCGGCCTGTGGGGCCTCTATGGGGCGACCATGTTGGTCATGCTGGCTGCCTGGGGCTATGTGGAACACTATCGGGTCGTCCGGTTGCAGTGGGCGTGGAACGGCCAGGAAGTGCGTCGGCTGGTGAAGATCGGAATGCCGATCCTGCTGTCGGGCCTGATCCACGGGTTGCTGCGATCGGTCGATAAATGGACCATCCTGACTCTGCTGCCCGAAGGGACCGCCCAATTGGGCTGCTACTCGGCGGCGGTCATGGTGTTTGCGGCGTTGGAAGGCTTGGGGAATTCGATGGCCACGGTGTTTCTGCCTCGATATGGGGAAAAATACGGACAAGTCGGCCGTCGGCGCGAGGCGGCGCGGTTGGCCGCCCGAAGCTCGGAACTCCAAGCCGGGCTTACCGCCATAGCCGCCTTGGCCGCCTGGTGGGTAGGTCGGCCCGTGCTCGGCTGGCTGCTGCCCGCATATCGGCCTGGTCTGGAAGCCCTCCGGTGGTTGCTGCCGGGGGCCATGGCCTTGTGCTTGGCCCTGCCGGCCAGCCAATATCTGGCCGCCGTGGAACTCGAAAAACGCGCCCTGGGCGGCGCAATCGGTGGAATGGTTCTGGTGGGCGGCGCTACGGTAACCGCCGCTCTCTGCTTCGGAAACCTGGAAGCCGTCGCATGGGCCGCATGTTGCGGCTATCTGGGATACTTCCTGCTGCTAGCGGTGCTCTCCTACTGGCAGGAACTCACCTGGCCAGAACGACGTCGGTGGGCCGCCGTGCATGGGCTGATCTTTGGAATGGTATTGCTGCTCTGTGGTGCTCTGCCGGGAGGTCTTCGCTAAAAAGGATACGGAAAGGAACTCCGCCGATGGGAACTATCCCTCCACTGCTTCTGAGTAGGGGTCGGCCCTCGTTGGCCGAGTTGGAACGCCGCTGTCAGAAACCCAACTACCAGCAAGTAGGGACGTGGATGGCCCGGCGGATCGCCCGACCTGCTGCCCTACGGATCACCTGGTGTTTGGCGCCGTGGGGGGTGTCGGCCAATATGATGACATGGTTGGCCTGGATGGTTTCAATGGCGTCGGCCTGGGCCTTTGCCAACGGCAGCGTCTGGGGCTGGACCTGGGGCGCCTTGCTGTTGCAACTGTGGTACCTGTTGGATCATGTGGACGGCCAATTGGCCCGGCTGCGAGGGACTGCTTCCCTGGACGGCGTGCAGTTGGATTATCTGATGCACCATAGCGTGAATCTGGCGATTCCGCTGGGGGTGGGCTTCGGCATGTTCCAGCAAGAGGGACAGACCGGCTGGCTATTGGCGGGGGCGATGTGGGGCTGGGGATTATTGCTGATCGGCCTGCAAAACGACGCCCAATACAAGGCATTTTTCTATCGGCTCTGGATGCTCCGAGAGCAAGGCCAACAGGGCGGGGTTCAATCTCTCCCGGAATCCCACCCTGCTGTCTGCCTTTGCCCGGCGGTCTGCCCCCAGAAGGCAGACGCCCCGCAGCCCTCCTTTGTCGAAGGGGATAGAAAAAAGGGGGTCGGGTCTGTTTGGGCCGCAGTACGCTGGATTGGCCGAAAGGTATGTGAAATCCATGTGGTGATGAACCTCTTGACCGCATTAGCCGCTACCGCTTGGTTGGCTCGGGTTTGGCCCCCAATGGGCTGGATAGGAAAGGGCTATGTGGTAGGGATGAGTCTCTTGGCCCCGGCGGTTGCCCTGGGGGCCCTCTGGCGATCCCAACGGCAGCAACGATGCGAGAAAGAGTTCGCCCAGTGGTTTTCTCTGCCAGGGAAGGTTTCGGAGACGGGGAGTCCTGAAGACAGAGAGAATACACAAAATACGTCATCTACACAATATAAACAAACCGAAGACCCCGTTGCCTACTCCCACGTTTCCATCCCCCTCCGGCACTTCTCGGATCGAAAACCCACACTCCAAACCGCCGGCGGAAAACAGAAGCAATTGCCGCAGGACAGTGTGGATTGATCTTGTCTCGCTGGCCTGATCTGCCTATGGTGTTAGCCTTCGGGGACGGCGGGCGAACCCCACATAGCAGGGGTTTTATTGACCATTTAGAGGGAGGCTGCACCTTCGGAAGAAGGCCGAAAAAATACCGCCTCCCCCCACGAATCAGCAAAGGCATCTCATGCAGGTCGATATTCTGGTGCTCAATTACAATGGCCGAGGGCTGTTGGCCGAGTGTTTGCCGTCGGTGTTGGCCGCTGCGGGAGCATCGCGCCATGAGTGCCGGGTCGCGGTGATCGACAATGACTCTCAAGACGGCTCGGTAGTTTGGCTTCGGGAGCATTTTCCGGAGGTGAGGATATTTTGCTGTCCGAATCGGGGGCTTTGTTCTTTGAACGACGTGTTGGCCCGGTTGGAGTCGCCGGTTGCTATTTTGCTGAATAACGATGTTCGTTTGGCGCAGGAAGCGATTGATCCGTGGATAGCCCCCCTGTTGGAGGAGGGCGGGGCTGCACGGAGCGGCTGTTGGATGACGGCGCCCCGTTGTTATGGTTGGGATGGCCAATACGAAGGAGGAAAAACCGCGGTGCGTTGGCGGTGGGGGCTGGTACAAGCCAGCGGGCTGATCGGTGGGCTGGAGACGGCGGCCGAAAGGGCGTCGGAAACCGCCTCCGCCGGATCGGCCTTGGCCGTGGATCGCGATGTCTTCTGCCGATTGGGCGGCTTCGATCCGCTGTATCTACCCGGCCGTCTGGAAGACCTCGATTTGGCCTTTCGGGCGTATCTGGCCGGCTATCATGCCCGGTATGTGCCGGAGGCGGTTGTTTGGCACCTGGGGATGGGCACATTCGGGCCGGTGTTTGGCCAAAAGAGGTGTCGGCATTTGGACCTCCGGAACACGTTGCTTTTCCAATGGAAAAACCTTCGGGGCAGGGGGGCCATTGTTCGGCAAATCAGCGGGTTGGCAGCCCGGCTGGGCGCCGACTCGCTCCGAGCGCCTTTTTGCCAAGCAGAAAACCGGTGGGAGTTTGCCCGGGCCTTAGTCGCTGCTTTGGGACGATTGCCCCTTTTGCGACGATCCTGCCGATCCGAGTATGGCGACGGCCCGTTGGAGGCGTTGTGGAGGAGTGGGCCATCGGCCCAGAGCCGGGGGCTTTCCTGGCGGCAATTCCGGCGATGTCGGGAACAGGAGTTTTTCCGCCGGTTTGCCCCGGAGGCGATTGCCCAAGCAGGCGGTCCATCGCCGTCGGCATTTCGCCGGGAGGGCCAAGCCCAAGACGATCCTGGTCGTTGCGGCGTCTATCCAGGCGGCGCGGGTTGGGCGGGAAAGAGGCATCCGAGGGAAGAGAAGAAACGCACGGAGGAATCGCCCGACGCTGTCTCCGAGGCGATTCTGCTCACCGGACGATAAATGGGCGGATCAAACCTGGAGGAGGTTCAGGGATGGACCGGATCAGTGCGGCGATTGTGGCCAAGGACGAGTCGGCGAATCTTCGGCAGTTGTTGCCGATGCTCCGGTGGGCGGATGAGGTGGTTGTGGTGGTCGATGCCCGCACGCAGGACGCCACTGCGGAGACGGCCCGAGCGTATGGATGCCGGGTAATGGTCCGACCTTTCGATACCTACGCGGACCAGCGGAATGCGGCGTTGGCATTGGCCCAAGGGGATTGGGTTTTTTGGCTGGACGCCGACGAACGGCCGTCGCCGGGGTTGGCCGAGGAACTGCGGCAACGAGCGTCTGGACGCCGGGCGTATGGATTCCGCACGCCGATTCGGAGTTGGATTTTTGGCCGACGGTTGCGATGGGGCGGCATCCAGGACGACCGACCGGTGCGGGTGGTCCGGCGCGGCTGGGGACGATGGGAAGGGGTGGTCCATGAACGGCTTCGGGTTCGAGGCCGGGTGGAGACGCTCCAGCACGGACTTCTGCACTGGAGCACGCCGAACCTGGACGCCTATTTCACGAAGATGCACTGGTACGCCCAACTGGAGGGGCGGCGGCGGGTGGAAATGGGCCTGCCCCCTCAACGCTTGGAATCCTATTGGGCGCCGGTTCGGGAAGTGTTTCGGCGATTGTGTTGGAAGGGGGGGATATTGGACGGCCCGGCGGGTTGGGCGTTTGGTCTGCTGAGCGGTTTGAACGCCTGGGTGTCGGCCCGCCAACACCGCCGCCTTTGGGAAGAAAAAACACGGATGGGATAAAAGCCATGGACGGAAAATTGCCTCTATTACCGTTGGTATTGCACCACACGCCGCGATCGTTTCGGCAGGCCCTGGCGCAGGAAGGGGTCCCGTATCGGATGTATCGTCCGGGGCCGGCGCAGGGGCGTTTTTTGGTGTTCGACAGCCGTACCCAGCCGAGTGCGATCGTTGCGCCGGGTCAGGTGGTGCTCGACTTGGCGGAGCTACGTCGGGAGTTTGAGGAGGACCCGTTCGACGCTTTGGAAGATGCGCATTCCGAACGGCTCCAGTGGCAGGTTGGTCCTTGGCGGTTGCAGGAGGAGACGGCCCGAGTGGATAAGCGCTCGGTACGTCGGCGGCTGATGGATCGGCTTCGGAGTTGGATCGAAGGGCAAGGGGGCCTTTGGCTTCGGGTGGCGCCGTTTCCATTTCCGTACCGGAGTGCGTTTTGTTTCCGGATCGACTACGACGATTATCATCCGGAGGATTTCCACCGCACGCTGGACGCCGTCGCCGGTTGGGAGCACAGAACGAGTCATTTCCTTACCGCCGGCGAATTCCGCTCTGCGCCGGAGGCCCTTGAGCGGTTGCGAGGATTGGACGTGGGGCTTCACGGCTACCGGCATCACACGTATCGGACCGAAGAAGAAAACCTGGTAAACATCGCCCGGGGGAAAGAGGTGCTGGAAAAGGCGGGCTTCGAAGTGAAAGGATTTGCCGCTCCGGAGGGCCAGTGGAATCGTGCCCTGTTGGCGGCGTTGGAGAAACTGGGGTTGAGTTATAGCAGCGAGTTTGGTCTGGCCTATGATGAGCTTCCGTTTCACCCGTTGGGGAGCGAGGTGCTTCAGATTCCGGTCCATCCGGTGAGCCAGCGGCTTTTTTTAGAGGCGGCGGAGCGCGCAAGCCGAGATCGTCCCGCCCAAAAGCCCGCCCTGATCCAGTCCGCCCTGGACGCAGCGGTCGAATACTTCTGCAACCTCCTGCAAACCCGAACCTTGGCCGGGGAACCCCTCTTCCTGTACGGAGATTCCGGTTGTCTGGGCCGTTGGCCCAGGACGATCCGCGCGGTGCTGGAACATGCAGCCCAGTACGGAAGCCTTTGGACGGCTACCCTGACGGAGATTCACGGCTGGTGGCAAGTTCGAAGCAGGGTACACCTGACCGTGGCGGAAGATTCGGACGGTTACGAGGTGCTCACGCATCGGAAACCGGCCGGCTTTCGGGCGGCCGTTGAACTGTGGCGGGGGTCGCATGCGGCCGTGGTGCCTTTGGATCGGCCTCGATTGACGATTTCCCCGAACAGTCTGGCCTTTGAAAAGCGGGCGCCGGGGAGCCAGGTCCGGCCAGTCCGAATCGATCCGCCGGAAAGTTTCCGTCAGCGACTCCGCCGATGGTTGGATTGGCGTCGGCAGACCCCGGAAGAACAAACCGGCGCCCTATCGCTTCCAGAACAACCAAGAAGAAATTTCGGCAAATAAAAAGTTTTCCGAAACAAAACGCCTCTCCGCACCACGTTGGTTTATGGACTTCTATCTCCCGAGTCGAAACTTGGAAACCTGGAGGACATCCGGCGGGCCTTTGCGGGTCTGGATGGCGGGGGCGCCCGGGGTATGGGTTTCGCCCGGAGGCGGAGAGGTCCAATTGACGGCAACGGCCCAAGCCCTCCGAGAACAAGGTTTAGAAGTCCATCTGCTCTCCACGCCGTCCGAAGCAACCCGTTGGGCCGACGTTCAACGTCCGAATGTGTTGCACCTTTTTGGCAGCCATCCGACTCATTGGCAATGGATCCGCTTGGCCCGCCAAGTAGGCGCCGCCGTGGTCCTTTCGCCGATCGGCTGGTTCTCGTTGGCCAGCTATTGGCAAGGCGGAAAACATTGGCCGACGAAACTGCTCCACAGCGGCAAGTTTCTCCTCCGGGCCGTCTGTCCCTGGCTGCCCAGTTGGCGAGGCCGATTGTATCGTTCCGTGGATATGCTGCTGCCGAATTCATTGGCCGAGGCTCGCCAATTGAACCGATACTTCGGCGCGCCGCCTGGCCGGATTCATGTGGTCCCCAACGGCGCCGATCCTCGTTTTGCCCAAGCCCGCGCCGAACTGTTCGTACAAAAAACCGGCCTCCAAGGGTTCGTCTTCTGTCCCGGCCGACTGGAACCTCGTAAAAACCAACTAGGCTTGCTGCGGGCCATGCGCGGTTGCCGTGCGCCGATCGTCTTGATGGGCGATCCGGTTCCCGGCCAGGAAGCGTATGCGGAGATGTGTCGGCGCGAAGCCGGGCCGAACGTTCACTTCCTGCCCCGCCTGCCGTATGACGATCCGTTGCTGGCCAGCGCCTATGCGGCCTGTGGATGTTTGGCGCTGGCGAGTTGGTTTGAGACGCCGGGGCTGGCGGCCTTGGAGGCGGCCATGCAAGGGGCGAGTCTGGTTCTGCCGGACGTACTCTCTTGCCGGGAATACTTCGGCGATTGGGCCTTATACGTCCGGCCCTACGATCTGCGGGCCATCCGCCGGGCGGTGGAGAAGGCCCTCCAGATGGGTCGGAACCCCCGATTGGCCCAGCATGTGCTTGGCCATTACACCTGGGCGCATACGGCCGAAGCCACCCGAGGGGCGTACGCCCGAGCAATGGATTTTTGTTTATTCCATCCCGGCGACGATCGCCTTGGGGAAAAACAGATACCCGCCGGCACGTGCCGACAGGAAGAGGAACCCATTTACCAGATCGCCGAAGCGACGCCGGCTTCCCCCGGCTGGCCCTTTCCTAAAGAGCCTCTACACCATCCGTAAAAGGAGTTTACCGATCGTGTCCGCACAGGCTGGCGACATTCGATGGCGACGCCGCCCCGGCCGGCGCTATCGGTATGTCCGATGGCGATGGCGTCTGCTCTGCGCCGCAATCGACGCAGTAGGATGCGCCGTCTGGGCGCTCTGGGGGTTGCTTCGGCGAGGAGGGGCGTTTTTGCTGGGCGGTTTTCGACTGGTTTTGCAGTTCCTAAACGGATGGTTTGCTTCCCGACCGAACGCCGCCGCCGAGTGGACCGCACCGACCGATCCACCCGTCCGCCGAATTCTGGTCCTCCAATTGGACCACCTGGGCGACGCGGTTTTGAGCCAGGTGATCTTTCCCCTGTTGCACCGTCGGTATCCGGAGGCGGAAATTCACGTCTTGGCCAGCCCCTGGAACCAGGAAATCTTCCACATGGTCCCGGAGGTCAAGCGGATCCATGTGTGGGCGGGGAACCGATTCCAGCGGGAAGGCCGACGGAGCTGGCGGCGTCGGCTCGGCTGGGTGTGGGAGATTTTCGCCTGGGCCTGGCGATTGCGGGCCTGGAAATACGATCTGGCTATCGATGTTCGTGGGGAATTGCCTCATGCGGTGCTCATGTGGCTTGCCGGGGTCAGGCGGCGGGTCGGCTGGACCGCCGGAGGCGGCGGGTTTTTATTGACGGATTGGCCGCCGTTTCGGCCCTGTCGGCATGAGGTCGATAGTCGGCTGGCGCTGGTGGAATGTTTGGGCGTCCGACGGGAGGAACCACGCCGACGCCTTTGGCCCCGGATCACGCCGCCCGTGGAAGCCCGGCAAACGATCGCCCAGCGCCTGGCCCAAATGAAAGGCACACCCTTTTCGGACGCTGAAAAGAGGCTCTTTTTCCGTCCGGGGCAGAGGTCGGCTTCGCCCCCTGGAGTCTGTCGGCCGCTGGTTGTCTGCCACCTCGGCGCTGGGACCGACGCGAAACAGTGGCCCATCCACCATTGGGCGGCGCTGGTGGACCGGCTATTGGCCCGGCCAGCCACAGTGATCTTAGTGGGCAGTCAGTCGGACCGGCCCAAAGCCCAGCAGGTGATTCAGGCGATCCAAACGGCCCCGGCCCGACTGTGGGACATGACCGGAGCGTTGACGATTTCGCAACTGGCCGCCCTGTTGGAACAGGCCGACGTGCTGATTGGTCCGGATTCCGGCCCGGCGCATTTGGCCGCCGCGGTGGGGACGCCGGTGGTGGTGCTTTTCAGTGGAACAAACCGAGCGGCTCAGTGGCGGCCCCGAGGCCCGGCCGTCGAAGTGCTCCGCCATCCGGTCGTGTGCCGACCGTGCCATCGGAACCGCTGCCCCCTGCCGGATCATCCGTGTATGGGCGGCATCCAGCCTGGAGAAGTGCTCCAGGCATTGGACCGCCTTTGGCCCAAAGGCGATCCCTACGCCTCGGCCGCAAAAGAACCGACAAAAGACTATTCGTCGCGGGGCGAACCATGCGGTTGGAAAGGCGTCGAGTTGGAGTTGGTGTATTGAGGGAGAGAGATAGCCCGGTCAGGAAGGAGAACCTGCCATGATCGCTCCGATCCGTATGCCGGACCCTTGGGCGCCGGAGAAGACACGCCTCTGGCGGAAGGCCCGGCGGATCGTAGCCGCCATGTTGTTGGGGCCGCCAACGCCCACACCGGCGGAACCGCCGCCGTTGGCCGCCTGGAAGGCCTGGCTGTTTGCCGCTTGGGTCCTCGGCACAGTCTCGGCGTATGTCTGGGCCATGCTGGCAAAGTGAATCGGCTGTTTGTGCGGGAATGACCAACAGGCGCACTCTCTAGCGGCAACCTGGTAAACCATTTTTCGACTTCCACGATGAACTGGCAGACAGGACAATCGATCTTTGCGGTGTGTATGATGATGATGGCGGCCTGGGCAGTGGGTTGTCCTGTGGTCCGCCGAGTGCGAGTATTGGACAACGATCCGGCGGGCCGGGCGCTGTGGGCCTTAGTGGTGGGCGGTATCCTGTGGGGACTTGGATTGGCCGGGCTGGGACTGCTGGGGCTGCTTTACGTCCCGTTGGTGGGCGGCCTGACGTGGGCGGCCTTCCTGGTCGGCTTCTATCAACTGGTTCGAGGGCTGGAAGCATCTCCGCCGTCCTCTTGGCCTGGCAAACATCTTTTGCCCACCGCCGGGGCGTCTTCGGTTCGAGGCCGACCGGGCGCTGGGAGCGAATGTTCGGCTCAAGCAACGTCCCCGCTCCCAGCCGGTACCGCCTCGCCGATTGCCTCCGAAGCAATTCCGGCGAAATATCCCTTTTTTGAAGAGGAAGTTCCCGCTCCTTACGAACATGCCCCGCCGCCGGATTTGGTGGCGCCGGGCGGATTGCCGGTCTGGGCGCCGGAGTGGACCCAGACGCCGGCAGGACCGCTGGAGTCCGGACTTCCGCCCGACGCTGAAGCAGACGACTGGGAATTACTCCCAGAAGAACCGGCGCCGGCGGCCCCAGCCCCTAACGCCGTCCGGCCCGCGGCCATCGCTCCTGCCGGTAGGCCCCGCCGACGGGTCGATCCGCCCGGACACGCCCCTTTTTGGCAAAAGCAACCGGCAGCCCTTTGGCCGACGCCGCCCGATTGGTTGGCGTATCTGGTGTTCAGTTTGGCGGCTGGCGGCGTGTTGGCGGCGCTGGCGGCGGCCCTGGCCCCACCCACGGCCGGCGACGCCCTCTGCTATCATCTGGAACTGCCCAAACGGTTTTTGCAGTCCCATCGGTTGGACTATCTCCCCTATGACGATGCCTGTACCTATCCGCTTTTGGCGGAAATGTGGTTCCTGTGGGCCTTGGCGTTGGATGGGGAAGTGGCGGCCCAATTGGTGCATTGGCAATGGGGGCTTTTATTCGCTTGGGCGGCAGTACAGTTGGCCCAGATGGTGGTGGACCGACGGTGGGCCTGGTTGGCCGGGGCCGTGGTGCTGCTTACCCCAGGCGTGCTCAACGAGATGACCGCGCCGCTCAACGATGTAGCCTTGGCCGCCATGACCACGCTGAGCCTGACCGCCTGGGCGCAGGCCTGCCAGAACTCTGTTGGAGCCGGCGAACGAAAGGAGTGGTTTCTGCTGGCCGGTCTGGCCCTGGGTGGGGCGGCAAGCATCAAATACACCGTCCTTCTGATCGCCCCCTGCCTGGCCGCCCTATGGGCGCTGCGCTATGGACAGTTGCCGGATTGCCGACGCATGTTGCTCCACGGCGCCGTGCTGACGGGACTGGTGGCGTTGAGTGTGTCTGGAGTGTGGTATCTGCGGGCTGCCTGGCACCGGGGCAACCCCGTCTATCCGCTGGCTCAGGCCATCTGGCCAAGCCGAATCCCGCCGCCCAAGGCCCACCAACCCGCCGACCCTTCCCCCGTCGGCCAGGGGCGCGGGCTTGCCGGTTTGGCCGACCCGTGGTCTGTTACTATGCAGCCGGAACTGTTCGGCGGTCGGTCGTTCCAACTGGGAGCGGTGTGGCTGGCCGTGCTGCCCGGATTGTTCTGGACCCAGACGTCTCATCGTTTGAAATGGCTGCTTGGACTGGCGGGAATCTATTTTCTGCTTTGGGCGATGGTTCGGCCCAATGTGCGATTCCTGTTGCCCATCCTGCCAATGCTGGCCCCAGGGGTGATCTGGGTCTGGGCAGAAATGCGTCGAATGCCCGGCTGGCCGAGGACGGCGGCAGCGGCGGCTGTGGGGGGGTGCTTACTGGTCCCGGTCGCCTGGATGGGACTGCGGATGCGAGATTACCTGCCGGTGGCCCTGGGCCTGGAAAGCAGGCAAGAGTTCTTATATCGGCGGGAACCCAGCTACCCGGCCGCCGCCTTGGCCAACCTGCTTCTGCCCCCAGACGCCAAAATCCTCAGCCAAGACTACCGCAGCTTTTATTTCGACCCGGTCGTGGTGCGGGAGAGCGTGTATCGTCGGCTCACCCGGTATGACCAAAAGGTGCAACATCCGGCCGACCTGGTACGCCTGCTCCGCCTGGATGGATTTACCCATCTGCTTTTGGTAGAAGAGATTGCACCGGCGGGGCTTCCCAAAAAAGAGTCGGCCCGGGCTGATCGAGAAACCCTTTCAGACCGGGGCAATCGAGAAGAGTCTTCGGACCGGGACGTTCGGGAAAACCTTGTGGGCCAAGACATTCGGGAAAACGTGTCGGCCCGGGCTGATCGGGAAGAGTTTTCAGACCGGGGTATTCGGTTTGATCCGACGCTGTCCCGACTGGCCGAAGCCGCCCTTGCCCTGCCCGATCCGGGGCTGCAAGAGTTAAGCCAGTACCGGTTTACGGACGCCGACGGCTCGGTGCGCCGCTACCGCCTCATCGCTATCCACTAAGCGCCCCTTTATCGCCCCTCCGGTAACCAACTCCGTATAGGGCTCTCCGGCAAACCGGCTTCTTTTTTCCCGCTCAGGAACATTTCAGCCGAATGGAGGGCCTATTCTTGTCGTCTCCGCAGAAGTTCCCGATCCAGGCCTCCCCGGGCTTACTCCCTGGTAGAAATGACAAAGTAACACCTCATGGCAGCCGCTACTTGGGAGGAATAACAAAGGGGCCGCCTCACAGGACCCTGGATTGAGAGCTTGCGCGGGAATGACAATTCCAGGCCGGTTCGTCCTAAAATAAACCTCCTCGGCATTCGGCTGAAATGTTATCAAAACTCCAGTAATTACCTATTTTTACAGGTGGTATTGGGGGATTGTCAGCAGTTCGCCGTCTTTGAGGGCCGATTGGTGGGCGACGACGCCGGCTACGGTCATGGCCAGGGCCTCGGCAACGCCGACGAGCGGCTTCCGGTTGGTCAGCACCGCGGTAACAAAGTCATCCATCAGGTAGCCGTGGGAGCCGCCGTGGCCGCCCGGAGCGACGCTCGGCGGTAAAGGGGGACGAGCCAGCGGGGGCAGTTGCTTGGCCAACCCCTGATAGGTTCCATAGACCGATCCCAGTTCGCCGCGTACCCGGCCCATTTCGCCTTCGTGGCCGGGGGTATCCCAACTGACGGCCATCCGCGCCATGCCGCCCTCGCTAGTCTGAAACAGCGCAATTTCTGTGCCGAACGGGTTCTTATACCGGTTGTTTTCCGGTTTGAGATGTTCGATCTTACTGGGCAGTCCCAGGCAGGAGACCTTGGTGAAGCTGCCGTCGGTTACGCCCACGTAATAGGCGTTCGAATGGGTCGGATACCACATGGGCGGCAGCCCCACGCGCCAGCCGCGAAACGAGTCGATCGGCGTGGAGGAATAGTGATAATACTCCCCTTCTGCATACACGAGCCTGCCGAAACCGCCCGCCTTGTAAATCTGCCGCATGGCGTAGCAGTCTTCGTGGAAGCAGGAAGTCTCGAACATGGCGTATTTTAGGCCCGACTTTTTGACGGCCTCGAAAAGCCGATCCGCCTCTTCTAACGACCCGAACACCGCCGGCACCGCACTGGCTACGTGTTTGCCGTGCTTGAGGGCCAGGATGGCGTGGGCGGCGTGGCTAGGCGCGTCGGTCGCAATAAAGACCGCCTCGATCTTGTCGTCTTTGACCAGTTCTTCGAGCGAAGGATAGGTCTTCTGGCATCGGCACGCTTTGGCCAGGGCCTGACAGCGCTCGGGGATCAGGTCGCTGACGGCTACGACTTCTACGTTCGGATGGTCCTGGAAGCCGAACGCCGCGCCGAATCGGCACACTCCGTAGCCGACGATCCCCACCCGCAGTTTCCGGTCCGATACGGGTTTCCATCCTTTGGAGGTTTCTGCGGTTTTGGGGGCCTGTTCAAATCCCGGGATGGGCTTTTCTTCGGCGTGGGTCCAGCAAGCCGACCCAAACGCCGCCGCCCCAAAACCCAACGTCTGCAAAAAAGAACGTCGCGATGTCGAACGATTCATGTGGTTTCACCTCCTTTGGAAAGGAAAACATTCTCTGGCAACTTCTCTGATTATTGATCCTGGAGGAGCGAATGCAACTGGCCAACCCCCTAAAAGCTTGGTAACATTTTAGCCGAATGCAGTACCTTGTTACTGCCGTGCAAGCGCCCAATCATAGGCTTCTTGCAGCCGCTACTTGGGAGGAATAACAAAGGGGCCGCCTCACAGGACCCTGGATGGAGAGCTTGCGCGGGAATGACAATTCCAGGCCGGTTCGTCCTAAAATAAACCTCCTCAGCATTCGGCTGAAATGTTACAAAGCTCGAAAATGGGCGGTTACGTTCCCCGGCCTAACATGATATAAAATGAGGAATCTTGGGTTTCCGCCTGTGAGGCGTCGAGACCATAGGGATTGCTGAAGAAGTTAGGTCCAGAATCCTATGCGATTGTTAGCTTTGGAAACGACGGAACTGCTAGGCAGTGCGGCGGTCTGGCAAGACGATCGGCTCCTGGCGGAATGGACGTTGCCGGAGGGACAGCGGAGTGCGGCCAGCCTGGTACCGGCCATCGCTCGGTTATTGGCGGAGGTCGGCTGGGAGCCGCGGCAGGTCGATGTGGTAGCGGTCTCGATGGGCCCCGGTTCGTTTACCGGCCTGCGGGTGGGGCTTACCGTAGCCAAAACGTTTGCCTATTGTGTGCAGGGCGCCCTGATCGGCGTTAATACGTTGGAGGCGATTGCTGCGGGTGTGCCGATGGAAATGGACCCGGTGGCGGTGGCCATCGACGCCCAACGGGGAGACGCTGCCGTCGCTGTTTTTCGCCGGGACGCTGCGGGTTGGCCGACGCCCCTGGCCGACTGGCAGGTCGCGCCGTTCCCAAAGTGGCAGGAAAGTTTAGAGCCGGGCACTTGGCTTGCCGGTCCAATGCTCCGAAAATATGGCGCTACTGTGCCGGAGAAACTTCGGCTAGTACCTCCGGAGTATTGGTCGCCGCGGGCCGGTCAGGTGGCGCGGTTGGCCGCCCGCCGGTTCCAGCAGGGCTACCGGGATGATCTCTGGAAACTCCTACCCCTCTATAGCCGAAAGGCCCACGCCGAAGAAAAATGGGAGGCCCGGCAGAACCATTAGGCCCGCCTTCCCCTCCAATTCCTCCCGCCTTGGATGAAAGGACCCCTCGGATGTCTGAAACGCCTGAATTGCAAAGTACGCGGCAACCGGAAACAGAACCGTCGGAGGCCGAGCGGGGCTTGCCGATGACCAAACGCTGGGACCCGGCCGCTTTGGAACGCGAAGCTGCCGAGTTGCGGGCCTTGGAGAACCAACCGTTTTTCCGTCGGGCCTGGGGATACTTAAAGCGGACCGGGCCGGGGCTGCTGCAAAGTGCGATGACGCTGGGCGCTGGCAGTGCCACGGCGTCGGTGGTGGCGGGGGCCTCGTTTGGTTACAAACTGCTTTGGGTGCAGCCGCTGGCCATGTTCTTGGGAATTTGCATGTTGGCTGCCCTGGGCAATGTGGTGCTCACGACCGGCGAACGCCCCTATCGAGCCGTGGGCCGGGAACTCAGCAAAATCCTGGCCTTTCTCTGGGCGTTGGGAACGATCGTGGCCTCGGTCATCTGGCACTTTCCGCAGTATGGACTAGCAGCGGCGGCAGCCCGGGATTTGGGCAATATGGCCGGGGTGGTCTCCCAAGCCGAGTTTCTGGAAATGGGGGAAGGCCAGGAAGTGATCTATCACACCCGAACCGATTCGGCCAGCGCGGAACTGTTCCGTGAGCAACTGCCCTATCCGGAAGCCTACATCCTGGCCAACCGAACCGAACAGCAATGGGCCGAGGCCGCCCCCAAAGCCCAACGCCAATTTACCCTGTTCACTTCCAGCGGCGTGAGTGTGGGCTGGTTCATCGGGGTGCTGATCCTGTCGATCAACGTATTGGTGGTCTGGAGCTACGGCAGCAGTCCGCGGGGCATTAAGCTCTATGAATGGTTTTTGCGAGGGGTGATCGGCCTGATGATCATCCTGTTTGCCATTGTCGTGGGAGGGAATTTGGGAAAAATCCAGTGGGGCGAGCTGATGAAAGGATTCATCGGCTGGTACGGCATTCCGCAGGCAGAAAACCCCAAACATGTCCTATTGGTTTTGGGCATGTTGGGGGCGGCCGTGGGAATCAACATGACGTTCCTCTATCCCTACAGCCTGTTGGCCAAGGGATGGGGACCGGCCCATAAGACGCTTTCCCGGTGGGACCTGGCCATGTCGATGTTCGTTCCGTTTACGCTGGTAACTTCGCTCATCATGCTGGGCATGACGGTAACCGGCGTTTATACGGGCGAGGATGTGCTGCGGGATACCATCCAGCCGGTGGCCGCCGCTCAATCGTTTACCGACGTTTTGGGCGGATACTGGGGCCGAATCATCTTCAACCTGGGCCTGATCGCCATGACCTGTAGCGCCATCTCGGCCCACATGGTCGTGTGCGGATTTACCATGTGCGAGATGCTCGGGCTGCGCTATACGAAGGCCCGGTTCCGGCTTTTCGCCCTGACGCCGTCGATCGGTATTTTGGGCGTGGTAACGAAACTACCGTTCTGGTTCCCGGTAGTGGCTTCTGGGATTTGTTTTGCCATGCTGCCGATCGCCTACGTGATTTTCTTCCTCCTGAATAATAAGCGCAGCTACATCGGCGATGCGGTGGGCCGAGGTTGGCGTCGGGTGGTGTGGAATGCCATTCTGCTGCTGGCCATCGCCCTGGCCACCACTGGAGCGGTCATCCAGATCAAGACCCGGGTGATCGACGAGCTTCGCAAACGCCTAGCGCCAGGGCCTGCCGCCCCGACAGCTTCCGCCGATATTTTCCCCAAGGCCAATTCCTGAATGCAACCGGCGCTCCGCACAGGGACGTTCATTCCGTATGCGTTGATCCACTTATCCGGCGGCCAATTCCGAGGTGCAGTGGGGGCAGCGGGTGGCCTTCAGCGGAATGCTCGAATAGCAACGGGGGCACTCCTTGGTGGTCGGTTCAGCGGGCGCGGGGGCCTTCTTCAGCCGATTGATCTGCTTGATGAGCAAAAATAGGGCAAAGGCCACGATCACAAAGTCCACCACCGTGTTGATAAACGCCCCGTACTTCACGGCCGTCTGCTCATTCAGTTGGATGGCCAGCCCCGAAAAATCCATCTTCCCCAACACAAGCCCCAACGGCGGCATGAGAACATCGTTGACCAAAGAAGTAACAATTTTGCCGAACGCCCCCCCAATCACGATCCCCACCGCCATGTCAATGGCGTTGCCCCTTACGGCGAACTCTCGAAATTCTTTCAGCATTCCCATGACAGCACCCTCCTCGAAAAGAGTAAGAAAAACGACGAAAAGTTGCCCCGCCAGAATACAGTATATCGGCTAGACCTTTTTTTTAGCGAGTCTATGACATCCCTTCGAGAGCCGGTTGCGTTATCGCCTCCGACCTAACAACCGTTGACGATAGCATCATAACACTATTTTCAAGCTATAGTGGTGGATGTTTCACAATGCAACCGGCTCTCCCTTCGATGAATAAAAAACCCGGCAGCGCGACTTTCGTCCACACTACCGGGGTTGGGAGGGGGAATCACATTGAAAACGCACCACAGAGGGCCAAACTTCCATGAGTCCTTTCCGGGGGGAAGGCAGCCCCACCCCCCGCATCGGCCCCAAGGGAAATCTACCGCCTAGCTAGGGTTGGTTCCTCTGTTCAGCAGACGGAAGTTCGGTTTAATATTCCGGGTGATGGTGGTGGTTGCCGCCGGCGGCTTTTTCTTCCTTGGGCTTTTCGGCCACCAGGGCGTCGCTGGTCAGGAGCAAGGTGGCCACACTGGCGGCGTTCTGGAGGGCGACTCGGACCACCTTGGTCGGGTCGATCACCCCAGACTTGATCAGGTCTTCATACTGGCCGGTCAAGGCGTTGAAGCCGAAGCCGCCCTTGCCCTCGGCCACCTTTTCGCAGACGATGCTGCCGTCCTGACCGGCGTTGGCGGCGATCTGCATGAGCGGCACGCGGCAAGCCCGCTGCACGATCTTGTAGCCGATTTCTTCGTCCTGGGTGAGGCCGTCGGGTTTAACGGACGTGGAGGCCCGCAGGAGGGCAACGCCGCCGCCCGGCAGGATGCCTTCTTCGACCGCCGCCCGCGTGGCGTGGAGGGCGTCTTCCACCCGGGCCTTCTTTTCCTTCATCTCGCTTTCGGTAGCAGCGCCGACCATGATCTTGGCTACGCCGCCCGCCAGCTTGGCCAACCGCTCTTCCAACTTCTCCCGATCGTAATCGCTCGTGGTCTTTTCGATTTCGCGGCGGAGCTGTTCGATCCGGCCTTTGATCTCGGCGCTTTTGCCGGCGCCTTCAATGATGGTGGTGTTGTCCTTATCGACGACGATCTTCTTGGCCCGTCCGAGCTCGGCCAGCGAGATGTTCTCCAACTTCCGGCCCAAGCTTTCGAAGAGGGCCACGCCGCCGGTCAAAATGGCGATGTCTTCCAACATGGCCTTGCGCCGGTCGCCGTAGCCCGGGGCCTTGACCGCGCAGCACTTCAGGGCACCCCGCAGCTTGTTGATCACCAAGGTCGCCAGGGCCTCGCCGTCCACGTCTTCAGCGATGATCAAGAGCGGTTTGCCGGACTGGACCACCGCCTCCAACAGCGGCACCATCTCGCGGACATTGGAGAGTTTCTTTTCGTGGATCAGAATGTAGGCGTCCTCCAAGACGGCCTCCATCTTCTGCGGATCAGTAATAAAGTAGGGCGATAGATACCCTCGGTCGAACTGCATCCCTTCGACGAACTCGATTTCGGTTTTCAGCGTCTTGCCCTCATCGACGGTAATCACGCCGTCTTTGCCGACTTTTTCCATTGCCTCGGCCAACAGGTTGCCGATTTCCGAGTCGTTATTGGCGGCGATTGCTGCTACCTGGGCCATCTCCTTCTTCTCTTTGATTTTAATCGACATGGACCGAAGTTTTTCGGTGATGTCGGCCACCGCCCGGTCAATGCCGCTTTTCAGTTGGATCGGATTGACGCCGGAGACCACAGCCCGCAAACCTTCGTTGAAAATCGCTTCGGCCAGGACCGTAGCCGTGGTGGTGCCGTCGCCAGCCAAATCGCTGGTCTTGCTGGCCACCTCACGCACCATCCGGGCGCCCATGTTCTCATACACATCCTCCAGATCAATCTCCTTGGCTACGGTTACGCCGTCTTTGGTGACGGTGGGAGAACCGAAGCTTTTCTGCAAGATCACATTTCGGCCCCGGGGTCCTAAAGTAACTTTGACCGCCTGGGCCAACTTGCTCACGCCCCGACGCAATGCATCGCGGGCTTCCTGATCAAAAGCAATCATTTTCGGCATAGTTCGTTGTCTCCTTCATCCAATAGGGGCTAAAGCCGCCGTTTATCGACCTAACCGATTTTCATTTCTCAAGGATTTTCCATCTTCTAGCCGTTGGAACAGAAACTGCTTAAGGGTTCCGTTCAGACAGGGGGATTACTCTTCGATGACGGCCAGGATGTCTTCCTCCCGCATCAGAAGCAGTTCCCGATCGCCCAGCTTGAATTCCTCCCCGGCATAAGAACTGAAGACCACCCGATCGCCTACTTTCACCGAAAGCGGCGCCACCGTACCGTCTTTGAGTTGTCGGCCTGTACCAACGCTGACCACTCGACCTTGTCTGGGTTTTTCTTTGGCCGTATCCGGCAGCACAATGCCGCCGGGAGTTTTCTGTTCGCTTTCTTCCCGCTCAATGACGACCCGATCGCCGAGCGGCTGAATGTCGAGTTTGCCCTTTTCTTCCTTCTTTTTTGCCATACGTATCGACCTCCGCCAAATTCTCTTGAGTCCGTCTAACCCACTAAAATCAATTCAACCCAACAGAAAACCTGCACTCCCCAACCGGGGGAGCTCCTGCGACCAAACACCGCCGAACCACCAGGCTCGACCAAATCCAGTAAATACAGACTGCCACTTCGGCGTCAAAACCGAAGAGTTGCCAATGAAAAATGCAATTCTTGGGCCAAAATGGACAAAAATGCCTAACTCTTTTTTTCTTAACAGGTTAGGGGGATGGAATTAGCCGGGCGTTTGGGAAACGGGAGTCATTCCGGCTTGGGCTTCCAGGGGATGATCCTCAAAACTGCCAAATTGGCAGCATCCAATCCTCGATCCACCTTCTCCCTCCGCCGGCCCCCCACCCAAGCCTTTTCAGGCCACAATCCAGCCTTTTTCGGTACGGAAGGAGCTAAAAAGAAGCACTAATAAAAAGGGGGGACCTATGCCGGGTAGCTTTTTCTAGGAGTCCAACTCATGCGTCTTACTCTTCGCACGTTGCTGGCCTATATGGATGGGATTTTGGAGCCGGAACAGGCCGAAGCCCTTCGGAAAAAGGTCGAGGAAAGCGAATTCGCCGCCAAATTGATGGACCGCATCCGGGAAGTTACTCGACGGCTGCGATTGGGCGCCCCGCCTGTAGGGGGGAAAGGCGATCTCTTGGACCCCAATACCGTCGCCGAATATCTGGACAACACCCTCCACGGCGATCGAGTGCCCGATTTTGAGAAGGTCTGTTTAGAGTCGGACATGCATTTGGCCGAGGTGGCCTCCTGCCATCAAATTCTTACCATGATCCTCGGAGAGGCCGCCGAAATTGATCCACAGACTCGGCAACGGATGTATCAATTGTTGGAGCAGGTCGCCGCCGCGGAAAAGGCTGAAGAAAATTCTGCCTCTCCAGGTTCTGGGACGGGCGCCGCCGAGTCTGGTCCTGAGAAACCCGTTGCGGGAGAATCTGGGCCAACGCCAGCCAAACCCAAAGCCAGTGTGCCGGAATACTTACGGGAGCCTACCACCCCCCGGCGATTCTGGGTGGGCGCCGCCCTTCTGTTTCTGGCAGGGTTTGCCGCGATGATTCTGCTAGGGGCCTTAGGGATGTTGGACCCTGGCAAACCCTTGGCCCGGCTATTGGGTATCTCAGGGCCTGAAGAGGTACAACCGGCGGCGTCCCAGCCCACCCCGCCGGAACCCTCTCCCCAAGAAACCCCGGCGCCTTCGGGGAAGGAAAAACTAACGCAGCCGGAAGGTGTCTTGCCCAAAGCCCCTTCGGAGGCCGAAAAGCCTGGGACCGAAAAGGCGCCGTTGCCGGAAGAAGTTCAAAAAACGCCCCCTTCGGAACCGGGAAAAGAAAAACCTTCCGCTCCCTCGGAAAAGCCAGAAGAAAAGCCGAAGGCCGAAGCCCCGCCCCCCTCGCCTCCCGCCCCTGAGGAGAAACCGCTGGAGGAAAAACCCGAAGAAAAAATGCCGCCGGCCGAACCGGCCAAGCCAGCGCCTCAGCTATTGGGTCGGCTGGTTTCGGATCGAGAAGTGCTTTTACGACTGGATCCGGTCCAAAAGGATTGGTGGCCCGCGGCGCCGCAAGGCAACATCAGTTCTGGGGAGCGGTTGCTCGCGTTGCCTACGTTTCGGCCTGTGATGGGCCTTTCCTCGGGAATAACCATCACCCTGATCGGCGCTGCGGAAGTGGAGTTGTTGCCCGGAAGCGTCGAAATGCCGCCTGGGATGAAGGTCCTGTTTGGGCGGGCGATTTTAAGCACCGTGGGCAAAGAGAACGTCCCCTTGCGCATCCAGGTCGAAGGGGGGATAGGCCTGTTGACGTTATTAGACCCGGATTCCACGGCGGCGATCGCCGTCAGTCGGATGCACATTCCAGGCAATGATCCCCTGCACCAGCCGGACCCGGTGAAAGTGGAAATCTATACGATCCGAGGTCGATCTGCCTGGACAGGTCCGGAGGGGAAACCGCTGGGGATTCCGCCGCAGCAGCTACTGCCCATTGAACTGAGTTGGATAGGCGGCGGCCCGGCCCAAGGTTCCCCTTGGAAGATGGCGGTCGGGGAACCGGTCCCAATCGCGGCACTCCCGGAGTGGATTACCAAAGACACGTCCAATCCGTTAGAACGTCGGGCCTCTCCCGAAGTGGAACAGAAGCTCCGCGATGACCAGAGAATGGCGCGGATCGGGCTGATGGAGCTATTGGATCATCGGCTTCCGGAAGTCCAGGCCTTAGCCGCCCGGTGTTTGAGTTATCTGGGCGAATATCAACGATCGACCGCCTTGTTGAACAAACCGGAAGAGCGGTCCGGATGGTTCGATGCGATCGAACTGTTGCAAGAGGCGACGTTGCGGAGTCCGGAATCGGCCGGGGCGGTTCAAGAGGCGTTGGCTAAGCAATATGGCTCTCAGAATGCAACGCTTCTTTATCGAATGCTTCTGGGATATTCGGAGGAGGGGCTCAAAGCGGGCGAGGCCGCCGCTTTGGTCGATCTGTTGGACCACAATGATCTGGTCTTTCGGGTCTTAAGCTTTTGGAACTTGCAAAAACTGACCGGCAAAGGTTTTTATTATCAGCCAGAAGCCCCCAAAACCAAACGCGACCCAGCCGTGAAGCGGTGGCGGGATTGGCTTGCGCAGTGGACAGCCGGAAAGATTTCGCTCAGCAAGGAAGCGGCCGGGGCCAAAGAGGCGGCGTCCAAACCTTCCGGCGCCGGTGGGCCAGCCCCCACCGAACCTCCTAAACCCGCACCTCCTGCCCCTCCGCCGGAAACTCCCCCTGCGACGCCCAGTCCGCTACCGAAGCTTTCCACACCCGAAAAGACCCAATAAGACGAGCCTCCTCCACCGCTAGCCCCAAGCGGCCCGCCGTAGAACCGGAGGCCCTCCGATCCTTTCCACTTCACCGCACCAAATTATCGGGGTTTCGAGGGGCAACCGAGCACCGCATCCCGACGACACCCATAGATAGGGAACCGATCGGCTAGACCACAAGTTTCCAGAACCCGTCGATTTTCTGCACTCAGCCCCGCCAAACGCAGCAACCCTCCCTGTTGGCAAATCCGGCGCTGCAGGCGAATCAATTCGCCGATCAATTCGCTCCGCAACAGCCCAATCCCATCCATCTCCAGGACGACCCGATAGGTCAGATGCTGCTGCAAAAGGCTCCAAATGTGGTCTGCCAAATCTGGGATTTCCGAGCTGTCCGGATCCAGATTCAGGATGCGGACAAAAAGCCAGTTCGGCCCCCGCTCCACCTCCAATTCCCATCCCGGTGCAAGCGTCAGCATTCCCTTACTCCTTCCCCCAAGGGCCAAAGACTCCGCCCAAAAACGACTAGAGACCCAGATATCCATCATATCCTTCCATTTTCCCCTTACAAGTCCCCCGAAAAGAAATTTTCCCGAAATTCTTCTTTTCCGCAGATTCCGCACTAAAGAAAATGAGAAAGACTTTCCAAGGAAAGCACAGAACAAGCGTTGCCACCATTTTGGGGTGCTAGACAGTCTCCGGTAGGCACGTCGCATCGGCTGGGAGAGGGTATCGAACGAGTTGACCGCCCCGAGCTTTTGACAGTCTAATAGACTGTGTGCCAGAAGGGTTTCCAGGGGCGCAAAGGCCAGGATAGATAAAATAGAGAAATTAGAAAAAGCAGACAAAACTGGCGACTCCGTTTGACGATCGCCCTTCTTTTGGGTAACTTAAGAATTTCAGGTGTTGGGTGGACGTTTTTTCTTAAGCCTCTTGGAAGGGAGTTTTGGGTATGAACAGGCATGTCGGAGTGGTTGTGGGATGTGTGGGTCTAGCGGCGATGCTCGTTTTCGGAGGATGTTTCGGCGGGGGCCCGGCTCGGGTCCGTGCGCCTTCGATCGACGCCAGCGGAGCAGGCCGGGATGCCATGGAACAGTACGACGCCAATAAAGACGGCGCGGTCAAAGGCGACGAGTTGGACAAAGCGCCTTCCTTAAAATCCGCCTTGAAACAACTGGATACAAACAGCGACGGCGGCGTCGATGCCGGCGAAGTTACCGCCCGCATTCGCCGGTGGCAAGACTCCAAAGTGGGCAAAATGGCCGTCAGTTGTATTATTACCTTCAACAAAAAACCTCTTGCCGGGGCCAAGGTTACCTTCGAGCCGGAAAAGTTTCTCGGCGCCAACTTAAAGCCTTGCGAGGGTACCACGGACGCTTCGGGAGCGGTCAGTCTCACCGATGGGGGCGACCCGCCCGGTTGCCCGCCGGGGTTCTATCTGGTCCGAATTTCCAAACAGGAAGGCGGTAAAGAACTGATCCCGGCCAAATACAACACCCAAACCACCTTGGGCAAGGAGATCGCCCTGGACGCCGAAGGGATGCAAGAAGGGGCTATCCGTTTCGATCTCACGCCATAAGGGGTTCGTGGAGGCATGAATCCCGGGCGGGAGGTTGTTATTACTGGGGTAGGGGTGGTCAGTCCGATCGGCGTCGGGCAGGAAGCGTTTTGGCGGTCCTTGGTCGAAGGCCGAAGCGGCGTGCGCCGATTGACCTCCTTTGAACCGACGGCGGACCTTCCGCCCTTCGGCGGGGAAATCGCCGACTTCGACGCCAAGCAGTATGTCCGGCCTCGAAAAAGTCTCAAAGTGATGTGCCGGGACATCCAATTGGCCGTCGCTGCGGCGGACTTGGCATGGACGGACGCTCACCTGCCCGCTCAGCCCCCTCATCCAGACCGTCTCGGCGTGGTCCTGGGCGCCGAGATGATCCAATGCGAACCAGAAGAATTGGCCCCCGCGTTTCAGGCTTGTATGGAAGACGGCCGATTCGAGTTTCGGCACTGGGGTCCACGGGCCATGCCGGAAATTTTCCCTTTGTGGATGCTCAAGTATCTCCCCAATATGCCCGCCTGCCATGTCGGCATCATCCGGGACGCCCGCGGGCCGACCAATACGATCGTGCTGGGCGAAGTGTCCAGTCTGGCCGCCATCGGCGAGGCCTTCCGGGTCATCCAGCGTGGCCAGGCGGACCTGATGTTGGCCGGGGGGGCGAGCAGCCGAATCCATCCGGTTCTTTATGTGCGGAGTCCTCTGTGGGAGGTTTCTCGGCGGGCGGATGCGCCGGAGTCGGCCTGCCGACCTTTCGACCAAGATCGGGACGGGTTGGTCAACGGCGAAGGGGCTGCAGTGTTCGTATTGGAGTCGGCCGATCACGCCCGGGCCCGGGGGGCTATGGTCCTCGCCCGCATCCTGGCCTATGCCGAGGCGTTTGAACCCCGGTCGGATCGAGGCCCCCTTACCGGTCGGGCTGTCGAAAGGGCCATTCAGCTTGTCCTCCGGCGGGCTGGGCTTTCTCCCCCAGAGGTGGGTCATATCAACGCCCACGGCATGAGCACTCGGCATGACGACCGCATCGAGGCCCAGGCCATCCATCGCACCCTGCCCGAAACGCCGGTAACAGCGCCGAAGAGCTATTTCGGCCATTTGGGCGCGGGTTCGGGAGCGGTAGAGATGGCAGTCAGTGTGCTGGCCTTCCAGCATCAGCTCCTTCCGCCCACGCTCAATTACCACAGGCCAGACCCGGAATGCCCGATCCGGGTGGCGGCGGACACCCCCAGGCCATTGGGGGCGGCAACGGCGATTAAGCTCAGCCATGCCTGGACCGGTCAGGCTGCCGCCCTCGTTTTGGCCGGGCCGTAAAACCAAGGCCCCGTTTTCCTCATGGGATCGGTTCAGGCATTCCACCCAGAAACGTCGCATGATCGGTCCGGCGGAGACGCCGCCTCTGAGGAGCCACAGCCCGCCTTTCAACCCTGTACCGAAGGGGGGCGGAAGTGATAGGATAAAGGATGGCCTAGAGCAATCCGAGGGGCAGGTTCAACGTTTGTTTTTAGGAAAAGCACCCGCCATGCAGATTACGGAGCAGATAGCCCCCCGGCAAACTACCCTATGGGGGGAGAAGGTGTATTTAGAGACGGACGACGGCCTTCGGGTTCCGGCACGGAAGGTGGTCTTGGACGGCGGTCGGGAAACCTTGTATTTATACGATACGAGCGGGCCGGAAGGCTGCCGGTTGTGCGAGGGGTTGCCGCCGCTGCGTCGGCCCTGGATTTTGGCCCGGGGCGATGTCGAAGAAGCGCCGCTGCGCATCCCGCCGCCGGCTGGGTGTCGGGTCCCGGCCGGTCTGATGCGACCGCGGGCGCTGCGGGGCCGGGGGCCGGTTACTCAGCGGTACTACGCCCGGCAAGGGATCATCACGCCGGAGATGCGTTTTGCGGCGGCCCGAGAGAATGTGGATGTGGAACTGGTTCGGCAAGAATTGGCTGCGGGTCGGGCCTTGCTGCCGGCCAACATCAACCATCCAGAATCCGAGCCGATGATCATTGGCCGACGGTTTCTGGTCAAAGTGAACGCCAATATCGGCAATTCGCCGCTCGGGTCTTCGTTGGAGGAAGAAGTGGAAAAGATGCGGTGGGCGTGCCGATGGGGCGCCGATACGGTCATGGACCTTTCCACCGGGCCGGATATTTACGCCACCCGGCAATGGATGTTGCGAAACGCGCCCACCCCGATCGGAACGGTGCCGATCTACGAGGCCGTGGAAAAGGTAGGCGGTCGGCCGGAAGAACTAAGCTTCGAGGTGTATCTGGAGACCCTGATCCAGCAGGCCGAGCAGGGCGTCGATTATGTAACGATCCATGCCGGCGTGCTTCGGGAGTATATCCCGCTTGCGCGCAGTCGGCGGATGGGCATTGTCAGCCGGGGCGGCGCGATCCTGGCTGCCTGGTGCCAGGCCCACGGCCAGGAAAACTTCCTCTACACCCACTTTCGAGAAATCTGCGAAACGCTTCGGGAATACGATGTGGCCGTCTCGTTGGGCGATGGGCTTCGGCCCGGTTGTATCGCCGACGCCAACGACCCGGCCCAAATGGCCGAGCTGAAGACCCTGGGCGAATTGGCCCAGACGGCCTGGCAGTACGACGTACAGGTGATGATCGAAGGGCCCGGGCATGTGCCGATGAACCTGCTGGCCGAGAATATGGAGAAGGAGCGGCTTTGGTGCCAGGAGGCGCCGTTTTACACGTTAGGGCCGCTGGTTACCGATATCGCCGCCGGCTACGACCATATCAGTTCGGCGATCGGCGGAGCGATGATCGGCTGGTTAGGGGCGGCCATGCTCTGCTACGTAACGCCGAAGGAGCATCTGGGCCTACCGACCAAGGAAGATGTCAAAGAGGGGTTGATCGCCCACAAAATCGCCGCCCATGCCGCCGATCTGGCCAAGGGGCACCCGCTGGCCCGCGCCTGGGATGAGGCGATGGCCCGCGCCCGGTTCGCCTTCCGATGGGAAGATCAGTTTCGACTCAGTTTCGACCCCGAGCGGGCCGGTGCATACCATGAAACCTCTTTGCCCACAGCAACCTCGAATGGGGAAGATTTTTGCAGTATGTGCGGCCCGGAATTCTGTAGCATCCGCCGCAGCCGACTCCTCCGCCAAGAGTAACCCCCCAACCGTCCAAAACCTGGATAAACCTCTCGGTACGACCGTCTGTAGGAAACCCAAGAGAGGACAAAAGGGGGAAAGGTGATGGAGATCGTCTTCCCTCTGGAGGCCCTTTTTTTCAGTGTTTGAAGTGTCGGCGGCCGGTGAAGATCATCGACAGCCCCGCCTGGTTGCAGGCGTCGATCACCTCTTGGTCTTTGACGGAGCCGCCCGGTTGAATAATGGCGGCCACCCCCGCCTCGGCGGCTTTTTGGATCGAGTCGGGGAAGGGAAAGAAGGCGTCGGAGGCCAGCACAGCGCCTCGGACCCGCTCGCCTGCCTTTTTGATGGCGATTTCGGTGGAATCCACCCGGCTCATTTGGCCCGCCCCAACGCCCAGAAGCATCCGATCTTTGCAGATCACGATGGCGTTGGACTTCACATGTCGCACCATGGCCCATCCGAAGCGTAGGTCGGCCCATTGTTCCGGCGTGGGCTGGGCCTGGGTAACCACCTTCCACTCCTCTTCGGGATCGGGCAGGATGTCCGGGCTTTGCACCAACAGACCGCCCTCCAGCCAGCGATAGGCCCAGGCCGGCCTTGGGCTGTCCAATGGCCCGACTTTCATCAGCCGAACGTTGGCCTTCCATTTCGGCCGAGTGGTCAGAATCTGGAACGCCTCCGGCGTAAACTCCGGAGCGGCAATGGCTTCGACGAAAAGCCCCGGTTCGGCCAACACTTCGGCGGTGGCCGCATCGACCGGCCGATTCATCCCCAGCACCGAACCAAAGGCGCTCACCGGGTCGCCGGCTAGGGCTTTTCGGCAGGCGTCGGCCAAAGCGTCGGCACAGGCCGCCCCACAGGGATTGTTATGCTTGATGACCGAGACGGCCGGATCGGAAAACGATCGGGCGATTTCCAATGCACTTTCCAGGTCCAGCAGGTTGTTATACGAAAGTTCTTTCCCGTGGAGTTGCTCGGCGGCGACGATATTGGCGCTTTGGGATTTAGGCTCTGCGTAGAGGGCGGCCTTTTGATGCGGGTTTTCGCCGTATCGGAGGATCATCTTCCGGGTATAGCTGAGGTTCAACGCCCCGGGGAAGCCCGCCTCGGCCGTCAGACCGGCAAAATAGGCCGCTATCACCTGGTCGTAGTGGGCCGTGTGGGCAAACGCCTCGGCGGCCAACCGCTCCCGAAGGGCCAGGCTGGTCCGCCCGTTGGCTTGGATCTCCTCCAATATGGCCGAGTACTGCGACGGATTGGTGGCGATCGTCGTGAAGGCATAGTTCTTGGCAGACGCCCGCACCAACGACGGACCGCCAATGTCGATCTTCTCGATCGCCTCGGCCTGCGTAACGCCCGGCCGGGCTATCGTCGCCTCGAACGGATACAGATTCACCACCACTAACTCAAAGGTCAAAATGCCATGCTCCTGGAGGGCCTTCATATCCTCGGGGTTGTCGTGTCGGCAAAGGATGCCGCCGAAAACCTTCGGATGGAGCGTCTTCAGCCGACCGTCCATCATCTCCGGAAATCCGGTGTACTGGGAAATGTCTTTGACCGGGACGCCCTCGGCTTCCAATGATTTGCGGGTGCCGCCGGTGCTGTAAATCTCCACGCCGGCGGTGGTCAGCCCACGGGCAAACTCCACAATGCCAGTCTTGTCGCTGACGCTAATAATGGCGCGACGAATCGGAGGCGAGTCCATCAGAAGGCCCTTTCCACGGAAAAAAACCACGTTCTATTTATTCTCTCACCCAGTAAAGTTCTCCTTATCAGTAAGCGGTTTGAACGTCGAGGTCAAGGAGGGCCTCTCGAAAGGGGGGGAAGCCATGCCTTGGATGTTTCGACGCCACCCCCCCATGATCACCGTCCCCTGGAAGCGGGCGTTTACCCTTGGCCCCCGTACTCCTAAAGGGGCCTCCCCCCCGCTGACGCCCACTTGGGTAGCTACCCATGCTCCAAAAGGCCTCAGCCGGCTTGGCTTCGCCGGTACAGCAGCCAATACACCACCGGCACCACCACCAGCGTAAACACCGTCGAAGCAAAGATGCCGAAGATAATCGCCCAGGCCAGGCCCGAGAAGATCGGATCGAGCGTAATGACCCAGTTGCCCAACAGGGTGGTGCCGGCGGTGGCCAAGATGGGCCGGGTCCGCACCGCCACGCTCTGAATGACCGCCTCCCGCAGGTCCAGACCATACTCTTGGCCGTGGTGGATAAAGTCAATGAGCACCACGGAATTGCGTACCACGATGCCGGCCAGGGCGATCATGCCGATCATGGCCGTCGCCGTGAAAAAGACCGGATCCGGATAGCCGCCTACGGGGCGATTGGCGATCAGATTCAACAGCCAAAATCCGGGCATGATGCCGATCATCGTTAGCGGAATGGCCAGCATGATGACCAGCGGCAACATCCGCGAACTGGTCTCGAACATCAGGAGCACATAGATGGCCAGCAGAGCGGCGGCAAACGCCAGGCCCAGATCGCGGAAGACATCCAGCGTGATTTTCCATTCGCCTTCGCCATGCCAGACGACCTGGAATCCTGGGGGTACGGCCCAGGGCTGCCCGCCGCCGGGCCGAAACCAGGTCCGCTCCTGCACAGGCCGAGGCGTCGCCGGCGGCGCCGGCTCAGGCGCTGCGCCGTCGGGCAACTGATCCATCTGGATATCCACGATGGCGTCGGCAGGCGGTCGGCCCGCTACCTCGCCATACACAAACGCCACCCGGCGCAAGTTCTTATGGTAGATGGTTTTTTCTTCGATTAGAGGTCGGCCTTGAGCATCCGTCTGCCGAAACTCGCCCAAAGCGCCCAACTGCACCATGTGGCCGCCGGCGCCCTGCACGTAGATTTCCCGCAGGTCGTCGATGGCCGATCGGATCGACCGCGGCAGGCGCAGTTCCACCCACAGCGGATGCACTTCCCCGGGCAGGTGCAGCACCGTAACCGGCATTCCGGAAAGGGCCAGTTGCAAGGTTCGACTAATCTGATCGGTGGTAATGCCGGAAAGGGCCGCTTTGGCCTTATCGGTAACAAAAATCCACTTCTCCACGTCGTCTTCCGCCGTGCTATCCACATCCACGACGCCCGGTTCGCGGCGAAGCCGATCCTCCACAATTTGAGCCGCTTGGGTTAACTCTTCATAGGATGCGTCCGGCGGGCCATACACTTCGGCCGTAATCGTCGAAAGCACCGGCGGCCCTGGCGGCGTCTCCACCAGCTTGACCCGGGCGCCATACTCGGCCGCCAGCTCCGTCAGCCGATCCCGAATCCGTAGCAGGATAGTATGCGATTGCTGAGAACGGCTTTTTTTATGGGCCAGATTCACCCGGATGTCGGCCAGGTGCGTCCCGCGCCGCAAAAAATAGTGCCGGACCATCCCGTTAAAATCCATCGGCGAGGCCATGCCCACATAGGCCTGAAAATCTTTGACTTCGTTCACCGTGGACAAAAACTCTCCAAGCCGATGCGCCGCCGAAGCCGTCCGTTCCAGGCTGCTTCCCTCGGGCATGTCGATCACGATTTGGAACTCGTTTTTGTTGTCATAGGGGAGCATCTTGAGCGGCACGACCCGGAAGGCCGGCAGGAGCAATGCAGCCGCAAACAGCCCCAGCACCCCCAGCAGCACCAACCCGGCCAACCACCGCCGATCCAAAATAGGTCCCAGCACCGCCCGGCTCAGCCGATAGATGGGAAGCTCCCTGACATCGTAGGGCGGTTCTTCGTGCTGGGCGCCTCGTTGCAAGACGGCCATGGCCATCCACGGC
>JAKPGL010000154.1 GCA_029550925.1 Planctomycetota bacterium
CGAGTGAGGAAACCTGTTGTCCTGGGGACGTTGATGCTGATCATGCTGGGGATAGGAGCCGCCTCCTGTTTAGCGGGTGGTTTGGATTGGCTATTGCCGCCGCTAAGGACTCCGTGTCCCAGCCAAACGGCCCCTGCTCCGGTGGTATCTACCCAGACGACCTATATGCCTCGGTTTAGTTGGGGGTTGTGGGGCGGCGGGCAGGAAATGGTTCCTGCTGCGGGGACGCCAACGCCTTCTTATGGACTCGGCTGGGGGCGGGGACCTCAAAATACACCGATGGTGTTGGTTCCTATGGGAGGAGGGGAGCGGTACCTTAGCTCACCGATCGGCCCGGCTTATATTTGTGTCCCTTATGTTCTTCCTCATTCGTCGGGGGTTTATGGGATGATAAATGCTTCGGCCCCATCGTCGGGCCTCATCCTTCTGCCGGGGAACTTGTCAGGCTACTACTGTACGCCCAGCACGTCCTGGCGTCTTCCGGCAACAGAGCAAAGCGTATTTCCAGCGGCGGGCGGTTTCGGCCATGCCGACAGCTTGCCCATTCCCTCTGCCGATCTGTCCTCTCCGGGGCCGTATTCTATCCCGGCTCAGCCGGCAGGGCCGCCTCCGGTCCCCGCCGGGAGTTCTTCTAATGAAAACTCGGGAACCTCGGCTGGTCCGGCCCCGGGCCGATCCCTTCCGGCTGCCGAGTCCTCTCCAGGACGACCTGCTGGTCCATTAGTGCCTATCCCAGAGCAACCCTCCCCGTCCCAAGAGAATCCGCCGCCGTTGAACCCCCCGAATCCTTCTCTTGGGCCGGCAGTTGGGACGCCGGTACAGCCTTCTTTTACCCCTCTGCCTCGGCGAAATCCGCTCCTAGATCGCCCTAAGACACCTGACTCTGCCAAACCCGATCCTCGGGATCGGAGCACTTAACGGCATTGGATCCAGGTCGATCGAATCAGGCGTCCATGGTGATCTACCGAGGGAACAAAAGGGGGATTCTCTTTTGGTGGTGAAATTACGGCCAGATAATTAGTAGGACCAGGCCGCCGAGAAAAGGCGTCGCCATCCATCGCAAAAGGATTCGGAAAAAGGCCCCTCCCGCCAGAACCCCTGCCAGGGCGGTCTTAAAAAGCAGATTGGCCAACCCGGCCGTCAGGATCAGTCGCCATCCCACAGAGGCGTCTAAGGCGCTTTGGTTCATCATGTGGGCGGTCGAAAGGGTGATGGCGTCCAAGTCGGCCAGGCCCGACAGACCGGCCACGAGGTAAAGTCCTTGATCCGCCCAATAGTGTTTTGCAGCGGCCAGGGCGAAAAGGATCACCAGATACAGCCCGGCGAAGACCAACGCGGAACCTAATTGAGCGGGGTTTTTTTGTGTCGGCATGGGCGGCGCGGCGGGCCGACGCCGAAACCAAACCACGAACGCTGGCAGAATCGTCAAGCCGGCAAGCAGCACTAGCGGCGGCGCCGATCTGGCCAATGCGCCCGGCGACGCCGCACCGATAATCGCCAGCACCCGGAGGAAAGCAACACTCGAGGCGATCGCCGCAATCAGCGCACCGGCTTGTTGCATGGCGGGCGACTGCCGGACCATTCGGGCGGTGCTCGCCGTAGTGGCGGTACTGGAAACCACCCCGCCAATCATCCCTCCCAGCCAGATGCCTAGTTCCGCTCCAAAGAATTTATAAAGGATGTAGCCACATACGCTCATCCCCACAATGAACACCACCAGCAGCCAGGTCTTATATGGGTTCAACACCTCAAACGGGTCGTAGCTCTGGTCTGGCAGCACCGGCAACACCACACAACTGAGCAGCACAAACTGCATGATCGCCCGGAGGTCTTCGTCGCCTAGGCGTTTGGCGATCCGGTGCAATTCGGGCTTAAACTGCAAAAGGACTGCTACTCCGCCTCCCACCGCCACCCCGACCGCCAACGGCGCTACGATCAGCAACGCTCCTACCCCGTACATCAACAGGCCGGCCACATAGGTGGTAGTTCCCAGGTCTTCAGGTCTTTCGGCCCGCAACCGGACCAGGACGCCGACGCCCAGGACCGCCGTGATGCCCAACCACCCCGCTGCCACGATCCATCCACCGAAACGGAGTCCTAACAGGGCGGCTACTGCCCCAGACACGGTGATCAACGGGAAGGTTCGCATCCCGGCCATTCCATGGGCGGCATGTTCCCGTTGCAGCCCTACTAAAAGGCCCAATAACAAGGCGATGCCTAACTGGCCGAAAATGGCAGTTTCTTCCGGCACTATGCTGCTCCACAAAACATGCAGGGAGACCGAATCACTCAAAAGAGGGGGCTTAGGAAGCTCCTTTCAAGTTTATCACTTCTAAACTTGCAAAGAATGCACAAAATGGAGATTTTGGGAGGTTTAGATAGATCCTGTTCCCGGCAGACTTCCTAAATCTGCCGAGAGAATCCACCTTATCTGTTTGCATCCGCCACCCAGAAGTGTTACACTAAAAACACAGTGGTCTATATTGGACTTCCTATGGGGGTAATCTCCCCTTATCGAGGGGTACTACGTTTCACTTTCATTTTCTACTTTTCATGGTCCATAAATCCAAAAAGCCTAAGCATCCTGTCAGCACTCCCTATGGTCTGCCCGACCAGCAGCAGCCCTTGGTCCGCAAGTGGCAAACGGCTGCCTGGATTGTCGGGCTGATCGGGGTTCTTGCTTTGGTAAGTGGGCATTTTCTGGTTCCCGCATTGCCCCGCGGGGTGGTCTGGTTGTTGGGGGGAGTGTGCGCGGCATGGGCGGTGAGTGTATTTCTCTTGGCCACCCATCAGCCCGAAGAGGACGAACTGGCCCTCCGAGTGCAAAAAGGGGTCCATTTAGATTTCGGCAAGGCCCTGCGTGAATCTCGGCACAAGCGGCGAAAAGTAAAACTGCCTGGGCTGGGAGAAGTAACCTTCCGACAACTCGGCGGTGCAGGGATATTTGTCGCGGTATGGATATGGTGGCTTACTCCCTGGGCGCCCATTCGAGTTGCCCAACGAAAGCTGGAAGATCCCGCCCAGGTTTTAGCCGAAGAAGTCCTCTCGCCCGTCCTTGTCTTGACCGATCCCTATCTGCCGATGGTCCAGCTTCCGGTCCAGCCGCCCAAGGTCAAAGAGCTGGCCAGGTATCTGCCTGCTGGACCGAGCCGAGTGGATCGGGCCTGGAAGCTCCTGGCCGAAGGCCGCTTCGACGAAGCTCGCCAACAGTTTCAGGCGGTCTTCCAAGAATCGACCGAGACCGGCGCAATCGACCGAGCAACGCTTGGTTTGGCGCAAACGGAGATGTATAGCTGGAACTTTTCAGCGGCCGGGGAGTCTTACGAAAAACTGCTCCAGCGGAATCGACAAGACCCGCTTCTGTTGGGACAGGCCGCCGTGGCCGCTCTGTATCAAGCCCGGTACACCCAAGCCTCCCAATGGCTGGACGAGGCGTTGAAACTGGCGGATACCGGCTCGAATATCCCGCCGGAAAAGCTTCGTGTGTTGGCGGGGCTTCTCCATGCGAAGGCCACGTTGCTTACTATTTGGGGCCGATCGGCTCCAGAATGGGAACAGGCGGCTAAACTCTACAATCGTGCGAAGGAACTGCTCGGCCAGGAGGAGCTGTTCGGCCCAAGGCCGCCGCTGCTGGGCGCCGCAGTGAACAACCAGACCGTCCTCCAACAACTCCTGAGCCGGTTTGCCGGCGTCCAGGCACTCCACCATCAAGCTCGCACTATCTGGGAGCAATCCTTGGGGCCCGCGCATCCCCATATGGCCGACAGTTGGACAAATCTCGCCATGTGCCATGTGGTTCTGGGCGAATATCCCCAGGCGCAACAAGCCGTCGAGAATGCCGTGGAAGTCCTCCAAAAACAGCCAGGACTGCCGGAAGAAAGTCCCCTTCGGGGCCCCAGCCGATGCGCCGTCTCCCTGCTGGCGCGCATTTACGCCCAATACTCCCAGGCCGAATCTCCTGCCCTGCAAGCGCTGCGAAGTTTCGAAAACACCTTCGGCGTCGCTCATCCGGCGGTAGTTGGCCCCCTCTGCTCCCTGGCTCTGTTTTATGGAGAATTGGCCCGATATATCGCCAGCGCTACGCCTTTTTTGCTTCGGGCCGAAACCGCCGTGGAAAAAAACTTAGGGAAAGATCATCCCCAGCTCGCGGTGATTCAGCTTTGGCAGGCAGAGCTTCTCTTGGCCCAGAAGCAATATCCGGCGGCCAAACAGACCGCGGAAAAGGCCCTGAAACTGGCCCTGGCAACCTACGGGGAAGACCATCTCCTGACGGCGACGATACTGAACAGTCTGGCGCAGGCCAAGATCGAACTTGGCGAATCCACCGACGCCCGGACCCACTTGGAAAAGGCCCGCCGAATTCTGGAAAAGAACATCGGCAAACGGTGCCCGGACATGGTGCAAACCCAAGCCCTTCTGGCCGCCCTAGAATCAGGTCCGATCAGATACCAGAGCGGATGGCACGGCTACAAGCAGGCAATCGCCATGCTCGAAGGCCTGTTGGGCCAGGAACATAAAGACCATCCCGCGGCGGCCCAATTGCGCGTTCGGGCCGCTCGACTGTTCCTCCAGAATCGTCGCGCCGCCGACGCTAAGCCCCTGCTGGAGCAGGCCCTTCAGATCCAACAAACCGTCTTCGCCCAAACGCAACCGAACCATCCCGATCTGGCCGACACCCTGGAACTCTACGCCGAAGTGCTCGAACAATCCGATCCGCCCGATCCCGCCCAGGCGCAGAAGCTTCGCCAACAAGCACGCCAAATCCGCCTCCAACACCAGCAAGAAGATCGCCTCAAAATCCCCGGCGGGTAAAAAACGGCGGCCCAAAACCCCCGGCAGCTTTCCTCGCACGGATTGCCGTTGGAATTCCCCCCGTAATAGCCATTGGTCTCTACACCAATCGGCGCCGCCGATGGGGGCCCTTTGGGAGTGCGGCGGCAAAGGGCCGACGAGGCTCGACAACGCCCCTTTATCAACCCAAACCTTCTCCGGGGTGTTCCCTAACGGAGGTGGGGGCTAAAAGAAAGCGGTCTGTTGCCGTCCTCCGAACGGCCTTCCCAACGGTGCAGAAACCCATGGGGTCTAGATCGGCCGCCTCCCTCATAGTTGGCCCCCCCACGGAATGGGGTCATTTTGATCGGCCAAATTATTGACAAGCAAACGCCGGGGAGTATCCTAAAGAGTCGGAGAGACTCTCGGCTGAGATTGTCGCCCGTGCGTTGCATAAAAAGCAACTTCTTTTCCGAACGACCATTGATATTTTCTGGTCCTGAATGGGCTGCGAGGCCAGGGGGAGGGTATAACGCCCTTTTCACTCTAAAACGCCAGGGTGAGCATGTTGTACAAATATCCATTTCTAAACGGGAGGGGTTCCTATGTCCAGCAGCCGAACGCTTATCTCGGTGATGATGGGGTTCGTAGTATGGGGATTTTGCACAGGAGCAGGAGAGGCTGCTCTGATTGGCCATTGGACGTTTGACGATCCGGCCAATCCCTATGCCGATTCCAGCGGGTTTGCCAATCACGGCACGTTGGCAGGTAGCGGCACGTTGCCCCAGGTTTCTGGCCCAATTGGTAGCTATGCCCTTCAATTTCCTGGTGGCGTCTGGCTCAACGTGGGCAGCAACGACATCTTCGACACCGAAACCTATACGGTTTCTGTTTGGGTGTATAAGGACTCCGTAGCGGGCAGCAGTTGGCGGGGGGCCGTGGGCGATTGGGACGCCGGCTGGATGCACCTGGGGCAACATTCCTCCGGTGTGTTCTCCAACCATGTGAAGGTCGATGGCGCACAAAAAGATATGATCGGACTTACCTCGGTCAAAACCAACCAATGGCAACATATCGTCTCGGTGGTCGATAAAGCCAATAAACGCCTCCAGCTCTGGGTGGACGGTGCTTTGGAATATAGCACCACACTGGCCAGTTGGGGATCGACCAATGTGCCAGGCACAACCAATGTCCTGATCGGCACGCCTTATTCCAGCGGAACCTATTCCTGGATCGGTCGAATCGACGATGTGGCCATCTGGAACCGGGCGCTGACCAGTTCCGAAGTCCAGACCTTGTACGCCAAAGGTCTTCAGGGGATCAACGCCGGCCAGGCCCTCCAAAGTGTTCCGGTCGAAAGAGGGCTTCTGCTTTGGCTGGACGCCAGCGATTCCAGCACCATCCAGACGGACAGCAACGGGAAGGTGCAGACCTGGCTGGATAAAAGCGGCAACAACTACCATGCCACCCAGACGGACGAAGCGCGTCGGCCCCTGCCGAACTCAACCGCCATGAACGGCCGACCGGCTATCCGATTTGACGGCGGGGCCGATGGCACTCCGGACGGCCTGGTCATCGATGATGGCCTGAATCTCACCAGCCGACCCTACACCATCTTTATTGTGGATCAGTACTATGGGACGCCTCGGGGCCGAACCCTCCAGGGCCGAGACGCCAACTGGCTGGTGGGCAAATGGAACGGCAACAACGGATTTTTCGCCGGCAATTGGGTCGCCTATACTCCCACTACCGACAACACCCCGGCCATCAGCGACGCCCAGGCGTATACTTACGGCAGCGGCTACACTTTGAATGGAATCGACCTGACAGGAACCAATGGGAGTTCCGCTCCCACAGGTAACCCGGGTAAACTCGGTCTGAATGCCAGCGGCTTGTACAACGAACCCAGCAAATCCGATGTGGCTGAGGTCATCGTCTTCAATCGGGCCTTGTCGTTCCATGAACGATCCCAGGTAGGTCTGTATCTGCGGGAAAAATACGGTCTTACCGGCTACACGGGCTATAACACCCACCTGGCCACCAAAGAATGGGTCTTCTACGGGGCCGATCCGGGCGAAGGATTGGACTTCCAAGGCCGATTCCTGTATGCGGTCAATGTCGGCGGCCCTGGCGGCATCCAAGTCGGCGACGCCCAGTTTACCACCGACACCGGCCTGATCACCGCCGAAAATCAAATTTCCAGCTTCACGACGCCTAACTATGGCGCCACCACCAACGACAATAACCTGGAAACCATCATGCAGTCGATCCGCTGGACCGAGACCGGCAACGGCGGCATCGAAGACATTACCATCACCCTGCCGGGCCTGGAAATTGGCCGGACCTATAAACTCCAATTGCTGTTCGGTGATAACTGGAGCCAGCGGCATTGTGCCGTAGATATTAACGGTAGTCGGGTGGTGGGCGATCTGCCCTCGGCAGGGATCCAGGGCGTCTATGGGAGCAGTCCTACCCAGGGGGCGGTGCTGGTCCATCAGTTTGTGGCCGACCGATCCACGATGACCATCGTGCTCAATGGCCAGCCGGTAAGCGGCCACGATCGGAACCCGCTGGTAAACGCCTTTACTTTGGAAGATTTAGGAGTTGCCAGCCGCACTACGGTCAGCACCTTTACCGGCGGCGATCCCGGCGAAGGGTTAGATTTCCAGGGTGTCTTCATCTATGCCGTCAATATCGGCGGACCAGGCGGAATGCAGATCGGCGACGCCCGGTTTACGGCCGATACGGCCACGCCGGGGCTAAAAGTAAACGCCGAAAATCACGCCCCCAATTGGTCCTCGCCTAACTACGGCGCCAGTCCAAACGACGATGTTCTGGAAACTCTGATGCAGTCGGCCCGATGGACCGATACCCGCAATCCGCAAAATGTCCTAAGCCGAGGTGAAACCGTCAGCCTGGAATTGGCCAATTTGATTCCCGGCCAAGAATATGTCCTGCAACTTCTGTTCGGCAATACGGGTACAGGCCGAGGTTTCGATGTGGTGATTAACGATACCCTGGTATTGGATAATTTCAGCCCGGCTGCTTATGGGGCCAGCGACTCCGTCGGCGTGGTGGTTACCCACCGGTTCGAGGCGACCAGCTCGCTTTTGAGCATCGTGCTGGACGGCTATCCGATGGATGTGCAGAATCCATTTGACCTGCCGGACCCGGTGCTCTTTGCCCTGACCCTAGAAGCCGTGCCGGAACCTTCCAGTTGGATCTTGCTCCTGCTTGGCGGTTTAGCAGTAGCGGGTATTCTGAGGAAAAAGGGAAAGAAAGAGTAGAATAGAAGAGTGCCGAAAGATCAGGAAGTCGAGATAAATCGTGGGACGCCGAGGAAAAGAAAGGAAGCAACCATGGGGAGGGAGAATATACATATTGCGCAAGATGATCCCAACCTGTCTGGTATTCGCCCTTTCGGGAAGACATCTTGCCGACGGCGGGTTCGGCGTGCTCGCTTCGCGTGGGGATACATACATGGTTTCACTCTAGTGGAACTGTTGGTGGTGATTGCCATTATCGGCATTTTGATTGCGCTGCTACTTCCGGCGGTGCAGGCGGCCCGGGAGGCAGCCCGACGGGCACAATGCGTCAATAACCTCAAACAGATCGGCCTGGCCCTGCACAATTATCACAATGCACTGCGCTGCTTGCCTTATGGTTCGGATTGGCCCTGGTGTCGGGGCGGCACTTGGCCCGCTTTTATCCTCCCGTACATCGAACAACAGGGCCTCTATAACCAATTCGACTTTAAGAAGATGATGTCCCAAGACCCGAACCGAGAATTGGTCAAAACCGTGGTGCCGACGTATCTGTGTCCTAGCGACCCCATTTCCGGCCGACCGGTGCTTACCGGCCGATGGGCGGACGGTTCTTGTAATCCGACGGAAGCCTCGGCCCTTTCTTACACCGGTTGCATGGGCCCCACACATCCGGACGCCTGCGACTTCTGCCCGGATAAAAATCCGAGCGCATCGAACTGGTGCTGCCAGGGATTAAATCTTGGTTCGCAAACTTCGTCGGGCGTGTGGGGCGCTTCGTCGGTCGGCATGTTCGGCCGGTTTGCCAAAAGTTTTCGGTTTGAAGACGCTACCGACGGCCTGTCGAACACCATCATGGCCGGCGAAACTCTGCCCGCCCACTACATCTGGAACGGCGCCTTCCTGCATAATTTCCCTGTGTCCAGTACCAATATTCCGATCAATACGATGGAAACCGATAACGGCCAGCGGCAAAACTGGTGGCGCACCAGCGGCTACAAAAGCAAACACCCTGGCGGCTGCAACCTCATGATGGCCGACGGCAGCGTTCATTTCGTCTCTGAAAATATCGACTTCCAGGTGTATAACTATCTTGGCACCCGCGCCGGCGGCGAAGTGGCTAAATTGCCGTAACCGGTGTTTGCCGGTCTCGGCTCTTGCTGCTGCTTCCGCAGAGATTTCTTTTCGGCCAGCTTTTCTGTCGAACGGAACTTTCTGGCTCGTTCGGCTGTTTTAAACCTCTTGGCCTGTTGCATTCGTAACGTATTAGCCGAGTAAAGGGAACCTATTGGGCCGAAGCCCCCTAATGCCATTCCCGCACAGGCGGGAATGCAGGTCTCTTTAGGGCTGTTGGGAGAGCTTGTTAACCGGAGGACTATCAGGGGTAGTAACTGGATACTGGCTCTCCACTTTCGAGGGGATGATAAAAAGGCTCTCCTTTCGGCTGAATTGTTACTTGCATTCTTTCGGGCCAGCCATTACGCTAAAAGATTGTTTTCTGTGGCGATCAGGTTTCCTACCACCAAAAGGGTTCTCAGATGCAGCAGATGTTTTTTCGGCGGTTCGGCAACTGGGGGAAGTGGACGAGCAGGGCGGTTTTTTTAGGGATGGCCATCGGGCTGGGGTTGGGAACGGCTATCGCCGCAGAGAACAAACCGGCAG
>JAKPGL010000166.1 GCA_029550925.1 Planctomycetota bacterium
ACAGATGGCAGAGCACCTCGTCATTGCCCACGCCCAGCACCGCCGCCTCCTCCGGCACGGCGACGCCTTCTTCATGGCACGCGCTAAGCACCTGCTGGGCGCGCACGTCGCTCCCGGCCATCACGGCCAACGGACGGGGCAATTTCCGGAGCCATCGGCCAATGCCTGGAATATCGAACTGGCCGGCCGCCTCGCGGTTCCTGACGCCCACCACATCCGACGGCGGCCTGGTCTTATAGACAAACACGTTATAACCCCGCTCTTCGAGGGACTGAACAAACGCCCTGCACCGTTCCTCGCAGTAAAACACTCCCTCCGTGCCGCAATAGGCAAAGTGTTCATAACCCCGTTCCAAAAAGTATTCCGCCGCCAGTCGGCCAATGGCCGTATGATCATCTCGCATCCGCGGGATGCCCCGCACCCGATGAAACCCCAGCACATCCACCACCGGGATCCCTAAACGACGCACCTGGTTCAAAATCGTCGGACTCTCCAACTGAGCAATCACCCCCTCCGGACGCCACTTCCGAAATCCCGGCGGCAATCGGGTCGGCAATTCCCCGGATCGGTGATACACCAACCACGGCCCCGCCTGCCGAATATATGCTCCGATGCCCTGCAAGACCTTTCGGCCATAGGCAAAGGTGGATTGCACCAAAAGGGCCACTCGCGGACGCCGACGCATGAAATCGTTCTCCCGTATTGCTCGGAATGATTTAAATAATCAAACATTTTGACTAAAATAATCATTCCCCTGGCTACCCTTTATCTTTAAAATAAACAGGAACATTGTCAAGTTGGTTCGTTGTCGGCCATTGCCGGCGCGGCTTGTCCGCCCCTGGGGTATAAGGAAAAAAACCATGAAACGACCCACCCTAAGATCACAGAATGCCCGAACGAAACGACTTCTGCACCGGAGAAGGATCGGGCTGGGGCTTTCCGCTCTAGGAGGCTTCGTATTTTTGGTATTCTTAGGAATTTTGGCTAAAATCACTTTCTCCTCTGAACAAAGCGGTCCCTTCGGAGCAGCGGTGGAGCTAGGGCCAACCTGGCAAGCCCCCTTCCAAAAAGCAGTTCTCCGGCCCGTGGACGCCCAGGTGGACCACCAGCCGGGCCAAATCCGGGTTCACACCGGCCGAAAAGACGAGCGTCCCGGCCTTACTCTTCAATCGCCCGCCGGTTTTTGGGACATCACCGGTTTTACCCACCTAGAAGTCGAGCTGCGGAATACGGGCAACCGACCGCTTCCGGTCCATGTGGCGGTGGAAAATTTCAGGGCCGAACGAGCCGAGAGGAAGAATTGCTGCATCGGCTCGGCCACGATCCCCCCCGGCCAGAAACAAGCAGTCCAAGTACTGATCCAAGCTCGCATCCCGGAGTCGCTGCGGGAAAAACTGCGTGGCATGCGCGCCACGCCGGGCGGCTTCCGCGACGGCGGTCCTTCGACCATCGATCCCAGTAAGGTCTCCGCAGTGGCTATCTATGTCTGGCATCCCTCGGCAGAATATACGTTTGAAGTGTTAGGTCTCCGGCTGGTCAAAGGCCAAATCCCGTTCCCCCTGCCGGAACCGGTGGAGAAACTTTTTCCGATGATCGACCGGTTCGGCCAATATCGGCACAAGGATTGGCCGGGCAAGACACAGTCCGAAGAAGACCTTCGCCAACGCCGCCAAGAGGAAGCCCAGGACTTGGCCCAACACCCCGGCGCAAAAGACTGGAACCAATTCGGCTCTTGGACCGGCGGGCCAAAACTCCAGGCCACCGGCCGATTCCGCCTGACCAAATGGCAAGGCAAATGGTATTTTGTTGACCCGGAAGGTCGGCTCTTCTGGTCCCATGGCCTGGTGCGAGTAACCTGGTCCTATGCCTATACGCCGATTACAGGCCGGGAGCACCTTTTCGACGAGTTGCCCGATCGCACCGGTCCGTTCGGCGTTTTTTACGGCCGAAGTTGCTGGCCCATTGCCGGGCTTTATGACACCGGCGTGGAAACCTTCAATTTCACCGGGGCCAATCTGCTGCGCAAATACGGCCCCCATTGGCAGGAGGAATATATCGAGTTGGTCCACCGCCGGATGCGAAGTTGGGGGATCAACACGTTGGCCAACTGCTCTCAGCCGGCCATTTATCTCAAGCGTCGTACGCCATACACGGCCACGGTGTATGATCTGCGGTGTCCGCCGCAGGATACGCCGGGCAACGTCGGCTATGTGGCCACCATCCATACGGCAGGCCGGGTGTTGGCGGGCACATCGGGCGGCTGGGGTAAGTTCCCCGATGTCTTCGACCCCAGTTTCCGCCAAACCCTCCGCCGCGAAATCAGCGATCACCAGGGCAAAGCCGTCGGCGATCCCTGGTGCCTGGGCTACTTCGTGGGCAACGAGCTGAATTGGGGCCGGGACGAAACCGCCCTGGCCCGGGCCGTGCTGGTTTGCCCGGCGGATCAGCCCGCTAAACAAGTGTTCCTCGAAGATTTGAAAGCCAAATACGGCGTCATCGAAAAGCTCAACGCCGCTTGGCACACCCAGTATCCCTCCTGGGAGGCAGTTCTTGCTTCGACCCAACCGCTGGCCCCGGAGCAGGGCCAAAAAGAAGACTTCGTCGCCTTTTTGGAAAAGACGGCCGACGCCTATTTCCGCCAGTGTCGGGACACGCTCAAGGAGATCGACCCGGAGGGGCTTTACCTGGGGTGCCGATTTGCCGGCTGGAGCCACAGGCCGGTCTTTCAGGCCTCGGCCAAGTACTGTGATCTGGTCAGCGTCAACCGATATGCCGCCAGTGTGGCGGACCTTCGGCTGCCCGACGGGCTGGATAAGCCGGTGCTGGTGGGCGAGTTCCATTTCGGCGCCTTGGACCGAGGCAAATTTCACGCCACCTTGTGCCTCGTACCGGACCAGAAGGCCAGGGCCGAGGCTTATGAAAAATACGTCCGAAGCGCCCTGGAAAACCCGCTGATCGTCGGTGTCCACTGGCACCAATACGGCGATCAGGCCACCAGCGGCCGGGACGACGGGGAAAACTTCCAGAACGGCTTTGTCGATGTGTGCGATACACCGTATTGGGAGACGATCGAGGCGGCCCGCCGAGTAGGCTACCAGCTTTACGAAATCCGCTCCCGCCAGCCCCTCGGCCAGCCCGCCAAGGAATGACCAAAAAGATCAAAAATTTTGACCGATTTCCTCTATTCCATTTCGTTGCCTTTGGAGGCCGATCCAAAGTATCATAGACAATAGATGCTTGTCTGAGCATGGAACTTTAAAAGAGGTCGGTGAACTCCACTTTTCGGGAAGGGTCGAACCATGAAACGCTGCCGAAACGTAGTCTGGATTTTCTGGATGATTGTGGGCGCTTGTGTGTTGGCTGCTCCGGCCCAGGCCAGCCTGATCCAAAACGGCGATTTCGAGCAGGTAAGTGGGAGTACCTTCACCGGCTGGACTTATATGGGGACCGGGGCGTCTGTGGAAAACAGTTCTGTCATTTCTGGAACATATTCGGCGGAAATTGTTGGGCCCATTCCTACGGGGTCGGGGTTGATTCAATCATTTACCGAGCAACTTTCTAGTTTCGTGTTCGAATGCGATTTTGCCGTCTTTCCTGTAACATCGAACCGGAGCATGAACATTCTGCTTTATTATCATCCCACGGACAACCGAATGATTAATCTCCGCGTAGGACCCAATAATATCCTCCAAGCTTACAACGGAAGCGCTTGGCAAAACCTGGGTTCGCTGACCGCATTGACCACAGCGGATACGGGAACCCCAGGGGTATGGGATGGCGAAACCCCAAAGGTCAATCATCTGATGGTTTTAGGATATCTCTCGCCTACAGGGGGCTCCTCGTATGACGTGATTTTAAATGGAGTCGCTGTCTCCGGGGTGTCCCATTTTCAAGGCGGCGCTCCCTGGAGTTTACCCAGTGTGGGATGATCGCCAAATACCGGGCAGAAGCTAAAATTCGCCCATCTTTCGGGTTACCGCCGGGATGTCGTCCGCGCTAGCACTCGACCGGTTGGTATGATCCGAGCTGGGCGGTCCAAAGCGACCTAACCTGGTCAATCGCCGTAAATTCCGGCCAATTCGCACATCTCCACAACATCAACACTGGGTAAACTCCAGGGCGCTCCGGACAGCACTTATTACACTATTTATCGAGTTGCACTCCAGGGGACGTTCAGCGATAAGAACTGGCTGGTGGACAACGTAGTGTTCATGCGGATACCTGAGCCGAGCACTGGGGTTTTGCTGGGCGTTGGGGGCTTGTTGGGGTTGGCAGGGCTTTTCTGGCGGCGAAGGAGGCAAAAACCCCTTCCGCCCGGGCGCTTTGCCGGGATGCCTTGTCCGCCTGAATAATCGGTGCCTTCTTTTCCAACAGAAGCGGTCTGCTTGTAAACCACGTCGCCATTGAAGGGATATAGGATCCCACAAGGAGGTCCCACGGATGATTACCGTCAAGGGAAACCGATCTTCTGCCGGATGTTTTCTAGAGAAACATTTGCGTCCGGTCCGGGCTTGGCGGGGCGCCGCTTTCCGCCCGAACAGATGCGGGTTCACGTTGGTGGAACTATTGGTGGTGATTGCGATTATCGGGATTTTGATTGCCCTGCTACTTCCGGCGGTGCAGGCGGCCCGCGAAGCGGCCCGGCGCGCCCAATGCGTGAACAACCTCAAGCAGATCGGCCTGGCTTGCCACAACTACATGGACACCAACCGGGAGCATTTTCCCCCAGGGAGTCCCGGCCCGGCTAAGCACGGGTTATTTACGATGCTACTGCCCTACATGGAAGCAAAAAACATTTACGACCAGTGTACCTTAAATGGGAACACCCATTACGATCCGCAACGTTATACGCTAGTTCCCACCTATATTTGTCCGAGTTATCCTGGGCCGTCGGTGGTTCGGGAGGATTCCAATCCTGCCAATTGGAAAGACGGGGCTTTGACGCTCTACCAGGGGGTGGGCGGGGTTATCATCTCCAGTCAGACTACCGTCTCCAGCGACCACGGCGCTATTCCGATCAACGGCATGTTCCAGTGGGAGAAAGTCCGACGTTTGAGCGACGCCATCGATGGCACCAGCAACACGCTGGCTATGGGCGAGTTTGTCCATCGGGACCGGACCGGCACGCTTTATAACAATGTTCAGGGAAATATCCGGGCCTGGATCCTGGGCGCCACGAACAACACCTCTCGCGGCGTCTATACCTTCAAAGTGATCGTCTATCCAATCAATGCCCGCTTGGAGCGAGAAACCGGCGGCATCCCCTTCAACCACCTGCCCATGGGCAGTTACCATCCGGGCGGGGCCAATTTCCTCATGGCCGACGGCAGCGTCCACTTCTTATCGGAAAACATCGACCTGACGGTCTATAAGGGGCTGGCCACCTGCGACGGCGGTGAGGTCGTCCAATTGCCGTAACCTGGGCAATTCCCTGCTTTCTGAAGAGATATGCCCCCTACAGCGGCCCTCCGTTTCTTACCGGAGCACTACTTCGCGGGGGCCTTCAACGGCCTGGCCGATCTGCCAACTCGAAACGCCCGCATGGGCCAACTGATGCCGAATGCTCTCCGCATAGTAGGGGCTGACCAGAAGGACCATGCCGATCCCCATATTGAACACGCGTT
>JAKPGL010000178.1 GCA_029550925.1 Planctomycetota bacterium
GAACTCCTTCGCTTATCCGCAACTGTTCCTGTCATACCCCAATTCCCGTTCCCTGCCAAGATCAACTGCATTCGGCTAAAATGTTACGAGTTTTGCAAATTTGGGATTTCCACCGATCTTGTACACTACCGACCCTCAAAAATCACGGGATTTTTGAGGGACCTGTTCCGTGTACGAACACCTGAACAAGCCCATTTTGCAAAACTCCAGTTAAAAGATAAAGAACACTTCAGCCGAATGAAGAAAACTCCCTGCCTTTTGCCTGGATACCTTCCTAGATTGTCGCTGCCGCGCAAGTGGGAACCCTGAAAGACTGAACCATTCAAAAAGACTGGATTCCTTTTGCATTCGTAGGAATAATAGAATCGCCAAGTCGCTTTCCATTCGGCGGAAATATTACATAGAAATAATCCTTTAGTCCAATTTCTGGGACCTCTTCTTTGCAAGAAGATGAGGCCGGTTGATTTTTCACGTATCTACCTTGTACGGGAGGGCTTATCATGATCCACACGATGTTGCGATGGACTTGGCTGGGCAGTTTGGCGGTAGGAGTGGGATTGTTGGCTTTACCTGTGGAGGCCAGTTTGATTGCCCAGTACGATTTTGAAGGAAACGCCAACGATTCGGTCAACAGCTTCCACGGCACGATCAATGGAAGCCCAACGTTTGTGCCTAGTCCTGTAGGCGGCCAGGCCCTCAGTTTAAGCGGCACGGGAAACTATATCGCTACCACGGCCACCGCTTCGCAGCTTGGAATTGGCGGTGGCAACCCGAAAACCATCAGTGTCTGGGCGCGGCCATTGGCTTTTAACGACGGCGGCATTTGGGACCTTGGTTTGGCCGGCTCTAGTGGCGAAAATTTTGCCCTGCGAACCCTCAGTTCCGGGAATAATGCCTGGCGATCCCAGTTTTGGGGAGGCGATCTGGACTTTACCGCCCCCAATTCGCTGAACAATTGGGGCTATTATGTGCTCACCTATGATGGCACAACGGCTCGGGCCTATTATAACGGTATCCTTATGGGTACTCTGAGCAGAACATTGGCCACCAACGATAACCGACCGTTAGAGATCGGACGATGGACGAATGCAACGCCCACCAGTTACTACTTCCAGGGCCAGATCGACAAGCTCCGAGTATATAACGAGACGCTTACCGATGCGCAGATTGCCGCCCAGTTTCGGGCCGACGGCGGATTTTTGGTCGATTTTGAAGATACCGGCGGTCGCTTGCCTGCGGACTGGTACGTAAGCGGTGGATCCGGTTCGATTCGCCTCCGCACTTCGGGCGCCCACGATACTAACCCCGACGGTCAGTACAGTCTGCTTACCAGCGGCGGCACCGGGATGCCTGATGTAACGTTGAATGTCTATAATTCCCACCATGATTATAATACCAGCATGGCCTGGGGCCCGATCTTTCAGGTCCAGAACGGCCAGGCGGTGATCAATTTCAAGATCGCTGGCGGGAGCTATACCTTGAATTCTAATAGCCAGCGCAACGGCGGCACCGGCGTGGCCCTCTGGGACATTGCCGCCAACGATTTTGTCCCAGGTTCGTTCCGAACCCGCAGTTCTAGCGCCGCTACCTATGAGTGGACGTCGATTCCGCTGGAGGGCCTGGAGGGTCGGTGGCTGGCCCTGGTGGTGGTGGATCGGCAGGTAAGCTCTTGGGGCTGGACCGGCGTCGATTCGATCAATGCGCCGGCCGGCGCCGTCTCCGTGCTCGACCCCTCGATGCATCATCGAGTCTTGCTCTCCTATGACTTCGATACCCCCGGCGATTTTATGGGATGGTATCAGGTGGACTCCCTGGGCAACCAAGTGCCCATCACTTCTTTCCAGGTCGGCCAATGCGGCACCAGCCTGATCAACCGCCATATCAGCTTAGATGGTACTTTTAGTCTTGGAAAAGGTTTCTTGAGTTCAACCACTTCTTCGAATACGGAAACACCTACCGGCATCTTGCGGAGCCCCGACTTTGTGATTACCGGGGATATTATCGAGTTCTACATCAGCGGTGGTTCGACCTCGGATATGGCGTTTGAGTTGGTGCGTTCCAGCGACAATGTGGTACTCCGCAGCGCAGTCCACGAAACCGACGCCAATGAGTTCGACTACATGTTCTGGCGGATCAAAGACCTGGCGGGTACTACAGCGTATCTCCGCCTTCGGGATGAGCGTTCCTCAGGAGGTTGGGGCCATCTTGAAATCGACGCTATCCGGATGGTCGCCTTTGCCGTGCCGGAGCCGGCCACGGGGACTCTGGCCGTGTTGAGCGGCCTTGGCCTGTTGGTTCTGGCCCGCCGAAAGCTTTCCCGCCGAGAGAAAATTTGCTAAAATAAGCATAACCGCGCCTGCAAAAATCGCCTTGGAGAGAAGTTCAGGAACAAAAGATATTCCGGGGAAGGGAGGACCATGCAATGAAGTCGTTCCAAAGGGGGAAACTCCGGAAAGAGTCCGAAGGCGGTTTCACCTTAGTAGAACTTTTGGTGGTGATTACGATCATCGGGATTTTGATTGCGCTGCTGCTACCAGCGGTGCAATCGGCCCGGGAGGCCGCCCGAAGGACGCAGTGTTTGAACAATCTCAAACAGATCGGTCTTGCGTTTTTGAACCACGAAAGCGCTCACGGCCATCTGCCCACCGGCGGGTGGGGATGGAAATGGGTGGGCGATCCAGACCGGGGGTTCGGCTGGCGCCAGCCGGGCGGCTGGGGATACAACGTCCTACCGTTCCTGGAACAAGAGGCCCTCTACAACCTGGCCCGGGGCCTAACCGGCTCGGCCAAAGAGCAGGCCATTGCCAAAACCATTTCCACGCCGCTTTCGGTTTTCCACTGTCCGACACGCCGACGGCCTATTGCCTACCCCTACGACGGTCGGGAAATCTATAACATCTCCAATAGTTCCCTCATCCCCACGGTGGTAGCCCGCACCGATTACGCCGCCAACGGCGGCTCTGGCAGTGCCATTGGTACCCAAGGCCCGGCCAGCCTAGCCGACGGCGACAATAGCACCAGTTGGCGCATCGGTGAACAAAATGGCGTCGTCTATCAGTGTAGCCAGATTACCATCGGGGAAATTAAAGACGGTACCAGCAATACCTACATGGTCGGCGAACGGTATATGAATCCGGATCAATACTTCACCGGCAAAGACTCTGCCGACGACCAGTCCCTGCACATCGGCCACGACCAAGACACCATCCGCTGGGCCTACTATTCGACCGATCCGACAACGGCCGCTTACTACCAGCCGATGCAAGATCGATCCGGTACCTCGTACTCCTATAGGTTCGGCAGCGCCCATCCCGGCGGTTGGAACTGCGTGTTCTGCGACGGTTCCGTACGGACGATCAGTTATTCGATCAATCTATACATCCATAGCCTACTGGCCAACCGCAAAGACGGCCAACCCATCGACTCCAGCCAGTTCTAACACACCGAACACTTAGGCCTCTTTAGCGGGTTTCTTTCAGCAGGCCGTGGAGGTGTTCTAGCAACAGGGCGTCCGGTTGGCCAAGCTCCTGACGCAAAAACCATCGAAATGGTCGGGTAGAATCCGTCAGTCGCAGATCGGCCAAGTAGCGTGGCAGGATTTTTCGTTGCACCGACGGCCCTTCCAACAATAGATGGACCCAAGCCCAACATTCGGCGTATTGCTCTGCTGTCATTTCCAGCGGCCGATCCAGCCGTTCCAGCCGTTCTAGGTTCGGTTGCCAATCCCGACGTCCTAACCGGATACGAAAAAATTCCAAATGCTCCTGATTGATTCCCCGCTGGCCCCGTGGAACTTCGAAGAACTCGGCCAACCCCTCGTCAAGCCACAATGGGATTTGCGGCGCCACGGCGTGAAGATAGCCGTGCGTTACTTCATGCCGAAGGTCCTCGGCCACTTGATCGCCCCAGAAGGCATAGACGGCCAAGGTGGTATCGGTTTTGAGGAAATACGCCCGCCGTTGCGGAAAGTGAGGGTACCGTTGGGCGATGAAACGTTGGAACGGTTCCTGGTGGTCGAAAAGATAGATATGCACCGGTTCGCCTTCGGCCGGTAGGCCAAGTCGGTCGGTCAGTTCCTGTCGGCGGGCCGCCAACTCTTCAACGAGCCGATGGTGGGGCGCCATAGGGAAATTGCTATGAAAGACCAGTTGACCCCGGGTTAAAGTATATTGCGAGGGCAACATTTCCGGCGTGGGCAGGCGGATATGTTCGGTCGGTTGCCAGGCGGCGCAGCCGACCAGGCCCAGAAGTCCAAACAGGAAGCATCGCCTACCTTGTCTCACGGGAAAAGCACCCTTAGACTTTTGGCAGAATACACAAAATGATACATCTACATAGGATGGAAAATTTAGAATGTTTGAATAGACCAAAAAGTTCAGGAAGTATATGAAAGGGAATCTGAATCCTCATAGACATCTGTGCCCAGTTCTGACAGTCCAGATTGTCCCTCTTCGCTGCCTGCTGGATGGGCAATCCCCGCCGGGAGATACAAAACTCGATTCCCTGCCGAATCGTCCAAATCCTTGGTCCCGTTTACCCGAAGGTGAATCCAGGATTTCCGAAGAGACCAGGGGGTTACCAGACCGGCTACGATCTCGGCCCATTTTGGGGCCCACCAGGTGAGATCGTATTCTTGTTCTACCAGCGACCGGGCCGCTCGGCCCATTCGTCGCCGTAACTCCGGATGGTTTGCCAACTGCTGGATAGCCCAAGCCCATTCCGCCGGTGTCTCGGCTAAAAAACCGGTTCTTCCATGTTGGACGAGTTCCCGATGGATGCCCACCGGATTGGCCACCACCGGTAACCCCGCCGCCATATACTGGAGCACCTTTAATCCGCATTTGCCCAAGCTCCAGGTGTCCGGCGGCAACCAGCAGACGCCGATATCCGCCTCGGCCAAGGCGTGATGTTCCGTGTCGGACGCCCACCGATAGGGTATCACCCGAACCCCCTCCAACCGGGGGAATTGATTGCAAATCACCCGTAACGATATCCCGGGGGTATGCCGAGCAGCTTGGGCCAAATGCTCTTGAAGACAATAAAGAGAGGTGAGATTTCTGGCTTGGCCGATCCAGACTAGTTTTATTCCTGGCCCAGTCGGCCGATGCTCAGCCAAAGGATACCGGCGGGTATCGACGCAGGTTGGAATCCGATACACCCGCTGGGGGCCAATGTACCGAGCTACCCGTTCCTGCAAAAACCGGTTACCTGCCAACACGGCATCCGAGGCATACACCGTGGCCCAAAACCCAAAGGTCCGTTGCCAACTTTCCGGTCCTTTCGGATGGAAACTGTCCCGCTGAAACAGGGCGTCATCTATGTCATAGATCAATCGTTTCGCCCGACGGCGAAGAAGCACTAACTGCCAAAGCGGTAAGAGTTTACGCTGCAAAAGGACCCCATCCGCCCTGCCTGCTTCGACCAACTGCCCAACCCGCCGCCAAGGCGAACGGGCCAGATCGGCAATCTCTAGTCGAATCCCCCGATCGCCCAATGCCGGGCCAAACGGCCGAACCCGATACCGACAACACGGATTCTCCAGGTTTTCCACCAAAGCCAGCAGGTTCATGGGAAATACTAGAAACGTCCTAGGAGGTTGCAAGAGCATCAAAAAACCCCCGGTTTCCTCTCGGTTGCAGGAAAATCGAAAGCCACTACAGAGGAGGCCAGGGAGTCTAAAGAGGGAAAATGCTACCAAAAAGTGGCAGACGGAAGAAATGCCACCTGAGAGGGGGTTTGCAAGAATAAAATAGTACAAAAAGCCCCTTTTCCCTTGGGGGTAGGTTCTACCGCAGAGCGTCCCCTCTGGAAGTGATGGCCCGTTATCCCCTTCGGGCCAACCGACGCAGGGCCTCCACTCCCCGCTCAATCACCTCGTCCGGGGCGGCAAACGAAAGCCGAAAATGCGTACTCCGCCGACTGAACACCCCGCCCGGGATGATCAGCAGTTGATAGTCCCGAATGGCCCGCTCGACAAACTCCAGGTCGGTCCCCCAGGGAACCTTGGGAAATGCATAAAAAGCCCCGGACGGTGGAACCATTTCATAGAAATCCTTCAGCCCCTCGACAATCCGGTCCCGTTTGCGCCGGTATTGGGCGATCAGGGCGGAGGCGTCGGTGTCCAAAGCTTTGACGGCAGCCCACTGGAACGGATGCGGCGCACAGACGAAGCTATACTGCTGTAGCTTGATCATTTCCTGGATGAGCGGCCGGGGACCGTGGGCAAAACCGACCCGCCAACCGGGCATCCCATGACTTTTGCTGAAGGCGTCCAAAACCAGGGTTTCCGGATTGAACTGGGCGGGGGAAACAAACGCCCTGTTGTAGCAAAAGGCCCGATAGATTTCATCGCTGATCAAAAGCACATGATGCTTTGCAGCCAGCTCCGCCAGACCGCGAATTTCTTCTTCGCTGGCCGTCACTCCGGTCGGATTGGCCGGGCTGTTCCAGATGATGGCCTTGGTTCGGGAAGTGATGGCGTCGGCCACTCGGTTTAAATCCACTCGAAAATCCGGATACGTGTCGATATATACCACCCGCCCTCCCATCAGTTTCGGCAATACATCGTACATCACAAAATAGGGATCGAAGACGATTACTTCGTCGCCTGGATCGACCACGGCCATCATCGCCAGCACCAAGCCGCCGCTTGTGCCGCAGGTGATGAAGACCTCGCGGTCCGGATGCCCATATTGGGCTTGGATTTGGGCCTGGAGTTTTTCGCGCAATTCCGGCAGGCCCTGCGAAAGGGCGTAGGTATTTTTTCGGGATTGGATCGCCTCAATGGCCGCCTGGCGAACCGGTTCGGGCACGTCGAAATCCGGCTGCCCAATGGAAAGGTTGATCGGGTCCGGCAGGCTGGCCCCCAGTTCAAAAACTTTACGAATTCCCGATGCATCAAAAAGTCGTGTCCGTTCTGCTAGCCAATTCACACGTCTGCTCCTGCGATTGTCAACTTCCAACGAGAGGTCTGCGCCTCTCCCGTAACATTTTACTGGAGTTTTGCAAATTTGGGATTTCCACCGATCTTGTACACTACCGACCCTCAAAAATCATGGGATTTTTGAGGGACCTGTTCCGTGTACGAACACCTGAACAAGCCCATTTTGCAAAACTCCAGATTTTAGCCGAATGCAGAACCTTGTCACTGCCGCGCAAGCAGAAATCTAGGCTTGTTCCCGCATCAGCGGGAGTCCAGATAACGAACAGGATCCCCGCTAGAGCGGAAATGACAATGTATGGGCATTCTGCCTATTAGGGACATTCATCCTAATAGATGTTCTTCATTCTGCGGGCCTTCATCCTAATAGGCGTCTTTCATTCCGCGGAAATTTTGGGCGTCCTGACGAAGACTGCCAACGTTTCGGTCGGTCTGGATCGGCTATTTCAGCCGGGCGTCGGTGGTTTCCACGCCGATGGTTTGCATAGCCTCAGCAGCAAGGCGACGGACTCGCTGGTCCGGATGGTGCAGCAGTTCTGCCAGTGCGGGCAGGGCTGCCGGGCCGATCCGTACCATTGCCCGCGCCGCTGCCGATCGCACATAGCCATCTTGATCTGCCGCGGCCAATTGCAACGCTGGGAGTGCCGGCTGGGCATCCGGGCCAATCTCCCGGAGGGCATGGACGGCGGTTTCCCGCACCGCCGGGCTTGGGTCCCGCAACGCCCGGGCCAACGCGTCAACCGCCTCCTTGGCCTCCCGACCCATCGTGCGCAGGGCCTCTGCCGCTACCAAACGGACCTCCGGTCGCTGGTCTTCGAGCAACGGAACCAACGTCGGCACTGCCGCTTGCCCAAACCGGGCAAGCGTGCGGCCGGCAATCGCCCGCACATAGCCATCCTGGTCCCGTACCGCCTCACCCAGGCTGGGAATCGCCTCCTTGGCCGCTAGGCCCATGCTCCGCAACCCATAGACGGCCGACTCGCGCACGCCGGGGTCTGGGTCCTTTAACGCCTTGGCCAAGGCCCGTACCGCAGTGGCCAACTGCTCCTCCGGGCTGCTACTCGACCCGCTTGAGGCCGCCCAAACACCACCGGGAACATTAGGCTGCCCAGAACCGCATTTTTCCCCAGGGTGGTTTCCTTGGGACGTCTTCGGCTGCCTTAGGCCTTCTTCAGCGAAAACCTCCTTGGGACGGACTTTGATCGCTCCTGCCAGGACCACTACAATCGCCCCTATCCGTAAAATCCAGTTCATGGTAAAGGAGGGATACATTTTGATCTCCTTTGATCGGGAAGATGGTTCGTGTTTACTCGGATGTCCAAAGAATTGCCGGAGTGGGACCAGCCGCTGCCGAGAAACGCCGGCGCGGTTCCCTACCAACCGATGGAACTACCCAATTTTACCCTACCTTGAGGGTAGTCGTTCTCCTATTCTGCCCAAAAGAAAGAAAAATGGGCTGCGAGTTGCCGCCCGGCCAATTTTATAGACGTCAGAACGGCAAACTAGACACCCCCCGAATAGGGAGTCCTTTGACAAAACACGCCAGACCAAGTAAAATCACTTAATAATACGAGTTTTGCAAAATGGGCTTGTTCAGGTGTTCGTACACTGAACAGGTCCCTCAAAAATCCCGTGATTTTTGAGGGTCGGTAGTGTACAAGATCGGTGGAAATCCCAAATTTGCAAAACTCCAGTTAATAACTTTGATGACGAGAGTTTCTCCAGAGGAAAGAAGACGAAGAGCCTCTAACAAAATGATTTTTAAGTCTGTGATGGATTAGCCGTCCAATCTTTTTGCGGCTTCATTTTGTTAGAGGTTTTAAACTACATGTTCCCGGAGAGAGGCTCGATCTTTCGAGCAAACTCAACGAAGAGGTTCGACGATCGGACGCTGGTTGTGTTGTGGGACTTTACCCACTCTGGCTTGACTAGCATCACCATGCTATCGCAAGCGGTATAGGTCGGCGGCGACAACGCAACCGGTTCGACGATCGGCCAACCCGTGAACCATGTTATGGGGGTGTAGCTCAGCTGGGAGAGCGCAGCGTTCGCAATGCTGAGGTCGTGGGTTCGACTCCCATCACCTCCACTAGGTGTTCATGTAGTAAGGGATGACGACAATTAAAATGTCGGTTATTTTTGCCCTGTTAAAGCCATCCGGCGGAAGTTTTTATATTTTGCCAAAAGCCTCCTGATTTTCTGTTTTGTCAAGGACTTGCTGCCGGGAGGGGGCGTTTTTGGATTCCCAGGTTTCCCCTGAATAGATGGCAGTTTTTCTACTCTCCTGCGGGGTTGGCGGCTTTGCTCTAATTCGGCCTCGGATACCAGGTCAAAGGGTGGTTCGGCACCCTGAGGATTCCCCCCCACCAAGCCGCGGGAACCTCTGCTGGGTACTCTTGCCCCCTGTCTGACAATCTCGATCGGTCTGGATCGACGCATGACACCCCGATAGCTTCGGCCAAGGGTAGCCTGTAGGATGTACCTAGCTTGTTGAGTCCGAAGGTTTCCTTTGTTCGTTCGATACCGGCGGATAAGAAAACTCTGCCCTTTCGGGATTGCCCCTCAGGGGGATTGACTACGTTTTGGTGGAGTCGCCGAAGCCGGATTATTGCTTGGGCGACGCGAAGGTCTTTGCCAATGAATGGGGCGACTGGGCCCTTGAGATCAAGGAAGTCCAGAAAGTCCAAACGGCCCTTAATGAACTTCTCCAAAAGGTTTTCTCGCTTTCTCTCGATGAAAGGTCGTTCATGGCAACGTGGAAAGAGAGAGAGTGGTATTTAGGCGAGCGTTTAGCCAGCCAGTTGGGCGCAGGGGCGATGCTCGGCCAACAAGGCGTCCAGCAGCTCCTGAGAGGATTTCAGGGGGTAGGCGTTCGCCGTCGGGAAAAGACCCTTCGGTTATGGAGGAGTTTTGTAGGTGGGCCGACCGACTCGGAAGAGGAACTTCCTCGGCCCGGAGAGGACTGGCGGAGGACGTATGGGGCGTTTGTCGATTCCGGTTCGTGGGCGGAAATTCTCTTGGCGGTCCAGACCTATTTTGGATTGGTAGTCAAACTGGCGGTCCGGATATGGCTGGCCGAGAGGATTGGACGGGAGGAAAAAGTAGGGCTATCGATCCCTGAGCTAGACGAATGGGCTGCTTTGGAAGGGGGGGAAATCGTGCTCGGCCGATTGCTTGGCCTAGGTGGCGAGAACCCTTTCGGATGGTACATGCAGACGCCGGGCGAATGGCGGCGGACATTTTGGGCCGACGTAATGGCCCCCCTGCACGCAGAGCTGGAGAATATTCTTCGGTCCTGGAGATCAGGTCCGACTGTCTGGGAGGCGCTGCCGGAGACACACTCGGTCCGATCGCCTGGACAAAAGACGAAGTCGGCGAAAAAGGTTCGGCAGAAAAGGAGGAAGGCGACGGAGACCTTAGTTCCGAGGTTGGGCGGCGTCGTGGAGGGCCAACCCCGCTCTCCTGGTCTTTTAGCGCAGAAACCAGGAGTGAACCCAGGCGATTGGGCCGACCAGCTTTTTCGCGACCATTTTCAGCGGCTTTATGAAGCGTTGTTGCCCCGGGCGGTGCGACGACGTTGGGGCGAATTCCCCACGCCGGACGCCCTAGCCCGGCACGTGGTGCAGTTGGCCGGTTACCGGGGGGTGGAAAGCGGTCGGCTTTTGGACCCGGCCTGTGGATCGGGTAGTTTTCTGATGGCGGCGCTCTATATGGCTTGGAAGAATGCCTATTTTGGCAGCGTCGAAACCGGCCTACCCGATTCTGCTGTTGCTCCGAGAGAGCCAGACGGGTGGTGGGGCCGGGACAGCCTTTTTTCGGATTGGCTTCGACAGGCGACGGAGCGGATCGTTGGTTGGGATCGCAATGGGTTGGCGGTTTTGGCCGCCCGGGCCAATTGGCTGTTGGCCCTGGGGCCGTGGATTGATCCCTCGGAAGAAATCCAAATTTCTGTTTTCCAGCAGGACGCCATCCTTCCCGCCAGATCGGAGGCGACGACAGACCGACCGGCAAGCTTCGATTTTGTGGTTGGCAATCCGCCTTGGTTGGTCTGGGACCAGTTAGAGCCGGCGTATCGAGAGGCGACCATGCCGTTGTGGCGGTGTTATGGACTATTCTCTTTGTCGGCCAAAGACGCTCGGCATGGCGGGGCGAAGAAAGACCTGGCCGGTCTGATGACTTATACGGCCGCCGATCGGTATCTAAAACCCGACGGTCGATTGGCCATGCTCCTGCCCAATAGCCTTCTGCACACGCAAGGCGCCGGCGATGGCTTTCGCCGATTCTGTTTGCCGGACGGTACGCCGTTGAAAGTAGCAGCGGTTGAGGATTTTTCTCAGGTGCGACTTTTCGGCAACAGCGCCCAACGAACGACCGTCCTGGTGCTGGAAAAAGGGCAATCGACGGTGTATCCCGTGCCCTATGTGCGACGGCGACCCGGCGAGCCAACAGAGCGTCCTGCCTCGCTGCCATCGGCCCCTTCAGGGGAAGACTGGCTGGAGTTGAAACCGGTCGGCATTACCCAGGCGGAGCTGTGCCTGGCCGAGCCGATCGCACCAGATCAGCCTAGTTCGCCTTGGTGGATTCGACCAGCATTGTCAGAGTCGGCAGAAGGCGAGACTCCCTGGCGGCAATTGGTTGGACCGGCCGATTATGTTGCCTATCTAGGGGCCAATACCGGTGGGGCCAACGAGGTGTTTTGGTTCGATCTGATTGCCGTAGAGGACGGTAAAGCCCGGCTCCGGAATCGGCCAGCATCCGGTCGAGGCAGAAGGCCGCAGGCAGGCCGGTTATTGGGCGATTCGCGGGGAAAGGAGGAGAGTCGCCCGACGAAGCCGTCGTTTCCGGCGGAATCCTGCTGCTCGGAAACGGTGCTGTTAGAGCCGGAACGGCTATTCCCTTTGGTTCGATGGCAAGATGTCCACCGATGGCAGGCCCGGCCTTCCTGCTGGATTCTGCTGGTGCAGGATGCGGAGCGTCGGCAGGGGCTGGATCCGGATTGGCTCCGGCAGCATTGCCCAGCGACATGGGAGTATTTGGAGCGGTGGGAGGCCCGGCTTCGGCGCAGGGCCGCCTACAGACGGTATCAGGCCCATGCGCCTTTTTATTCTCTTTATAATGTCGGGCCTTATACACTCAGCCGGTACAAGGTGGTGTGGCGGCGGATGGATCGGCAGATTCGGGCCGCTGTGCTGACGCCGATGGAGACGCCGTGGGGATACCGAGCGATCGTGCCGCAGGAGACCTGCACCTTTATCCCCACCGAAACCGCTGAAGAGGCCTACTATTTGGCCGCCCTGCTAAATAGTGATTGGGTGAACCAGTTGGTACAACGCGGCGGGTTGTCGGGGACGAAAGGATTCGGTTCGCCGGGGATGTTGCGGTGGATTCGGCTGCGGCGGTTCGAACCTACGGATGTCCGCCACCAGAAACTAGCCGAACTGGCGAAAACAATGCATCTTCGCCTTCAGCAGGGTAAAACCTTCTCCGAGATGGAGGCCCAAATCAACGCTCTGGTGTTGAATCTGTGTAACATTTCGGCCGAGTGAAAGACGTCCATTGGGAAGCTGCTCCGTGAATTGTCCTTGCCGGGTAAGCGGCAATCCAAGCTTCTGTGTGTCTGCTTCCGGGGCGGAATCACAAAGACGCCGCTTTACGGTAGCCAGGACTGCCGCTAGAGCGGGAATGACATTTTTTGCCAAGAAGATACCCCGGTTTTGCCGGAAAAATCCCGGCACTTCTGCACTCGGCTGAATAATTATTCTGTCCGATTCTGGCCGGACTTTCCCAAACTCCTATCAAGGCGGCTGGAGAAGCAAACCAAGAGAGGGGGGGAAACATTCGGAGGCGACGGATCGGACGATTAGACCCAGTCCAGACCGGTTTCTCGCTTGATGCGTTCTTCAAACTCGCCCAGAAAGCCGCCAATCACGTCCCAGCGGTCCCGACGTCGCAGTTCGATATCACCTTGCTTATTCACGCGGACGATGCTCTTGGGGGTCAAACCGACCTTGGCCAATTCCTCGGGATCAGGCCCCCCCTCGGTTACTAGCTGCAACAGTGTTTGTCCGGTCATCTCAATGAAAGGCATATCCGGCTCCCTACCGCCTGCTTGCGTTTTGATTTTATCTTAGCCTCTTTTCTCCGGTCGTCAATCCTCCTCAGGATGGGACGTCCTTCTATGCGGGATAGGCATACCGTCGGAAATTTTCGGGCGAGGAAAATCCTGAAGAGTACCATTTCAGCCGAAGGGAGACCCCTTTCTTGTCAGCCCCGCCAAGACGGGAACAGAAATCTCATAGGCTTGCCTCTAGTAGGAATGACAAAGTAGCACCTCATCGCAGCCTGGATTCCCGCTTGCGCGGCAGTAACATTTTTTCTACTACCGCTTGCGCGGCAGTAACATGCTTTCTACTACCGCTTGCGCGGCAGTAACATGCTTTGCATTGCCGCGGACAACGGAGGGGCCTTCTACCTTATGGCTTTCTAGCCGGAAATTGACGCCCATATCACTCGGCTGAAATGTTCTCGTGAAGAAAACGGGGACAAAGACGCAGATCATGGGGCCGCTATTTTCACCGCAATACAGCCCGACGGCGTGCAGCCGGAGAAACAGTTCTTTTCTGCCGGACCATTCAGCCTCTGGATTTGACGCTTTCAGAAGAAGGAGTCAAAAGCCCCTGACGCCGACACTCCGCACAACGTCCGGTTACAAAAAGCCGATGGCTGCTAATCTCAAAATCGTACTCCTCAGCCACCCGAGCGCACAGCCGAGCTATTTCCTTGCTCTGGAACTCGATCAGCCGATTGCACGACTGGCAATACAGATGATCATGCTGCGGATAACCGTAGTCGTGCTCATAGACGTTGCGACCGCCCAGAGTCATTTTTTTCAGCAGGCCGGCTTCGTCCAACTCGCCGAGCGTCCGATAGACAGTAGGCCGGGAGACCTCACGACGGGCGATCAACTCTTGGAGATGTTCGAGCAATTCTTCGGCGTCGAAGTGGTCGTGATGACTAAAGACCTGCTGGACGATCAACCGCCGCTGACTCGTAAGCCGTTTGCCCCGACTCCGCAAAAACTCACTAAACCGCTCCAACGGCGACAGCGACACACGCACCGATCCAAGAGCATATCTGCGGGACATTTACCCGATTTCGTCCAACAAACGATCCAAAGCCATCGCGAGCTTTTCCGGCGTTTCGTATGTACCGGCGGCGATTTCCGCCCGAACCCGAGCGACCAAATCCCGTCGAATTTCCGGCGTCTGTTGGGCCTGCTCCAGCGCTTGAGCGGCTTCGGAAATCGTTAGTTCATCCTGAATCGCTCCGGCTGGCGCCGTGGCCCCCAATTGGCCGGTACGCACCGTATGCGGCGGCCCGATCGGTTGAGCCCCATGTACAGAATGAGGACCGTAAATTTCCATCGTTTTCCTCCTCCGAAGCCCGAACGGGGCCGGGAACACCCGACGCCCGTCCTTTGTTCAATTCTACTTTATTTTCCCACTCGTCTGCCACCCCCCGGTTGGCTTATCCGAAGGGCCTGGCAATCGTCGATTTTCTCCATCCCGAGTTCGACGCGGGGAGTACCGGTTCGGCCGTACCTCCCCAAAGCAGCATCCTGGCCTGCCTGACAATCCCAGAAACAAAGGTTGACATATCATCGGCCGAAATCCCCGCTTTTATCCTCCGGCCCAAAATGGTTTCGCCCTGTCTCTGGGAAATCGCCTGCGGACGTACTTGTTTGGTTGCTTCACCCGTCTTATCGACCACTCTACTTTGACCGATCAAAGGAAACCCAAAATGGCCCTGTCGTATCAAAAACGCTTTTCCCGTCGTCTTATAGAAGATGTACGGCCTCCCGGCAAGTTCCTTTTGCTCGGCAAGTTTGTGCGAAGCCCACTAACCGGCCAATGTTTCTTTTTTCCCACACCGTCCCCAACGAATAATCCACTTCCTCCAACGATCAGGAAAAAAGTGAGATGGGAACTCGTTGTGTTGATTTTTTGCTTCTTTTTACATGCCGCTTCTACTGAAATTACGGATTGAGCATCCTGAAATGTTCGAGAGAAGGAGCACGGTTTTTTCGCGCAGACCTAAATCGCCTTTTTAACCTCCGGCGGGGGATTATAGAAACGTTTCGTTAGAAACACAAGAGCAAGAGGACGGCGCACCGATGGGGCTAACGGCCTTCAGAGCGATTCGGCCGTCCTAGATGTGCCCATTCTGCCGCTAAAAAGAGGGGGCAGCCGAGGCAAGGGCTTAAGCCGGGCAATGGGCCAGAGGTTATCGGCCCTCTCTCAACACTCCTAAAGCATCCAATAGGAGGAGCAAAAGGCTTGGAACTGGGCTATCCAGAATCTCTTGTTCTAGTCAAGAGGAAAGATTCGGTCGGCCCTGCCCTTTAGGCGGGAAAAAACAGTCAATTTGGAGAAGATAGAGGGAATGGCGGGGGGCTATCGCATCCAGATCAGCCCCAAAGAAAGCCCCTGGTAATAGACCACGCCATTCGTATTGACATGGTTGTTCGGATTGGGCTGGAACTTAAGCTGCTCCGGCGCCAAGGCCACGCCGACCGCCCACATCATGTCCCACGAAGCCCTTAAAGAAAGATTGGGCCGGAGATGATAATACCCCACCAGCGAGACCTCTCCCAATAAGGCTACATCATCCTCCCGGTCCCGAAGCCATATATCAAACGAGGTGCTGGTGGGGGGGTCGGAAGCCCGGATTCGGCTGGTTTGCCCGGCGAAGTTGATACACGGGGCAATCTTGCACTCCGCGCCCCATTCCACCGTACATTGCCGATACTTCACATCCAGCCCAAATTGCAGCCCTAGCATTTCATTGTAGGTGTCGATGTCATATTGGCCCCAGGTATCCACCCGGTCGGTGATCTGGCCGAGCTGGTTGTAGAAGACGGTCTCCCCGTCGGCCAGGAAATTGCACTGTTCCTGAAGGCTGAAATACCGGATTCCGACCAGATAGTTGCCGTAGATGCCGGGCTGACACTCCCGTCGCCATCGGCCGTTCGGATGTAGCACAATCCGGTCTGGCCGACCGCGCGGGACAAACCGCAGATTCACCTCCACATTGTGCAGGCGAGATTCATAGTAGAGCTGATGATGGTCAGCCCGATCAAAGCCGCCAATCCCGCTAAACATTCCGTTGGTATCATTCGTATAAGGCGTAAAAAGATTCCCAAAGGTGGCCGTCCCGGTCCCTGTGCTCGTACTGAGCCGTTCGGTGGCATACACATCTCGGGACTCTCTCCAGGTATTGAACCCGAAATAGACGCCTTCGACAAACAGGTCCGTGTTTTCCCGAGCCGGTCGCAAATAATGTCGGATGGTCGCCCCATATCCTGCGGCGACATCGAAACTGGGACTTCGGGTCCCCATGACCCCTGTGGTATGGAAGACTTGGTTCCCGTCCACCGTGACGTAACCGCCCAGCCCGCTAGTGCGCATCCGCCGGGGCCGAGATCGGTGCCAGATGGTAACCCGTTGGTCGATGTACCAATCGGGGATAAAGTTGGCCCCGTGTCCGCACAGATCGCAAAACGGCCCTACCCCCATGATTTCTTCTTCCATCATGGGATAAGAATCGTTTTCTGGAAGCTCGGAGAGAGTGTTTGCCTGGGGCTGCAAGCTAGCCCCCCCCATTTCGGAAGGAGCTTCTGGAACTGCGGAAGGACGAATCTTCTGGGCGTCGGAAGAAAGGATTTTTTCTGATTCCCAAGAGGCTCGGCTAATTCTGCCAGGCTTATGTTCCGGGCCTCTCAACCATCCACCGTCTGCCCCCATCTGCTGGGCATGAGCCCAGCAAGCCATCCACATCAGCCCGATAAAACCGATGCCCCCAACGATGAACCAATGTCCTTTTTTTACACCCATGTTTGTTGTCCTACAAAGCGGTCTTTACTCTCTCCAGCCCGTAGCATTCTTCCGGCAGATCGAATGGTTTCCTAAAGGAATAACCCAATCGGGGGGCCTCCTGTCTCTTGGAGGCCTTTCCCCCAACCATCTCCTGCCGGAAAAATGTTCCAAGTCCATTTTTAAGCTATGCCAGCACCCGAACCTCTCCAAAGAGGAATTGTCGGAGGGTAAATCGGCAAACCGGAGGCCGGAACAAAAGGAATAATCGTTAAAAATCCCAAAATAGTCGTAAAATGTTTTATTGATATTCTTTCCTGAAAATACCCATATTTTCTATTTTGTGTATATTCACATTAAAAGAATTCCTCCATAATGTAAAACTTACGTTGGATGCTTCTTTCAGCGCCCGGTATTTCCTCCCTGCCCATCCCCGGATAAATTAGTAAGGTTTCCAACAGGGGACTGTTCCTATGCCATGCCGTGGAGTTCGCGGAGCAACCACCGCCGATGCGAATACCAGCGAGGCCATCCTGACGGCCACCCGTCAGCTATTGGCCTTGCTAATCCGACAGAACGGCATCCAGAAAGAAGACGTAGCCAGTGCGATCTTCACGACCACCAAGGACCTGGATGCCGAGTTTCCGGCCCTGGCCGCCCGGCAATTGGGCTGGATGGATGTGCCGCTGCTGTGCGCTTATGAGCTGAGCGTACCCGGGGCCTTAGATCGCTGTATCCGGGTTCTGATCCATTGGAATACCGATAAACCCCCCCAGGAAATCGTCCATGTCTATATCAAAGGGGCGGTCGATCTTCGGCCTGATTTGTCGAAATTGCCGCCGGTCGATTGGAAAGAATTGGAACGATGGATTCAATCGCATCTGAACACCCAGGCCCGCTCCATCCGCAAACCGCCGCCCGCCGAACCGCCCGAAGAGTTTCGCTAATCATGGCCTCTTTCCTGGGCGAAAGCAGACGCCTCCTGATGCCCTTCGAAAACGGTTCGGCGTCATGGGCGACTCCCTTTCAGCCCGAATGGTCTGTTTGTCGAGGAACCTGCCAGTGTACGGGCTGATGCTGGGAAATTCCAAGGCAATGGAAGAGGGACTCGACCGGATGGCGGCGGCTTTTTTACCCTGGCTGACCCTGGCCGGGTTGGCCCTGGGACTAGCGATGGACGCCCTGGCCGTGGCCATTGCCGTCGGACTAACCCAGGGCCAAGTGAGTGGTCGGCAAACGTTTCGGCTGGCCTTCCACTTTGGGCTGTTTCAGTTTTTCATGCCCCTTTTGGGGTGGGCCGCCGGGACCGGCTTGACGCACTGGATCGCCCACTACGATCATTGGTTGGCTTTTTTCGTGTTGGCCTATGTCGGCGCCCGGATGATCTGGGAGGCCCGAAAGCCAAAGGAATTGAGGTTCACCGGAGACCCGACCCGCGGCTGGATGCTCGTAACCCTTTCGGTGGCCACCAGCCTGGACGCCTTTGCCGTCGGCCTTGGTTGGGGGATGGTGGAAGAGAATCTCTGGCTGGGTGCGGTGGTGATCGGCCTGGTTGCCGGGCTTATGACCACTGTTGGTCTTCGCTACGGAAGCCGACTGGGCGCCCGTTGGGGCCGACGGGCCGAAATCGCCGGCGGCCTACTGCTCATCTTGATCGGCCTCAAAATCCTCCTGGAACACTGCTGCCCCGGCTAAGCCCCTGTGCCCAAGTCCTCTCCTAAGAAAAAACTCTTCCCATGGGACGGTTTGCTAACCAAGCAGCTTCCGCCGATAAACCACCAGCCCCAACAGACCACCCAGGCCGAGCAGAACCACCGAAGCCGGCTCAGGAACCAGAGGCCCCATCACCAAATAATCGAAGGTGAAATTGGAGGTCCCGGCGGTCGAAGAAAAGAAGCCGAACCCTTGAGTGTTGCCCGGGTCGTCGGGGAATAGGCTATACGGCAACGAGGCGGCGAACTTCCGAACGCCATCGACCCAAATCTGGATTTCCGGCGTGGGGCCTATCATTCGCTTCTCTACCCGGTAGAGGTGATACTGGCCGTCGATAAAGTTGGCCCCGTCGATAAGCTGCACCAGTTGGCTGCTATTATCGTAAAAGCCCAAAGCGCCCGTGGCGCTCCAACCAAGCATGATCGTCTTGCCGCTGCCGCCCTCGTCGCGCACGCCCACAAACACCGGGTAACTGGTCAGAGAGTCGATCTTCAGGCGGGCTTCGTAGAACCAACCGTCGTCGCTCAGGTCCTCACCGATGGTGTGGTAAAAGGAGAGGCGCCCGCCGGTGGAATCGTCGTTAAAACGGGCGTATCCTATGTTCCCTCCGACGTTGGGCGTAATCCGGTCGGCATTGATATTGTTGAAAAGCGACCAGGTGGTTTGCCCAAGCGGCGGAGCGGCGTCGTTGGGCTGATAGGTGCCGTCGTAACTGTAACGGTACTGGGGCAGGGCCGCCAGATGGGCCTGAATCTCCGCGGCGCTCAAGGCATGGGTATAAATGGCCACCTCATCCAAAGCACCTTTGAAATGTTTATCTGCGCCGCTTGCACGATTATTTACCGCAAGCAGCCCCAGCCCATCGGCGAAGTTGGCGAAAGTGTCGCCTGAAGAGAGATTGAAGATATTCTGTACGGGGCTTTGTAGTTGGCCATCCACATAAATCCGCATGGTACCTGCCAGGGGATTATCGACGGCGAAGACCACGTGATGCCACTTGCCGTCGTAGATATTGGTATCGATCGCCTGACTGAACAGGTTCCCTGACTTTGCCCGGAGATAGAAACTCGTTCTCCCAGCTAGCGGATCGCCGCCGCCGGCCCAGCGGTTAAAGTCGATGACCAGGGCCGTGTTGTCGGCACCCTCGAGTCGAGCAATGGGTTGCTGGATTGAGGACGTATCCGTGGTGTTGACCCAAAACTCTATGCTGAAAGGTCCCGTCATCTGGCTGCCGAAATTGCCCAAGGTGGAACCTTTGATGAAACTTGTCGAGTCGAGCGTGCCGGTGCCGAGTTTGACGGCGGTGGCATTGGGCAAGCCGCCTGCGCCGATGCCGTGCGGCCCCTGGACCGTAACGACATTAGTTCCATAAACGCCGGTGTAGCCGTTGCCGCTGGCGTCCCCGGCTGTGGAGCCTTGGGCTGTGCTGGGGTCCTCGAAGGTATAATAAACCCAGGGAGAGCTTGCCAGAACTGCTTCCTGGTAGGGATTCAGCACGGCGGCGGCCGCCGGAGCGGACGAAAATATCCCCCCCACCAGCCCAAAAGCGACACCCAAGCACATGGTGAAAATTCCCGCCGGTCTGCTATAGGTGAATTTCATAGACCCGTCTCCTCTCAACAGCATACAGTAGGAAGCATTGTCCAGTTTGTCCCACAAGTTTTAACCGATCTACCGTTTTACAAAGTTTTCTTTTTGGTAGATACCGATTCTTGCTATAGAATCCCGCGTCTTTTTAGAGTAATCCTTTGCTGAAGGATGTCAACAAAATTCTTTCTCGAAAATCGTAACATTTCCGCTGAATGGAGCGGCTCTATTTTCTACCCTCTCCCTTGGCCGTCGAGAAGCCCAGAGTACGTGGCTGGATTTCTGCCGGTTTTGTGGGGATAACGGAAACCGCCAAGTGCTCCAGGGGGTTGAACGGTTACCTTTTTCTCTCTTCGAGCGAGACATGGAAATCATGGGTGGTGGAGTGTTTAGGCAGATCCACGGTTATTTGATAGTTCATAAACAGGGGATTGCCTTGGGGGTTTTTTTGTCCTTGTCCCAGGTCAATCGGTTTGCCATCAAAACCGCAAATGGTTACGATGTGAGGGCCTCCGATGACACCCTGTCCTGGTGGAGTTCGGTACCGGCCGTCTTCGATGTCCGCGCTGGAACCAGGACCGTCGTTGCCTTTGGACTTATCCGGCTCGAAGAGGATATATCCAGCGGGCACAGGTTGACCGTTATAGGTGACGGAACCGGAAAGCTCGTATCGCTCGGGCCCGGAATCGCTTCGGCAGCCGTCTTGCGCTAGGCCAAGCACTAGGCAAACCACACCGAGCACACCCCGCCAAGCTGTTGCCGGTTGTTGTCCCATCCTCATTTACCCTTCGCCCGTGTGAAGTTTTTGGTTTTAGGTTATCCGAAATCGCGACCTGAAACGCTTAGAACTGAGTTGCGTCGATGGGTTGTCCATCTTTGCGGTTACATAGCCGTTTGAAAATATCCAGCGAGATCGAGTAGCTGATCGGCCGTACAGAACCATCGCACAGGACCACGTTGAAGCCGCCGGGGTGCGAGGCGCCGAAGGC
>JAKPGL010000179.1 GCA_029550925.1 Planctomycetota bacterium
GGGCCTATTACGCCCAATGCCGAATGGCCGACTTCTGGATCGACCTGAAAAAATATCCTCTGATCCTGCTGAATCAACTGGCCCAAACGCCCGGCATCCGCCAGCTTCAGTCGAGGATCGCCTTCTATGTAACCGTCGGCCTGCCCGGAGCGGAGCGCCCGATCAACGGCCTAGTGCTTTCCCTGCCGGACCGTCGCCAGCCGATGCTCAATGATATTGTGCTTTGCCAAGGCGGCTATTTTACCCAGAGTCGGCAAAACGAGCTGATTGTCAACGAGGCGTTTGCCCGGTACCATCGGCTCCGGCCCGGCCAACGGATTCAGTTGGTGCTGAATAATCGGCTCCAGGAGATGGAGATTGTCGGGACAGCGATGAGCTGTGAGTTTGTTTATCTGCTGGCCCCTGGCGCTATCCTGCCCCAGCCGGAACATTTCGGCCTGTTTTACATCAAACAGTCCTATGCCGAGGAGGTGTTTGATTTCGAGGGGGCGGCCAACCAACTGCTCGGTCTTTTGCAGCCGGGAGTTCGACCCGGCCCAGTGCTCAGCCGACTGGAAGAAATGCTGGAAGACTACGGCGTCATTACGGTAACTCCGCTGGAAGACCAAGCCTCCCATAAATACCTCAGCCAGGAAATCCAGGGTTTGCGGAGTTTCGGCCTGGTCATGCCGGTAATGTTCCTGGGGGTGGCGGTGGTAGTGCTGCACATCCTGTTGAGCCGATTGGCCGAGCAACAACGCACCGTCCTGGGCACGCTGAAAGCCCTCGGTTACAGCGATCTGGAGGTCAGTCTGCACTTTCTGCAATTGGCCTGGGTGGTGGCCCTTGTTGGGGCGGCGGCAGGATGCGGGCTGGGCTACGGCCTGGCAGAACTGCTGACCGCCATGTACCGCCAATTTTATGAATTCCCCGCTTTGGAGAACCATTTCTATCTCGGTATCCATTTGGCAGGGGTGCTGGTCAGTCTGGTTTGTGCGACGTTGGGAAGCCTCCGGGGGGTGCGGATGGTGCTTCGGCTGCAACCGGCCGAGGCCATGCGACCCCGGCCGCCCAAACAAGGCGGCCCGGTCCCCTTGGAGCGAATTGGGTGGCTGTGGAATCGGCTTAGTTCCGGCTGGCGTATGGTGCTCCGCCATATCTGCCGAACGCCGCTACGCACCGCCGGCTCTATGTTCGCCGCCGCTATGGGCAGCAGTGTACTGGTTAGCGGTCTGATGATGGGCGATGCAACAAATTTCCTGGTCGATTTTCAGTTTCATCGGCTCCTACGAAGCGATGTGGAACTGGCCTTTCAGGACGAGCGGGGCCGGGAAGCCCTGGAGGAAGCCGCCCGACTGCCCGGCGTCGATCTTGCCGAGCCAGTCTTGCAACTGGCCGGTACGTTTTGGAACGGCCCGTACCAGCGCAAAGGGGCGATCACCGGCCTGGCCCACGACGCCCAACTCACCGTCCCCTCCAACACCGAAGGCCAGGCGATTGCCCTGCCTCGGCGCGGCCTGCTGATGACCCGCAAATTGGCCGAGCTGTTGCATCTGGCGCCGGGCGATACGGTCTGCTTCCGGCCGGTGCGAGGCGATCGGCGGGAGTATCGACTGCCGGTGGTCCAGTTGGCCGATAGCTACCTGGGCACGGCCGTCTATGCCGATATTGCTTATCTGAGCCGGTTGATTGGCCAGGAGTTTGCTCTCTCCGGTGTGCAGATTCGCACCGACCGAAAGCCGGAACATCTGGCCGAACTACTGCGCCGATTGAAGGAGTATCCTTCCCTGCAGGCCGTCAACTTGCGGGAGGAATTGGTCCAGAAACTCCAGACCACCATCATCCAGAACATGTGGGGCTTCATTGTTACATTGATCCTATTTGCCGGGGTGATCTTCTTCGGCAGCATCCTGAACGCCGCATTGGTGAGCCTGTCGGAGCGGGGCCGGGAGGTGGCCACCTTGCAGGTACTCGGCTATGGGCCGTGGGAGGTCGGCAGCCTCCTGCTGCGGGAAAGCCTGGTGGTCAGTATGCTGGGCGCCCTGGTGGGGATGCCGATCGGCTATGGGCTGACCATATTGGCCTCCCTTTCGTATGATTCGGAGATGTTTCGGTTTCCGGTGATCTGGTCATGGGGGACGGCGGGTTGGGCGGGTGGTTTTGCCTTTTTATTCACCCTGATTGCCTACGGCTTCGTCCAGCGGGTCGTCCACCGATTCGACTGGCTCGAAGCCCTCCAGGCCAAGGAATAAGGCGCGGAAGACTTCGTTGCGCCGGCTGTTAGCCGGCGCCCAGCTCAGGCTAGACAGCCTAAGCTACAAGGCGTCCTCCATTCCTCCGGCAGAAGCAACCATCTTTCAGTATCACAGCGGTTCTCAATAACCTACACTTAGAAAAGAGAGATACATTCCTCTCAAATTGTCTAAAATATCTTCCCTATGAAACAGAAATTTGGGTTCATTTCGGCTTGTCTTTTGCTGGCCGTTGGGGCCGTGTGGGTGCTGGGCCGATGGTGGGCCGCCGATGCCACGGTCGAAGTGGCCGTCGCCCAGGTCGGGCCGATCGACGCCTTTGTAGATGTGCAGGCCAAGACCAGGCTTCCGCAGACCTGGCTAGTTACGATGCCCTACCCGGCCCACCTCGAGCCGATCACGCTGGCCGAGGGCGACCCGGTCAAAAAAGGTCAGCTTGTGGCCCAGGTTACGCCCAGGGATCTGGAGCTTCTGTTGGAAGAGGCCCAGGCTGCGGTGGATCGCATCGAAGCCGCCATCACCGAAAACGCCTACACCGAAGTCGAAAAGACCATCCTCCAGCAAGCCCAGCAATACGTCCAGGCGATGGACACAACGGTCAGCATGGCTCGGGAGCGGGTCCGGGCCGGCCAAACCCGATTCGACTACGCCGAGAAAACCTTAAACCGCCTGCGTCAGTTGGCCAAAAGTCAGGCCGTCTCCGAGGATCAATTGGATCGGGCCAATCTGGAGTATGTGGAAGCCAGCGTGGGGTTGGCGCAGGATCGGCTGGTGCTTTCGGCGGTCGAATCGTTGGCGGCAGCTACGAACCTGTTGCCCACGATGGTCCGCCGTTATATCGAGGGCAAGACGTACCGGGATGCGGTCTTGCAGAAAGAGCGGGCCCAGGCCCTGGCCCATCTGCGAAAAGTCCAGCAGGATGTCGAGCGAGGCCGGATGCAAAGCCCCTTCGACGGCGTGGTGCTCCGCCGGTTTGACACCGGGGGACGATTTCTTCCTGCCGGCCAACCTCTGCTGGAACTGGGCCAATTGGAACAAATGGAAGTCGAAGCCGAAGTTCTGACCTTGGAAGCCGCCCAGATTCGGCCGGGGGCAGAGGTGGAGATTTACGGCGCCTCGATCGGCCCAAAGCCGGTCCGAGGCTATGTCCACCGGATCTATCCGGCCGGATTTACCAAACTGAGCTCCCTGGGCATCGAACAGCAGATGGTGCTGGTAATTGTTCGGTTTGCTGAGGGCCAGTTGCCCAGGTTACTCCAGCGGGGGTTGGGCGTGGCGTACCGGGTACGGGTAAAAATTTTCACGGAACGAAAATCATCGGCCCTTCAGATTCCCCGCAGTGCGTTGGTCCGAGCCGCTGACGGCGCCTGGCAGGTCTTCCGAGTGGAACAGGGCCGACTGCGCCGGCAACTGGTAGAGCTGGGGCTTTCGAACGACCAGTCGGTCGAAGTGCTCCAGGGCCTTTCGGACGGCGATACGGTGGTCCTATCCCCCGAGCCCGGTTTGGAAGAGGGCCTCCGAGTCCGGCCCAACTTACCCTAAATAACATTCCTTGTAGTCCGAGCAACAGTTCTTTGGATCGGCCAATCGTCTGCCGAAGCGTTCTTGTTTGCTGAGGAAGCGTTATCGGACGGCACGGATACTTAGAGCGATGTCGTTGGCAAAGACCGGGGAGCGGAGTTTCTTCTGGCCGCCAGAGTGCTCCCACTGCTCAGAATGGGCAATCTGGCCGGTCTTGGTGTCGAGCCATTCTGCCCGGTATTTACCCGTTGGCAGTTCCAGGACCAGCTCTGTCTGGATGCGGTCCCGGAGAAGTTCTTGGAGGTTTTTCGGCTTATTTGGCAGCGGCACATGCAGGTAGAGGGCATAGGCCCGGCCTGGTTCGGCCAACGCCTGCACCGACAGTCGTTCGGATACCTGTTTGATAAAGCTGGTATCTGGCCGCATCCGGATAAAATCAAAGCCTTCGATGAAGCGTTTCAAAATGGTCAATTGTTTACGTAGTTCTGGGCTGCCGCCGCCCGGGGAACGGTAATCTCGCAATGTGCCGTCCGGATGGCCGGGTGTGAAAGAATAGTCCAGATGGCTAAACAGCCCGCCGCCAGCCAGGATGAAATCCCACGCTTCGGTCCGATAGAGCACATCCTCTTTGCCGCGGAAACCGGTCTCGTTTTCGCCGATCACTTTGCCCAGGTGATAATTCATAGCTACCGTATCCGGCGGCACACAGTAGTGGAAGTTGAAGATGGAAACGTCCGGATGAGGGTTTTCCACCTTTTTGCGGCCGTTGGCGATGTTTAGGGAGATCAAATGTTTATTATGCAAATTGCGTTCGGTCTCCACGATCACCTGGGTGATCCGCCATTGCCAATCCTCCTGCACTCCTCCGAAATACGGCTCATTGCATACCTCATAATAGAGATTGTCGTACGCATTTAGTTCCTGGACGATTTTTCGAGTAAAGGCGATCTGCACCTCTAGTAGTTTCGGATGTTTCAGGGTGAGGACCTCTGTGCGGGGGCAATCGCCCACGCCGTTGATATTGTTTCGGATATTCATCGGCGAGGCTTTCCAGAGCTCGTCGTTGTAAAGCGGGCAGAACAGGTTCATCTCCACTACAATTCCGCTTTGTTGGGCGGTGCGCATCAATTCGTGCAGACGGCGGAAATAGGCCTCGTCCCAGCGGCTCAGATCGAACTTGTTGCCGCCGTCGTAATAGCCCGGCACATTGCTTCGGGCCCAGGGGGCGAGATAACGGTTCGGCTTTGGGGCCAAAGGATTGTCGGTAATGCCGAAGGAGCTGGGGATTTCCCGATACGTGCCGGAGAAGGTACGGGTATGGTTCAGTCCGTCGGCTGCCAAAGCGGCAAAATACCGGCGGAAATCAAAATCCAAATTGAGCACTGCGCCATAATGCTCGCCGGAGCCGATCAGCACGGTGGGCCTACCACGCCAGAGGAAATAATG
>JAKPGL010000004.1 GCA_029550925.1 Planctomycetota bacterium
CCCCCCTGATGAACCATCCTTGGCGGATTGCCAAAAGGGTAACGTACCTGTTCAACGGGCTGGCAACGCAAATAGGCCGAATTTTACATCCAAAACCCAAAATCTTCCCCCTCGGCTACTCCGACACTGGGTAAACTCCAGGAAAGCTCTGGAAGTGCCGCCAGGCGAATCGAACTCAGTGGGCGATGAGTTTGAAATCGCTCATGGCCCCGGTGCGAACGAGTCTGTTAACTGGACGAGGCCTATTTACGAGAGAGTCGGAGAGTTCGGGACGTTGCTCTTGGCGTGGTGCGGGACGTGCAGGTTCACGGCCGCAACGTGGTGGAGTTTGGTTGAAACCGAGAGCGACGGGCTGGCGGCCAAATCGACACAACTCGTTGCGGAAAAGCGGGTTAAAGCGAAACGCCCGCGAGCACCCCTGCCGGGCCACGGGCGTCAACTTGCGGATCGGGCGGTTTCGCAGAAAATCAAAAGACTCCCCGACCAGGGCTCGAACCTGTTTTTATAAGTACTTATAAAGAAAGAACTTGCGTCGATTCCTGCCTACAGGGCGGCGCAAAATCCGGCGCACTAAAAAGCGGTAGGACTACCTTGCCCCCTGAAAGCAGGAAGGTCCCGGCCCCTCTGAGTGAACCACCGGCAGCCCCGGTTAGCCCGGCCAGCAACCTACCCACACCCACGGCCTCGGCTGATGGTGACCTGCCTGCCTCGGCCCCGGTAGTAGGTACCACGTCCGGCCCACACAGTACGACTGGCAGCCCAGCCCACACAGCCCCGGCTGATGACCTATCTGTCCTTCCGACTGGCAGCCCGACTTCGGCCTCGGCGGCAAGAGCGGCCCACCCGGTAGGTGATCTTCCTGCCTCAGTTGATCCGGCGGCTCAAGAGGCCCAATTGCCCCCGGAAGTCCAAAAGAACGAACCTCTCCCTCCAGAGGTTGCCAGCATTCTTCAAAACTTGACCGAGGCCCAAAGGGCGGCCCTGCTTGCCTTGCTGATGAGGCGGTCCGGCCCATAGCCCTAACGAAGCCCATGATCGGCTGGCCGACGTGATCCGAAGGCCAAAACGGGAATCCCACGGATCGTGGGGAGGGGGCAAAAAAATCTGGGCGGGAAGGTGTTAACCGCAGCGATCTCCCGGCCTCACACAAACACAATTTTTGGGCCCCCCCCGGTTTTTCTCCCGAAAGGGAAAAATTAAAATGTTCACACAAGGGGCAGGCTAGGGAAACCTAGGCCCGAAAGCCGATCCGCCCTCGGTTGCCTGCCCCTGCCTTTTTGTAGGGCGGTTCTTTTTGCCGATAGGAGGCGGAATCGGTGTCTAGCAAACAAGAGGCGTTAGGGCGGCTAGCGGAGGCCTTCGAGAAACTTCCGTTCGGCTTGGCAATGAAAGTTTCCTTGAAGCCCGGAAACCTTGGGGAAGAGGACCTGCCTGCTCTCTTGCCAAACGAGAGGCTCTTGAGCTTCCCGGTTGCAATCCCTGCTCGGTTTCTGGGATTGCAAGAGCAAGGGTATGTAGAGGTTTCTGCTTTGATAGTGCTGAAAGCAGATGAGGGGTTTGGGGTGCTAGCTCCCAAGGCCGCTTTTGCGGCTACTGGGCAAGGAAAAACAGAGACTTGGCTTTCGCTTTTGATCCA
>JAKPGL010000020.1 GCA_029550925.1 Planctomycetota bacterium
GACGCCTGGGGCAACCCGATCAGGTTTCTCCGATGGGCGCCTGGTTTTCTGCCCGCCAACGGCGCCGATACACAGCTTCAAACGGGTGATCCGGTCAATGATCATGACCCATTGGACCTGTATCGCGTGGATTCCAACGCGTGGCGTATGGTTCCGCTTATCTACTCGCCCGGGCCAGACGGCATCTACGACATCGAAGCAAGTCTCGGCTACCAGAGAGATACTCCCTATGCGGGCGAGCTGGGAAGGCCGAAGGATTTGGACAACGAATCCCGCACGGCCCCAGGTCCTGCTAACGGAACATTAGATCATTATGACAACATCCACAACCACCGGCTGGAGGTCCGCTAACATGAGCCGGATACCGAATACCCCAAAAAACTGTAAGGTTTCGCTGATCCTGGCGCCGGCTGGCCGCCCTCGCCCTAGAGGGCGGGAATCTGTCCTCTGCCATCGGCCCTCCACACCCTACGGTTCCGGGCGAGCGGGCATGACCCTGGTGGAGCTTCTGGTAGTGGTAACCATTTTAGTCATCTTGACCGGGGTGGTGATTCCGGTGTTGACGCCGTCGTTGGAATCGCGGCGGATGCGGGAGTCGGCCCGGCAGGTCAACTTATACCTGAACCGCGCCCGCAGCATGGCGATGGAGAAAAAGCGCCCTGTAGGCGTCTGGCTGGAGCGTCGGCAGGGTCTGAATCAGGCCGTAACCAATCTCTTCATCGTGGAAGAACTGCCCCCTACCGGGCTGGATAGCTCCAATATCCCTCGGCTGCTGGTAAGTAATTCCAATCCGCAGACTCCTAGCAGCGGCAGCGCCCTATTGACTTTCCCAGGCGGTGCTCCGTCCGATCTGCAGGTAGGCGATTATTTACAATTGAACTTTCAGGGGCCGATTTGGGAGATGATCACGATCAGTCCGGTGTCTGCGAACCAACGGCACTGCACCTTGCGGCAAACGGGTATGGGGCCGCCTGTGCCGCCAAATATTCCTCAGCCAGGCGTGCCGTATCAGATATTCCGGACGCCTCGGCTTCGGAGTTTGGCTAGTCCGTTGGAATTGCCGTCGGCCACGGCGATCGATACCCAATGGTCCGGGATCGGGGTTGGAACGCTGGCCCAGGCGTTTGCTCCTCCTACGACTACGGATACCAATCCGATCCTTATTCTGTTTTCTCCCAAGGGGGAAGTCGATTCGGTTTGGTGTTGGACGAGCCAGAGCGGATCGCCGGTCTGGCAAAAGACCAAAGCGACCGAACCGATCTATCTTTTGGTTGGTAAACTCAATCGCATCCCGCAGGGAGAAGATAATCTAACGAATTGGCAGGATTTGGGTAACCTGTGGGTGGTGGTTACGCCGCAGACGGGCATGGTGAGAACCGTGGAAATGGCCTCTGGAACCAATTCTGTGGAGGCCCGCCGGATCGCCCGAGAAAGTCACAGTATGGGAGGCAAATAATGGCCGCTCAAATACTTCGTCCGAATTCCCACCGAGGGCCAAATCGAGGGCAAGAGGGGGTTCTATGGTCTGTCCGAAAGACCACCCCTGGGATTTCCGTTTGCCGCCCAGCAGACGCTCGAAGGGCGGAAGGCCTGGGCAGTGGGTCAGCCAACTCCCTTCCTGCCGGCGTTACGTTGATGGAGGTCTTGATTTCGATCTTTATTTTGGCCATTGGGCTTTTGGGGGTGGCGGCCCTATTGCCGGTGGGCGGTTCGGAGATAGCCGCCGGGGTGCAGGCGGATCGGGCCGCCGCCGTCGCCGCCGCTGCCATGAGGGAAATCCGACTCCGAAATATCCTTCAGCCCGTGCAGTTGGATGTGAGCACCAATCCGCCGAGGTCGGTGTTGATGTGGTTTGGCAGCCTGTCGTCCATTTGGGATCCGACTGCGATTCCTTATATCATGATCGATCCCGTGGGCGTTACCGCGGCGGGGGCCAGTACCTTTCCCGTCTCCGGCACACCGACGATGCCCCGATTCAATTTGGGCGCCGCCCCGAAAGCCATCGCCGGACCGCTCACCTTGCCCGACGGCACGAAGGTCTGGTTGAGTTCGCCGCTGACCTCCGCAGGCGCTCGGGAGCTCTTTGTCAGCAAAGACGATGTGCTTTTCGACATCCCTTCGGACCGTCAGCAGCGAGCCAAGTTGATCTATCGACAGACCAGCACTGGCGCAATCTCCAGCGACCCCGGCGCCTATAATCCCGCCAACTGCCGACCGGAATTCGACGGTAATTATTCCTGGATGGTCATGGTCGGCCCGCCGCTTCGGATCAACACCGCCTCCAGTGTAGGGCAAGGATGGTGTTCGGTCATTGTCTTTTATAAACGGAATCTCAATCTTGCGGAGTCGGAAATCGTGGTTCCAGTTACCAGTCCGGCCATGACCGAAGTGGGCGGCGAAATCGTGGTAACGTTGTCCGATCCCAACCAGGCGGCTTTATTAGAACGCGACCGGTGGATACTCCTTTGTGAGCCGGCGGGCAACACGTGGATATTCCAGTGGCATCGGATCGTAGCGTCGGCCAGGCCCAATCCCGCTTCCAACCAATGGTATGTTACCGTGGTCGGCGACGCCCAGATGGGACCGCCGATTCGGAACCCTCAAAAGGCCATCTTGGTACAAGGGGTCATAGGCGTTTTTTCTCGCCTTGTAGAAATAGAACTCGAACAGAAATACTAAGCACTATTTTCGCTGGGGAGCAGTCTGGTAAGCAGCCGAATGGAGTCGTCGGTGCTGCACAAGTAGGAATCCAGAACATTGCCTCCCTGGACGGGGAGAGATGATATTTTTCTAGTCGGTAGAATGGCAGCAAAAAGGAACAACACCCCCTATCGGCCAGGCAAGGGCATGGTCCTCTTTCGGCGAAGGACGCACAAACGATGAAAAGCTCTTCTCGAATGGCTCACCGCACTAAGCAACGCCGTCGAGGCGTGTTGCTGTTGGTGATCTTGGGTCTGTTGGCCATGTTTAGCCTCATTGCGCTAACGTTTGTCATTGTGGCCAGTCAGGCGAAGCGGTCGGCCATTGCGGCCGGACGAGCCGAAGTCTTCGTTTCCCCAGAGGATCGCGTGGCCGCCCGGATCGGCTGGCGCGTGACGCCCCCGGTAAGCGGCGATGTGGTGGACCCCTATGTGCAGTTCGTCCACGAAGCTTTCCTCCGTGTGCTTCGCGGCGTGGATACCACCGCAGAGCCGAACAATCCTATTGCCTTTCATAGCCTGCTGGAAGATATCTACGGCCCAGACAGCGTTCGAGCTACGATCTCTGGGGCGAGTTTGGCCTGCGGCAACGCCCTGATCGAAGTCTCGCTGAGCGGCGTCTCGGAGCCATGGTGGCTGGTTGGCCGGGTCTTGACGGTCCTGGACGGCCCGGCCCGGGGGCTGAGCACCCATATAGTCGGCTATAATCCCAACGGCGGCCAATTGCAATTGCGCACCTTCGGCGACCTGCCTCCCAGCGTCTCTTTAACTGATCTTCCCACAGCCCTTCAGAATAAGTCCATCTTGATCAACGGGGCGGCCTTTAGTGGCCGAGGATTTTTGGGTGATCCCACTGGCCGACCTACCACTGGCGAAGCGAACGAAGACTACGACGCCCCGGATCATCAAAACATGCACTTGGCCTTGGCCGTGCCGATCCCAGGGGCTTGGCCGACGGTCGCCAATGGTCCCATGCCGGTGCCGATTCCCTCGTTCCATCGGGCCGACTTGGTTCGGTACTGGAGGAACAAAGGAGACTCCACGCGAGAACACCACAGTATCCTCCGGCCCATGCCTTATGACCATCCGAACTTTACCGGCAGCAATCCAAACTTTGATCCTACCTGGGACGGAATCTATGACGGTCAACACGCCTGGGATGTGGATAACGACGCCGACGGCATTCCGGATAGCATCTGGCTAGATATTGGGTTGCCGATTCGTTCGACGCCGGACGGCCGACGGTATAAGCCGCTGGTCGCCATCCTCTGCCTGGACCTGGACGGCCGATTGAATCTGAACGCCCACGGTAGCCTGGAGCAGACCACCAGCGCCTACAGCACCCAGGCGACCCTGGCGGATGGGCAGTTGTTTGCGACCGGGACAACCACCGCGGAACTGGCCCGGGGCGCTGGTTTCGGCCCGGCTGATGTGAATCTTCTGAATCTGTTCGGAACCAATTACACTCTGTACCAGCGGCTTTTTAGGGGATATACATTTCCTACCGGCATTTCCTACGACGGCCGGTATGGCGCCAGCAGCCCAGGTATTCCTGGTTTTTACCCATTGTGTTTCAATAAGCATTTTGCCTATCCGGCCACATGGATTGTCAATAACTTGTCCAATTGCAAAGCGTATGGGACGCCGCCGGATATTCGAGGAACAATGGCTGTCGGCTTGGACGTGCGCGGACAACCGATCTATACCAACCTGCTGGCTTGGGGCGGAGATCAATTTACCAGTAATCCTTATCAGGTGAACCTGGGGCCCACTACGCCGCGCGGTTTGCCCTCCGGCACGCCGAACAATAATCCATTCAGCCCGGCGGAATTGGAGCGCATCTTGCGGGCTCCGGACGCCGACGCCGAGTTGTTGCCTCCTCGCTTGGCGGCCCTAACCAGCCCGGACGGCAACCCGGCCAATTCGGTTTTATTGACCCGCCGCGCAGAAATCACCACCGAAAGCTGGGATGTGCCCGTTGCGCCGTTTGCCTTTAATGTGGGTAATCCGGAGGCTACCAATCGGCCTCGGCATGTGGTCGAATCGCTCCTCATGCGATACGGCATCGGGACCGGATCAGCCGCCCATCAGCAACTTCTGACGGGCCGATTGCTCCCGCCAGAACTCTTACAGGGCCTGAAAATGGACCTGAACCGCCCCTGGGGCGACGGTCTAGACAACAACAGCAACGGCCTGATCGACGAAATGGAAGAGGCCGCTTCGGAAACATTCCCTCAGCAGACGGTCCCCTCTCAGCCAGCCGCTCAAACCGATTTGACCCAAGGTACCGGAATCCCCGAACCGCAGGCCCGGCAATTGTACGCCCGGTATCTGTATTGTTTGGCTCTGAGCCTCTGGGATCTGGAGTATCTAGATAGCAAACTAGGAGGCCGAGCAGGCACCTGCCGATTCATCGCCCAATGGGCCGTCAACGTGGTCGATTTCCGGGATCGGGATTCCATCATGACCTGCTTTGAGTACGACCCGGACCCGTTTACTGCCCAGGGTTGGCGCTGCGACGGCGATCCGACCACCGACGACGGTATCAGTCAGCCTCATGTGGTGTGGGGCTGCGAACGACCGGAGGTTCTGCTCACGGAAACGCTCGCCCTGCACGACCGCCGCGTCGAAGACCTCAATACCGACTCTTCTGGAAAATATACCACCGATACCAACAATCCGGACGACGATTTCGACCAGCGGCTCCGTCCGCGAGGTTCCCTCTTTGTGGAGCTGTACAATCCCTGGACGACCAATGAGCCGATCCACCCCGAACTGTATGGAACAGGAGGCGAAGGGCCGGGCGTCAATCTGACCAAACAGGCCCCAGGCGGCGCTCCCGTATGGCGGTTGGTGATTGTTCCTTACACGACAGGTTCCACTCCGCAACCGGACCCGGCCGATCCGAACCAGCCTTCCGCCCCGGCGATCGAACGCAGCGTGTATTTCATCAATCCGGGCGGCACATTGTACACCGGCGAAACCGCCGACACCCAGCGGTATTATCCTTCCACACCAGGAACGACGATTCTGCCGCCAGGTCGATACGCTCTGCTGGGGCCGGCGGAGAAAACCAACAAAACCGCCGAAAATCCCCGGGTTACTTATCTGGGAATTCCCAATAGTACGACCTTAACCGCCTCGCAGACGGAAGCAGACGTCCCCAACAACGCCGCCCGACGGATTGAACTGAATCCGTCCGATACGCCGCCGATTCAGGTTCAAAATAACGGGGCCTTTAATTTTCCCGCAGCCAACGTCAAACGGCCTATCGTGGTGCTCATTGACGAACCGCACCGACTGAGCGTTACCGAGCCAACCGACAAAGGAAGCGATTCCTATTATCCGGACACCGATGCGGGCGCCGGCGGCTCCGGAGCGGAATATGATGAAAGCGGCACTTCCTACGCCGGGTACCAAAAGCCGTTCGACGCCCCTCTGGACAAAACCCGACCTGGCGATATTTGGGATACGGTGCGTAAAGACGGGTATTATCCGCATTATCGGGTGATCCACCTCCAGCGGCTGGCCAATCCCTTGGCCGCCTACCACCCGAAGGCCAATCCTTACGTTACCGTCGATACGGCGCCGATTGATTTGATCACCTTCAACGGTATTGCCGATGACAGCGCCCACGCCGACCATAGCGGCGGCAATCTTTCCTATGCGGTTACCCGCGAACGGGGCGAATGGAACGACCCCAACAATCCCACGGTCAACACCCTCTGGGGCCATGAACCGGAAAATCAAACGCCGCAGGATCGCGGCGCCGGGACTCAGGATTATCGTCTCCGGCCGAACTTGGGCCATTCGTTGGGCTTCTTGAACTATCACCTGAATAAAGGCGGCTCGCCGCCTCGACGGCTCCCCACCCGGACCGGCCAGTATCTAGGCGATCCGCAGCAGCCGTTCCCCTGGCTTACCTGGCTGAACCGGCCGTTTGTCAATCAGTATGAGCTTTTGCTGGTCCCGGCTGCCAGCCCGTATGAACTGCTGCACAACTACCGAACGGTAATCGGCGTGCCCAACCCCTACCAGCCGTCCGGGCTGAACGATCTGCCTTTCCCCCACCTGGCGAACTTCTTCCAATCAGGTCGAACCCCTCGGGGAACCAATCCAATACGCAATGCGCCTTTGTTATATCGGCTGTTTGACTATGTGGGGGTACCGTCGCCGTATATTTATACAGAAATCCAAGTCCCGCCCGATCGGGCCGCCGCATCAACCGGCCACTTCTTCCGCCCGCCCTTTAACCGCATCCCGCTCTACCGGGAACCAGGCCGGGTCAATATCAACACCTTGGCCAGTCCCGGGGTGGGGGAAGGTTTAGTGAGCGCTTTCCCCGGCTTATGGGACATGAGCTTGTGGGATAAGTTTGTAGCCAGTCGAAAAGGTTCCTCTCCTATAGGAAGCAGCGATCCGGTAACCATCCAACAGGCGATGCTCACCTGTGATTCCTCTCTGCCGAGTCGGTTTACCAGGCCGTTCCGCGCCTGGTTTGGCGGCTACTTGACTCCCCTGTCTTCCTTGGAAACAGAAGAAGTCGAAGCCACTCTCCTCCGATCCGAACCAGGCGCTGGTCAACGTCGGCCGCTCTTAGAGAATCGACGTACCGTCGATTATGCCCATCCCGATCGGAACCCCTACTTCCGTTACCAGGCCTACCAAAAACTGGGCAATCTGGTAACGACCCGGTCGAATGTGTATGCCGTGTGGATTACCGTCGGCTACTTCGAGGCAGATAACAGCGGAAAACTGGGCCAAGAATTAGGCCTGGATCGGGGCGAAGTGCGTCGGCATCGGGCCTTCTACATGATCGACCGCACGATCCCGGTGGGCTTCGAGCGGGGCCAGGACCACAACGTCGAAAAGTGCATCCTGCTGCGACGGTTCATCGAGTAGGCCGCCCGGCCGCGAAGGCGTCTTCTTTCGTAACATTTCAGCGGAATGGAGTAATCTTTCTTGTCATCCCCGCAAAGGCGGGGATCCAGAACACAAAAAGTCTTGCAATACCTGGATTCCCGCTTGCGCGGGAATGACAATAGGGGATGCACGGCAGGGGCGATAAGGGCCCCCTCACCCGGCCTGCTGCGCAGGCCACCCTCTCCCGCCGGGGAAGAGGATGGAACAAGTGAGCAGCACCAAGAAGCCTGGATTCCCCCTTGCGCGGGAATGACAAGAGCGGCTAGCGATTCTACCAGCGGATGAGCACGGTCCCCCAGGCCAAGCCGGCGCCGAAACCGCTAAAGAGAATGACATCGCCGGGATGAATCCGCCCTTGCCGATAGGCTTCGTCCAAGGCAAGGGGAATGCTGGCCGAGGCCGTATTGCCGTACCGCTCCAGATTGTTAAAGACCTTGGCCGGGTCGATGCCCAATTCTTTCACCGCCGAATTGATGATCCGCATATTGGCCTGGTGGAAGATGACAAGATCAATGTCTTCCAAGTTCATGTGGGCTTTTTGCAACACGTCGGCGGTAGTTTGGGCCAATTGGCGGATGGCCCACTTGTAGATGAGCCGACCTTCCATGTAGATATATTGTCTGGGATCGTTGGGTCCGTCGGCCTGGCTGAACGGCAACTTCGAGCCGCCCATCGGCCGACAAAGCAGGTCCGCGCCGGCGCCGTCCGATCCGACCGCATAGGCCAAAAGCCCCTGTTCTTGACTGCCGGGGGCCAAAAGCACCGCCCCGCCTGCATCGCCGAAAAGCGGATAGGTGCGTTGGTCCGCGGGGTTCACGATTCGGCTATTGCAGTCGGCGCCAATCACCAGGGCCAATCGACTGCAACCGGTGGCCACATATTGCATCCCCGTGATGAGGGCAAAGACGAAACTCGCACAGGCCGCCTGCATATCAAAGGCCATCGCCTGTAGTCCCAGCCGATCCTGCACCACCGAGGCGGTGGCGGGCATGGGCATATCGGGGGTACACGTGCCCAGCAGGACCAAGTCGATTTGTTTTGGATCGACGCCGGCCTGCTGGATGCATTGGCGGGCTGCTTCGACGGCCAGGTCGCCGGTGCTCATGCCCGCCGGCGCGTGCCGGCGAGCCAAAATACCCGTCCGCTGGACAATCCAATCCGCATCATATCCCAAACTGGCTAAATCTTCATTACGAATCTCTTGTTCTGGGGTAAAACTACCCGTAGCTAGGGTTTGTACCCCAAGAAGAGAACCCGTCCTGGATTGGCTTGTTGCCAACACACGTTCTGCTGTCTGCGGACTCGAAGAAGCCATAGGCGCCTCAGATACTAACAATGAACCCCCCTCTTGCCAGCGGGAAGACTACCGTCTGTGCTGCTGACCTATGGAAGGTGGGGATAAAAACTTCGGTTGACGGAGAATCAAAACTTTTAGCATACGCCTTTTCGCCGGATTTCTCAAGAGGGTTAAGAACTCGGAAGGATGTATTCTTCGGGATATTTTGTGTATTTTGCCTATTTCTCCAGGCTAATCTTCTGTTCCGAAGCCCTGTTTTTATCCCTATTTCTTTGGTAACACTTCGGCCGAATGCGAAGGGGGCTTATTTTAGACCGAAATTTGCCTGGATTTCATTCCCGCGGAAGCTCTCAATCCAGGGTCCTCTGAGGCACGGCTACGTTGTTATTCCTCCCAAGCAGCGGCTGCAAGAAGCCTAGATTGGGCCTTGGGCGGCAGCGACAAGGTACGGCATTCGGCTAACGTGTTACATTTTTTGTAAAATCTCCTTGGATAGGAAAATGATCTGCTTAGAATATAAGGATATAGAGTCGTTCGACAAGGACTAGGCTTTCCGAATCCCTTTCGGGCGGGCTACGTGCCGAGGGGTGGCAAGCGGACTGGAGAAGCGAGCGGACAAGGAGGTTGCTGATAAGGAAATTACAAACCCCCATTTGGAGGTATCCTCTTTCCGTTTATTTTCGATAAAATAATAGTTTATTCTCGCCTTTTTCGGGGTGAGATCCAAGTGGACCTGTTGGCAACCGTTCTCCGTGGAACCGGAGGACATGGCGCCTGCTGGGGTGCGGACGACAATGTGCATCATGGCGATTTATTATCAGGTGGTTTCCAACGCTCCGATTTTGGCGGCGTACAATCGGGAGGAGTTTTTTGATCGGCCGACCCAGCCTCCGCGGATTCAATCCGGAAAACCCCGCGTGGTCTGCGGAATCGACAAAAAGGCCGGGGGCACGTGGTTGGGAATCAATCAGTACGGTCTGTTGGCGGCGGTAGCCAATCGGCCCAAAACGAACGTCCCTCAGGAACCTCGGTCTCGCGGGTTGCTATGTCGGGAGCTTCTGAACTGCCGAACGGCCCGCGAGGCAGCCTTGCTGGCCGCCCAAGAACTCTCAAGCGGCCAATACGCCGGGGCCAACTACGTCTGTGTGGACGCTAAGTACGGCGCCGTCGTCTATGGCGGCAACCACGTAGAGATCGTAGAATTAACTCCCGGCCTACATATCTTAACCAACGGCGATCTGAACGATCCTACCGATCCCCGTCAACAACTGGTCCGGCGACAATTCACCCTTCAGCGACTCGATTCCTCGGTTACCTTTTTAGCAGTGGCAAGTCGAATTTTTTCCCGCCGGCCCGATCCTGCTGGTCGAGGCGGCGTCGTGCTTTTGGGGCCGGAGTTCGGCACGGTTTCTTCCACGCTGATTTCGCTTCCCAACAAAACCCAACATTCGATCCTGCAATATAGTAACGGCCCTCCGTGCGATTATCCTTACGAGGACCTCTCTGCCCTCCTCCGCCAAGTGCTTTCGACAGAAAGAGCATCTCGGAAGACGTAACCCTGGGAAGCTACTTGGCCGCCCAAGGGCCTTATGCGGGAAGCGGGTTCCATGATGGGCTTGTTCGCTCCTCCTGGCAAAAAAAGATATTCTTGTCCAGGGAGGTAATTAGGAACCTAGTTAAGGATCGTAGCAGATGATGAAATCTCGAATAGGGGTTTGGCTTATTGGGGCGCAAGGCGGGGTGGCGACCACGACGATCGTCGGCTGGGCGGCCCTGCAGCGGGGGTTGGCTCATGAAACCGGCCTGGTGAGCGCCCTACCCCTTTTCGCCCACCTAAAACCGCTCCCTTGGGACAGACTCGTCTTTGCCGGCCATGAAATCCGCCAAACCCGCCTCTATGACGAAGCGATGCAACTGGTTCGGCAGAGCCGGGCTTTAGACCCCTCCTTGGTCGAAGCGGTTCGACCGGATTTGGAGGCGGTGGACGCTCGGATTCGGCCCGGTACGGTCTGGCAGGTAGGGCCGGCGATTGAAAAGCTCGCTTCGCCGGACGTGCCGCGGGAAACATCCGTTCGGCAAATCATCCGTCGGCTTCAGGCCGATCTGGCCGCCTTTGTGCGGGCGGAAAACCTGGAGCACTTGGTGGTGGTCCATGTGGCTTCGACGGAGCCTCCTTTTGAAGAGGGTCTTTTGCCGTCGCAGTGGGAAGAATTGGAAAAACTGCTGGATCAGGCCGACTGTCCGTTGCCCGCCAGTTCGTTGTACGCCATTGCCGCCCTGGATTCGGGACATTCGTACATCAATTTTACGCCTTCGTTGGGGTCTCGCCCGAAGGCCATTTCCGAGTTGGCTCGCCTGCGCAACACCCGCCACATGGGTTGCGACGGCAAGACCGGCGAAACGCTGCTGAAAAGCGTGCTCGCACCCATGTTCGCCCAACGGCACTTGAAAGTGATGAGTTGGGTCGGGCACAACATCTTCGGCAACATGGACGGCCAAATCTTGGACGATCCCCGCCATAAACAAACCAAACTGGCAAGCAAAGATCGGCTGCTGGGAGAAATCCTTGGCTATCGGCCGCAGACCCACATCTCGATCGAATACATCCAAAGCCTGGGCGATTGGAAGACGGCCTGGGACCATGTGCATTTCCAGGGGTTTCTCGGGACGCCGATGGTGCTGCAATTCATCTGGCAAGGATGCGATTCCCTGTTGGCCGCCCCGTTGGTCTTGGATTTGGTCCGATTCACCGAATTGGCCCGGCGACGGGGTCAAACGGGAACCTTGACATTCCTGGCCAGCTTTTTTAAGAGTCCTTACGAAACGGCCGAGCACCGCTTCGACCGCCAATATCAGATGCTCGAAACCTGGGCGCAGCAGGTCCAGGCCGCTTCGCCCTCTACGCAACAATCGTTGTAAAAAATCGGTAACACTTCAGCCGAGTGAAGTAGGTTTCTGGTTTTGTACCATTTCAGCCGAATGCAAAGGAGGCTTATTCTATGGCGGAAATTGCCCTGAATTGTTATTCCCGCGAAAGCGCCCAATCTAGGCTTCTTGCAGCCGCTACTTGAGAGGAATAACAACGTAGCCGCCTCATAGGCCCCTGGATTGAGAGCGTGCGCGGGAATGACATTTTGCTACAGGCTTTCCTTTTACTACAGGCATTCCTCTTGCGACAGGCTTTCCTCTTGCTATAGACTCTCTTCGCAAGAGATGTTCTTCACTCGGTTGAGATGTTGCGAATTTTTCACGGAAATAGGAGTCTGCGAATGGCTGAGTGCAAAAAAGAAAAGAACATGAAAAATTGTACCTGTAGCTACGATCCGTGCAGTCGCAAGGGCGTTTGCTGCGATTGTCTGGCCTATCATCTTCGGTCGCGGCAACTGCCCGGCTGCTGTTTTCCGCCGGACGCCGAGCGGACCTATGACCGCTCCTTCGAGCATTTCGCCCGATTGGTGATGGCCAAAAAGATATAGCGATCGGAAACGAAGATTCGCCAGAAAGACCTCGGTACGCCCCTAAACCACAGAACGTAGGCGGCGGAAATGGAGGCGATTTTTTCTACGTTTTCAGTTCGATGCGTTCTTTGCCGACCCAGGGACGAAGCACTTCCGGGATCAGCACCGAGCCGTCGGCTTGTTGATAGTTTTCCAGGATGGCGATCATCGCCCGACTGACGGCAATGGCGGTGCCGTTGAGGGTGTGGGCGAACTGAGTCCCTTTTTCGCCTTTGACGCGGTAGCGGATGCCGAGCCGACGGGCCTGGTAGTCCGTACAATTGGAGGTGCTGGTTACTTCGCCCCATTCGCCTCGTCCGGGCATCCAGGCTTCCAGGTCGTATTTTCGGTAAGCAGGGCCGCCCAGATCGCCGGTGGCGGTGTCGATCACCCGATACGGAACGCCCAGGCCATCGAACAATCGGCATTCCAACTGGCAGAACTGCTCCAGCATCGGGTCGCTCTGGTCGGGCAGGGTGAAGGCGAACATCTCCACTTTGGTAAATTGATGCACGCGATATATACCCCGGGTGGCCCGACCGTGGGCGCCCGCCTCGGTGCGGAAACAATGGCTGATACCGGCCAGGCGGATCGGCAATTGCTCGGCCTCCAGAATCTGGTCGGCAAACATTCCGCCCAGCGTAATTTCCGCAGTCGCTACTAAACTCAGGTCCGTGTTTTCGATGCTATAGATTTGCGTTTCCGGACCGCGCGGCAAAAAGCCGATCCCTTCCAAAATCTCGTTCCGGGCCAGGTCCGGCGTGATGACCAAAGTGAACCCTTCCTTCTGAAGCGCTTCCACGGCGTACCGCTGCAAGGCCAACTCCAAAAGCACCGCTTCGTTCTTCAGATAATAAAAGCCGTGGCCTGCCACCCGGGCGCCGGCGTCCAAGTCCAGAAGGTCCAATCGTTCGGCCAATTGGACGTGATCCAACGGCTGAAAATCGAATTGACGGACCGGCGTCTTCCCATGTCGGCAAACCCGATTGGCCGACGCATCCCCCACCGGCGCATCCGGATGGGTCATGTTGGGAATCTGCTTCTGAATCTGAAGCATTTCTTCCTGGATGGCGTCGAGGGTCTTTTTAGCGTCCGCGGCGGCTTCCCGAAGCCGTCGGCCTTGCTCTTTGAGGGTTTCCCGCTGGGCTGCCTCTTTGGCCTGGCCGATCTGCTTGGCTACCTGATTGGCCTGCCGATTCAGTTCGTCCCACTCGGCCTGTTTGGTGCGGCGTTGGGCTTCCAACTGGACGAACCGATCCACATCGGCCTGGACGCCCCGGTTGCGACAATTTTGTTTGACCGCTTCGGCGTGTTCGACAATGAACTTGGCGTCTAACATGGCTACGGGCCGCCTCCCTTCGGAATACGTTTTCAGAAAAATGGGACAACAGCAATATGCTCCTGCGCGACTTCGCAGTGACTCTTTCCCCCCCTTGCGAACTTTTCCTTCCAGGACATTTCCACGGCGTCCTCGGATGGGGGAGGGTGTTGGCATCCTGAACCTAACGCGTTATGATAAAAGATCATGGAGGCTCTGCGTAGGGGTACTTCGGCCGGGAATTGGCGATGGGCGGATCGGGCCGCTGATCCCCGGGGAGGATTGAAACTCCTTTTCTGCTCAAAAAGATGCGGCCCTTCCGATTTCTCGGCCTTAGAACTCCTGGCCTGGATTTTTTCGGGTCCTTTTACCGAAGGAGGCAATCACTATGGGTACCTCCATCGGAACGGATGTCTCTCGCCAGGCGGGGGGGCGAGAAACTCATCGGGCATTCGTAGATTCCTCCCATCTCTCCCAGGGCTTTCTACCGGAAGGCTCTTCTCCCACGAGTCGGTCGCCCCGAGCAGATGAAAAACTGCCCGAGAGTCGGCCTGGAAAAGGTCGTTATCGGCTCGAGCGATGGTTGATTCGCGAGTTGCTCCAGCGGGTGGGTCGGCCCCCGGTGGCCGTGGTGCTACCTAACGGCGAAGAAGTGTTGCTTTCCAATGAGCCGCCTCAGCTACGACTTCGGTTCCATGATCGGCAGGCGATTTGGCTTTTGGCCTTGGACCCAGAACTCTATTTCGGCGATTGCTACATGGACGGCCGATTGGAGGTGGAAGGCAACCTCGGCCGATTGCTGGAGACGGTCTTCCGGCGTCTTGCCGTGGAAGGGAAACGACCTGCCGGGTGGGCCACCGGGTTGCTCAGCCGATTGCGCCGCACCGCCTCGAACACCCTGGACCGCTCCCGTCGGAATGTAACCCATCATTACGACATTGGCGACGCATTCTACGAGCTTTGGTTAGACAAGGAGCTTTTATATACCTGTGCGTATTTTCCTAATCCGGACCTTACGCTCGAAGAGGCCCAACAGGCCAAAATGGAACATGTATGCCGAAAGGTTTGGCTTCGGCCCGGCGAGCGGGTGGTCGAAGCCGGCTGCGGCTGGGGTGGACTGGCCCTCTACATGGCCCGCCATTACGGCGTAAACGTCCACGCCTACAACATCTCCCGAAATCAGATCGCCTACGCCCGCCGCCGCGCCAAGGCCGAGGGACTGGACGATCGCGTCCAATTCATCGAAGACGACTACCGAAATATCCAAGGCGAGTTTGATGTGTTCGTCTCGATCGGGATGCTTGAACACGTTGGCCCCGCCCATTACCACACCCTCGGCCAGGTGATCGACCGCTGCCTGAAACCCCAGGGCCGAGGCATCCTCCATTCCATCGGGCGAGACCGTCCGATCGAAAACGACCGATGGATCAACCGACGGATTTTTCCCGGCGCCTACGCACCCAGCCTGCAACAGATGCTCGATGTCCTTCAGCCGCACGGCTTTTCCGTGCTGGATGTGGAAAACCTTCGGCTCCATTACGCCCTGACGCTTCAGCATTGGCTGGATCGGTTTGAGAAAGCCCGAGAGGAAGTTGCCCGAATGTTCGACGAGCAGTTTGTGCGAATGTGGCGGCTCTATTTGACCGGGGCACGCACCGCCTTCATCACCGGCACCTTGCAACTATTCCAGATCGTCTTTACCCGCACCGGGCAAAACGCCATCCCCTGGACTCGGGCCGGCCAGTACGGCCAAAAACCGCCAGCCAATCCCTATGCCCCACCGCCAAACCCGGAAAGTCCGCCTTAAAAGCAGTTGCGGATGGAACGTCCGCTGCAATCAAGAAAGAAGGAACTCTGGGAACAAATAGCGGAATAGGGAAGGGATAAAGGAAGTTTTTTTCTTTATGCGCCAGGTAGAAACCATCATCGTAGGCGGCGGTCCGGCGGGCAGTAGTTGCGCTCGGGAACTCGTTCGGTGCGGACGCCCTTGTCTAGTGCTGGAAAAACAACCACCTCCCCGGCCAAAACTCTGCGCCGGCTGGATCACTCCGAAGGTCCTTGCCGATCTGGAAATCCAACCAGAAGAGTATCCCTATGGTCTGGTTCAGCTAGATCGGCTGCGGTTGGTGGTGGGGCGGAGTCGGCGATGGCGGTTTCGGATTTCGGCCCATCAATACTCGATCCGGCGTGCGGAGTTCGACGGCTGGCTTTTGGAGCGGAGCGGAGCGGAAGTAGTACAACACACGGTCCGAGAGATTCGGTATGCAGGAGGGCGATATATCGTCGATGGCCAGTTTTCCTGTACCTATCTGGTAGGAGCGGGAGGGACTTCATGCCCTGTACGGAGAAACTTATTCCCTCCCCACCCAGGTAAATTGATCCTAACCCGAGAGGCGGAATTGCCTGGGGAACCTCTCGGGAACGAGTGCATCTTGTGGTTTCCGTTTGCTGGGCAAAGTGGCTATGCTTGGTATGTGCCCAAACGGGGGGGTGTCCATATAGGATTTGGCGGGCTGGCGGATCAAATCCCCACGGAGGGCCTTGCTTCCTTATGGGAAGAGTTTACTAGGCTCTTAGACGGAGAGGACAGCGTGGGGGACATGTCCCCCCCGACCCCAAAGGGGCATCCCTATTTTCTCAACCCCCTGAATACCCCGATCAAACAGAACGGGGCCTACCTAGTAGGAGATGCGGCTGGCCTGGCCACCTGGGACTTGGCCGAGGGAATCGGACCGGCTATCCAAAGCGGCATTCTGGCCGCCCGAGACATTCTGGGCCTGGACATTTACCAACGGGAGCGAGTTGGCCGGTATAGTTTGGGCCTGTTAGGCCGGTTTTTCCGTTGGGTCTGGGCCCGATTGCCTTAAGGGGTATCTTTCCTTATTCACTTATCTTGGATGCCTTGGTAGGGGGCTAATTGGGTTGGGTTAGGCTGACTTTGCGCTTTGGAGCGGCTTTAAGAATAAAAATTCGTTCGGGACGCGGGGCGATTTCGACGGCGGAATAATTCTTTGGTGGGGTCCACAGGGATAACGGGGAACACCTCGATTTTTTCCGGTGGAAGTCTTTGCTTATTCAGAAGGTATGGTACATAAGAAAAATAGAAAAATACATTTTTTACACAATATACATAATTTAGCAAATTTACATGGGCTTTCCGGGCGGTTGTCCTCTGAGCACTGTTCCAGATGCTAGACTTTACTTCCTACAAAAACCGTAGGAAAGGGTTCAAAGATACCTTTTTGAGGAGGTATGATTAAATAGAAAGTGTGGCTCCCCCAGGAGCATGGTTGGTTCCTTGGAGCAGATAAGTTCCCGGCTTGGAAAGATTTCCCAAAAGAGGCCGGGTAACCGTGAACAAGATCGCTCTTGGACGCACATCCCTGACCTACCCACGGAGGCAACTGGCGTGAAGATTCTGTTGGCTACCAGTGAAGCGGTCCCCTTTGCCAATACTGGAGGCTTGGGCGACGTTTGCGGGGCGTTGCCGGTGGAGATAGCCCGCGCCGGGCACGAAGTGAGCTTGATTCTGCCCGCGTACCGGACAGCCCGATATTGCGGTTTGCCGATCGAGCCGATGGGAATCGAGTTCATTGCACCGGTGGGCACCAAAACAGTAACAGGCCGATTGCTCCGCAGCCATTTGGATAACGGAAAAGTTCCCGTTTATTTGGTTCAACAGGACGAGTATTTTGATCGGGATCATCTATACAGCATCAACGGGAAGGATTATATCGACAATTGCGAACGATTCATCTTCTTTAGCCGGGCGGTCATGGAGTCGATTCGTCTGCTGGACCTTTCTATCGACGTACTTCATGCGAACGATTGGCAGACGGGGTTAGCGCCCGCGTACCTGAAGATTCTATATCGAAATCTGCCCCGGTATGAAAAGATCGCCTGTCTTTTTACGGTCCACAACATGGCCTATCAGGGGCAGTTTTGGCATTGGGACATGCTCTTGACAGGGTTGGATTGGAAATACTTTAATTGGCATCAGATGGAGTTTTTTGGGAAACTGAACCTGCTGAAAACAGGGTTGGTTTTTGCCGACGCCATCAGTACGGTGAGTCCCCGGTACGCCCAGGAGATTCAGCATCCGCCCAACGGCTGCGGACTGGAGGGGGTATTGCAACATCGGGCCAATGTGTTGTACGGGATTCTGAACGGCATCGACGTAGAGCAATGGAACCCGGCCACAGACCCGTACATTGCCGCCCATTATACGGCCGAAACGATCGAGCAAGGGAAACCTCTTTGCAAAGCGGCCCTCCAACGGGAATTGGGGTTTCCGGAGCGGAGCGATATACCGCTTGTCGGCTTCATTGGTCGGCTTACGGAGCAGAAGGGAGTAGATCTGCTGGTGGAGGTGATGAAGCAGTGGGCTGAAGAAACAGAGGTTCAGTGGGTCGTTTTGGGAGTCGGCGATCTCAAATTCCAGCGGACGTTGGAAGAGTTGGCGCAGCGGTATCCGGCGCGAGTAGCGGTTCGGCTAGAGTTTTCTGCGCCGCTTGCCCATCGGATCGAGGCCGGCGCCGATATGTTCGTCATGCCCAGTCGGTTTGAGCCGTGCGGGTTGAATCAGATGTATAGCCTCCGGTACGGCACGACGCCGGTGGTTCGGGCGACGGGGGGCTTGGCCGACACGGTGGTCAACGCCTCCCCCGAAACCTTGGCCGCCGGAACCGCCAACGGATTTTCCTTCGAAGAATACAGCGCCCAGGCGTTGGACGAGACGCTCCGCCGGGCTTGCGAGGCCTGGCGCCAGCCGGACCTGTGGCGTCAACTCCAAACGACCGGTATGCGTCAGGATTGGTCCTGGGCACGCAGCGCTCGAGAGTATATCCGCGTATATGAAGAAATCACGGCCCGCAAACGCGCCGAAGGCTAAACCGCCCACCATGGCGAACCGGGAGAACTGTTTAGCCATTGGCGAAAAATAGGGCCCGCCGTATTCGGCGGAAATGGTACGGAATCTGAGTTTTCAGGGAAGCACCGTTGGAATATCTTTTGTAAGGACGGAGCCGACGCCATGCACGACGTTTCTGTCGCCTTTTTCTGGCATCATCACCAGCCGTATTATACGGATGATCTGACCGGCGAAACTCCCCTGCCTTGGGTTCGGCTTCATGGGGTGAAGGACTACTGGGGGATGGGCAAACTTCTGGAAGAAATTCCAGAGTTTCACGCCGCCATCAATCTCGTGCCCAGTCTGTTGGTGCAACTGGAGGCCTATACCGAAGGGGGAAGAGTGGACAATCATCTACGCATTTCCCGACTTCCGCCCGACAGCCTTTCGGAAGAAGACCTCCACTACCTGCTGGACAATTTCTTTATGGTGCACCCGGATCAGATGATCCGGCCGTATCCTCGATATGAAGATTTGTATCGGAAGCGGGGCGTGGGCATTGATCCGCCGGAGCGGGCGCGGAAACGCTTCTCCAAACGGGACCTTTTGGACCTGCAATGCTGGGCCAATTTGGTTTGGTTCCATCCGATCGCTTTTGAGTTGGACAAGGAACTGGCTGAGTTTCGGGCCAAAGGGCGCGGCTGGACCGAGCGGGAAAAGCAGTGGCTTCTGGACAAGCAGTTGGAAATACTGCGGGAGGTGATTCCGCTGCACCGTCGGCTTCTGGAGCGGGGTCAAGTGGAGCTAACCACCTCGCCGTTTTACCATCCGATTCTGCCGCTTTTGTGGGACAAACGTCTGGCCCGCCGGGCTATGCCCGACGCCCCTCTGCCAGAACTATTGGAAAGCTACGCCGAAGACGCCGTCGAGCACATCCAGCGGGCGGTTGTCTATCACGAGAAGCTCTTTGGCCAAAAGCCGCACGGCATGTGGCCCTCGGAAGGATCGGTCTGCCAGGCGATGATTCCAGCGGTCGCCGACGCGGGGCTGCAATGGATCGCTACGGACGAGGAGATTCTTTCTTGTTCGACGGACGGTTGGGTTTGTCGGGACATGAACGGCTATCTTCGGAATCCGGAGATGCTCTATCGGCCGTGGCGGGTGGAAGAGGCGGGCCGATCGGTCCAGATCATTTTCCGGGACCACGCCATGAGCGATTTGATCGGCTTTCAGTACCAGCACTATGGTGCGGAGCAAGCGGTTCAGGATTTTGTGGGGAAATTGGAGGCGATTGGTCGGGCCACGCATCGGCTGGGAGACAAGCGGCCTACTTTGGTGAGCATCATTTTGGACGGGGAAAACTGTTGGGAATATTATCCTCGGAGCGGAGTGGATTTTTTACGCGGTCTGTATCGTCGGATCGTCGCCCATCCAAAAATTACGCCGGTGCGTGTGGGGGACTATTTGTCCAAATATCCGGCTACCGATCGGTTGGGACAATTGTTCCCGGGCAGTTGGATTCAGCATAATTTTGGCATTTGGATCGGTCATGCGGAGTGCAATCGGGCGTGGGACTTGGTCAGCCGGACCCGTCGGCAATTGGTCAAAGCAACGGCCGCGAAAAAGGCGTCGGAAGCGGAGATCCAACGGGCTTGGGAGGAACTGTATATCGCCGAAGGAAGCGATTGGTTCTGGTGGTTTGATCCCCGGCACCATACGGCGCACGACATGGTGTTTGATCGGCTGTTTCGGAAACACTTGCAGAATGTTTACTCTCTTTTGGGCCAGACGGCGCCGGTGGAGTTGGCCCGTCCGATTCGGCAAGGGTTCCGGATCGCAGCGCCCACAGAGCCGACCGGACTTTTGAATGTGCGGATCGACGGACGACGGAGCTATTTCGAATGGATCAATGCGGGCCATTACCAGAACCAATCTGGCCGAGGTTCCATGCAACGGGCCAGGGAAAGTCGGGCGAGCGACGTCTATTTCGGTTTCGATGCGGATCGACTTCTACTTCGAGTCGATGCACAGGATGGGCCAGTGCGGGAACGCTGGACGGACCTAAGCAGCCTGCGAGTGATATTTTTGGAGCCGGGGCAGTTTGTACTGACGGTGACGGGGCCGTCCCGTCGGCACCCGTTGGTCCAACTGTTTCACGCCGGGGTGTTGGTCGTCGAATCGGGGACCGAAGCGGCGGCGGATTTTATTCTGGAACTGGCCATCCCGCTGCGAAGTTTAGGCGTCGGCACCGGCGCACCGCTCCATTTTTGCCTGGAACTTTACCAGGCAGAGAAACTCTTAGAACGCATTCCCTCGGAAGGGGCTATCGAAACCACCGTCCCGCCCCCGGAATATGAATTGATCATGTGGCAAGCCTAGTGATCGGACCATCCACGCTCCAGCGAATCGGTTTCCAAAGGACGGGGGAAGGACTGGATTCCTGCTTGCGCGGAAATGACAAAATGCGCGGCTTGCCGAGGAAAGAGGGGTTCTTTTCTTCGGAGGAAATGGTGCTGAAGTATTACCCAACTGGAGAGGCGTCAGACGCCCCTTTCTGGAGGGCGACTCCGATCAGATCATACCCCTGGGCGGCGACCACTTCGCAAACAGCTATCTGCCCGGGCTGAAGCGAGCGGCCGGTTACATAAACCACCCCGTCGATTTCTGGAGCATCGGCATAGGTTCGGCCCACCCATGCGTGGGATTCCCCAGGAACCTGTCGATCAATCAGCACCTCGACCTGTTTGCCGATCTGGGCTTCCGCATAGGCAAAAGCGATTTTCTGCTGGACCTGAAGCAATCGGCGATGGCGGCGTTGCTTGAGCGGTTCAGGAACTTGATCGGGCATCTCCGCAGCCGGGGTACCGGGTTCGGGTGAAAAAGGAAAAACGCCCAGGCGTTCAAACCGTTGGCGTTGAACAAACCGGACCAGTTCTTGAAAATGGGCGTCTGTTTCGCCCGGAAAGCCCACCATCAGGGTTGTCCGAATGGCCAGTCGAGGAATACCCGCCCGAAGCCGATCCAGAAGCTCCAACGTCCGTGCCTGGTCCACCAGCCGATCCATCCGCTTCAAGATGGGGTCGCTAATGTGTTGAAGCGGCAAGTCCAAATAAGGCAATACCTTGCGTGCTGAAGCGATCGTCTCGATCAGCTCCTGGCCAATCAGGAGGGGATACAAATACATCAGCCGAATCCAACGGACTCCCTCCAACCGGTCCAATTGGCGGAGCAACTCTGGCAGGAGGGATCGGCCTTGGGCGAGGTCTCGGCCATAGGCGGAGCTGTCCTGGGCGATCAGGATAAGTTCCCGGGCGCCGTCGGCGACGAGTTCTTCGGCCTCGGCCAGCAGATGGTCGATCGGTTTACTTCGGTACCGGCCCCTTATTTGGGGGATAGTACAGAAGGAACATTGCCGGTCGCACCCGTCGGCGATTTTCAGGTATCCCACATGGGGCAGGGTGATGCGGACCCGGCCCAACTCCTCCATGGCATGGTCTGGTTGAGGCAGGAAGGTGGTTCGGGGTTCTGGTTGGCCCGACAAAATCCGATCCGCCGCCTGAACGATCTCGTCGCGGGCAAAAAGCCCCAGCACATGATCTACTTCTGGATACTGGGCCAGCAGCGCCTGTTGGTCCCACTGGGCCAGGCAGCCGGCCACGATAAGCCCCCGGATTCGGCCTTGACGCTTCAGCCGGAGCATTTCTTCGATCACCTGATAGGCCTCTTGCCGGGCCGAGGCCAAAAAAGCGCAGGTATTGACGACCACCAGGTCGGCGTGCTCCGGCTGCGACACGACGCGATACCCCGCCGAGTGCAACAAACCAAGCATCCGTTCGCTATCGACCAGGTTCTTTGGACAGCCGAGCATCACCACCGCGCAGGCGGCTTTGACAGGCTGGGTTGATCGAACATAGGGGGTAGGTTGTAAGTCCATAGAGGTATTTTACGGCCATTTCGGCGCAAAAAACAGGGGGGGACGCCTTGCCAAATAACTGTTCGTTACGTACACTAAATATGTACATTTACTTCGTATAACACTTTATTCACTTTTCGAACAAAGGTTCCTTCCATGTTGGGTGCGGTCGGTTGGGAAGAGTACGTCGAAATCCTGGACAGGGTGGTCGAAAAGGCGCTTCGGATCGCCCACGTGAAGGCCCCCCCGGTGGATCCGTTTCGGATTGCCGAGGCGTTGGGGGTGCAGGTGGTCTGGGACAACCGTCTGCAAGAACGGGGCCGCTATGTCCGGCTTCGCCGGCGTCACTCGCACCCTCAAACCGCCGCCATGATCCTCCAACGGCATCCTCGGCCGGAACGCCGTTACTGGTCGGCCGCCCATGAATTGGGCGAACATTTAGTCTATCAGGTAGCGGCCGGTTTGGGCGCGGCCACGGAGGAAGACTTGGGCGAGTACCGGGAGCGGATCGCCAATCATCTGGCCGCTCGAATCCTACTGCCGACCCGCTGGTTTGCCGAGGATGGCGCACGGGTGGACTGGGACCTCCGACTGCTCAAAAGTCGCTATCCGACCGCCAGCCATGAAGCAATCGCCCGACGTATGTTGGAGATGTCCACGCCGGTAGTGATCACTGTTTTTGATCAAGGGATGCTCATCTGGCGGCGGGCCAACCGCTGGGGACGGGTTCCCCTCTTAAGCTCGGCCGAATCGCTTTGCTGGCAATCGGCCCACCGCCAAGGCCAAGACCAAGAGCAATGGACCGAAGGACTCCGGATTCGCGTCTGGGCGGTCCACGAACCCGGCTGGCGCCGAGAAATCCTTCGCACAGAAACCTGGTAGGCCGTCCTGCCCCCCTCCGCCCGCGCCAACGGGATTGATCTTCGGAATCCGTCAGCCGTTGGTCTTGGACTTCGGAGGCGTAGGGGTGGGCGGGGTGGATTCGTCTGGACGGCGGAGCTCCCAGCGGAGTTTGCGTACGGCTTCCTGGACGGCCAGGGGCAATTTGGAGCGGAGAAAGTTTTTGCCGCCGAACCATTCGTTTGGTTCGGCGAACAGATGATGATGTTCAATAAATAGCGCCCCGGTCGGCTGTCGCAGCCGGGTTACTTTTGTATAGGAAGCGGAAGCGAAATAGGGTTGGGCCGGGCCGAGCGTAAACCGCCCCTGATCATCCACCTGGATCGGCTGCCACTGGTTGGGATATTCCTTATCCTCCTGGAAGGCGGGGGCCACGGCGGAGGCCAGCACCAGCGTCTCCTCGGAGCGGGTAACCACCACATGCTGGGTGGTGCGAAGCAGCACCCGATCAAATAACGCCGCCGCCGTGAAGAGGTATCGCTCCTTGTGCGTGCTGCCGTCCGGCGGCAGAAGCAGATTCCGCTTCGCCAATTCTTCCGCGGAAAGGATGCGTCGGCCTATGGGGTATCGGCTTTTGCGCTGGCTGGCGGCCTGGTGCAAGAGGTGCTCCAGAAAGTCTTCGGAGAACAACTGTTCCAATCGGCCGTAGGCCACATAACTTACGTCCACTCGGCGAAGCGGGGTCGGCGCTTCGGGCAAAGAAACGTCCACGATCTCCATCGCAAACGGGGCAACGACCGCATTTCGGACGAATTCTTCCAACGGTCGAGCACCGGCAACCTGGGCCAGGATTTTCTGTTGCTCGGCTTGGGAGAGGCCGTCTGACATGAGAGGCTTGGGCAACCTGGCGCGCAACTTGGCCGTCCGGTCCACGGCAACTCCCTCTTCCACGAGACGCACCCAAAGAGGATTGGCCGATCCAGCCGCACCAGGCTTGTCCCGCTTTTCTGGGCTCTTCCGATGCTGGCCTTCCCCGCCGTCGTCTTCTGTGGCGGGAGTGGAATACGCCGAAGTCTCTACCAACCGGGTCCCTGAGACCGGCTCATTCTTGGCGTGCTGGCCCCACGTTGCCGCCGTGAGAATAGTTAGCATCCAAACGATTGTCATTTCACCGCCTTCAATCATTGCGGCGTCCCTGATCCTGGCCGAACCAGCAGACGCCTGGGCAGAATCCTGTATCCAATCGACGGAAGTTCTCTAGGCAAACCGGCCGTTAGTTTTTACGGGAAGGCTCTACGGATTGAGCAAGGGCCTCGATTTCTGGCTGATAGACCTGGGTCAAATGGGCGATATGTCGGGCGATCAGTTTTCGCAATTCTGGGGGATCAAGGACCTCGGCTTGGTCGCCGTAGCCTAAAATCCACCAGGAGATTTCATTCAGCCCGGAGACTTTCGCATAAAAGTCCAAGGAACCGTCCGACCGAAATTCCACCCGTTGGGTTTTGTGCCAGATGACCTCAGCCACATTGGTAGCCACTTTCGGGCCAAAACGGACGTGTACTTCTCGATCTCGTCCGGGTTCGGGGATCAAGTGCCAGGCGTTTCGTAAATACCGGTCGATGGAAAACCTGCGGGGAATCCGAACGCGATCTTCCAGAAGGGTCGCCTCTTGGATTCGACCGACATTGAAGGTTCGCACCGCCCGATGGACAGTGGAGCGACCGATCAGGTACCAACTGCGTCGGCTGAACAACAGCCGGTAGGGAGAGACTTTCGTGAGAGCAAATTGGCCGTCTTGGATACGGTAATACCGGATGCGTACCGCCCGTCGTTCGGCCAGGGCTTCCAGGAGGCGTCCGAAGACCTCCTGACGTCCGAAAAGGGGATTGGTCTGGGGCAGGTGGATTTCAATACTTTCGGCGGCCCGTCGGAGGCGTTCTTGTTGGCGGGCCGGCAGGCAGGCCTGTAATTTTAAGGCCGCCGATCGGGCGGCGGCAAAAAACGGCAAATTCCGCTCATCGCCCATTTCGTAGCAAAGCACCAGCAAGGCCAGCACTTCTTCAAAACAGAATTCTTCCGGCGGGACCAGAGGAGTTTCCTGCGTCTCATATCGCTCTCGCTCCGGATCATACCGGATGGGGATGCCCGCCTCGCGAAGCAGTTCCAAGTCTCGGAAGATGGTGCGTCGGCTGACCTCGCACTCTTGGGCCAAACCGTTAACGTTGTATCGCTTTCCAGCCTGTAGCAGTTGGAGGAGTTTGAGCAGTCGGCGCAGTCTGGCGAGGTTCATTGACGGCGGCCCTCTCCGAGACGGGAAAACCGGTTCTCACTCCTTGTCCGCTCGAACTTCCTTGGGACCGTTCTTCCACCGACTGGGCATAGACGACCGGCTGCACCTGAGCCGACGGCCGATTCCCCCGTCCCGGCCCATCCGGAAACATCGGGTCGCTCTCGGCCAATGCCATTCCGGGAGCGGCGCCGCCGGCCGGAATCCGCCGCGCCTGAGGCGGCGTGGGGGCTTCCAGGATCGGCTCTTCACCAGACATGTTCCCCGGGGAGGACGCCGGTTGGCCTTGGACCGACGGCGTCTGGTCCCCTGCCGCTTCGCCTTGGGTCGTGCCCTGATGTTGCTGGTACTGGCCCCGGCTCAGCACCCTAGGCAAGGTATAGCCGTAGTCCAAATACAACCCGGCATCCCGTTCCCTAGCCCGACGCATTGCGTCGAAATAGGCCTTGGCCGGCCAGGGGCCTTCGGCTAAATATACTCCATTATACTCTAACAAAGACCCCTTCCGATAGTGAACAAGTGCTATCGCCTGGTTGTAGGTGGCCAGCGCCCGATAGAAATTGCTTTTCGACTCGGCCAATCGCCGGAGCGATTCGAGCCGGAGGAAAATGGCCCCGGCCCCTCGGGTTTCCTCAGTTTCGGCGCCCAGTTCGACGATCGTCTGGAAGGTGTCGGCGTTATGTTTGGCCGCCTGGAGCCGACTGTAACTGGTCCGCATCAGTTCATAAGACCCTTCCAAATCCCGGATGGCCTGAGAAATCTGATGCGAGACTTCCAACTCGGCTTCTTGCACCAAGGCGCGTTCTTTGGCCAAGTTCAACTGGGCGTTTCGGACGCCGGCCAATTCTCGACGAAAACCGATCGGAATGTCCAGTTCCAGCCCAACAGCCCATTCCTGAAATCGGCCGCCTGTCAGACTTTGATAGGCGGTGATGTCCGCTTCGTCGCTGTAACGTTTGCTGGCGATCAAGTCGTCGCCCAATCCCAACCAACGATACCGCCCCACCGCATCCAATCGGGGCAACAGGAAATTCTTGGCCGCGATCAACTCCATCTCACGCTGTTTGACCCGCCAACGCAGCCGCCGCAATTCGACGCTGCGAACCAACGCCTCCTGATGCACTTCATTCCAGGGAAAAGTGATCTTGGCCATGGTCGGCTCGTCCGACGGACGAAACAGCCGGCCGTCCGTAGCCGACAGCCCCATCAAGTACCGCAGATTGTTCTCCACCGCATAGACTTTATTGAGCGATTCTTGCACCAAGCTGTGGTAGAGGAAATACTGTTCCCGGACCTGGCTTTCGGCGGCCCGCGTCCCGCCCCGAGCGCCCAATTCCAACTTCGTTTTGGTCGCCATCCAGGTCTCCAACATGGCGTCCCGAGCCTGCTTGGCCGTCTCCAACTCATGATAGGCCAGCCAAAGCTCCCAATACGCCCGCTCCACGTCCATGACCAGGTTCCGGACCGCCGCCTCGAATTCCGTCAGACGAATATCCGTGTTGATCCGGGCCAGGACGATCCCGTTGTACACCCCCGGACGCGCGCCGGGACCGGCAATCCGGTTAAACTGCACCCCGGCCCCCTGCAACAACGGCTGACGAATCTCCGCCTCCCAATCCACATACCAATCGCTCGGCCAACGGCGGAGCGTCGAATTGTTCCATTCATAATTGACGTGTTGCCGCAGAGCGGTGGTCCCGCCGGTGGCGTTGGTCTTCGACAATTCAACCGTAAAAGTTCCCGCATCGCTTTGGCGGATCGGAAGGAAGGCCCCTCCCAGCGGTCCTTCCACCGCACGATAATTCTGCGGTCGGTCGCCTTTGGACCAGAAGACCGAGCCGGCCAACTGGGCGTCGAAGGCGGCCAGAGCGGCTTCGGTGCCATACTGCGGATGGCTTTCCGCCAGCGCCGGATCATAGACGGTGGCCAAGGCGTCCGGAGAACGAGTGATCGCTTCGGGCGTCGTAAGCACCTGCCCGCCAAGTTGCTTAAGCACTTTGCTATTCAAGAGGGCGTTGCGGATGGCTTCCTCAAGCCCTAGCGGCGTCGGATCCAATTGATCCGGGTTTTGCAACGTAAAGGGGCGGTTTTGCTGGCCGTCCACGGCCACCTCGTCCAGGCTTTCCACCTGGGCATCGGGATATTCAATACGAGTGGCCTCCCCAATATAATGCGACAGGTCCCCATCTTCAAACAGGTAATAGGGCTGCTGGGGCCGACACCCGGAACCTACCAGGCATCCAACAGCAATCAGTATGAGAAAGAAGCAATAGGTAGAAAAACTGCGGCGCATAGCAGTACCTTCCTGAATGGCAGAAAAGTTGGCGTAACTGATATCGGCGCCGCAATCGTTAAATCTTGACAATTTCTTGCAATCTAAGAAATCGGCAAACCTTATCCAATTTAGCCAAAACCTCCAGCCTGCCTATTCTTAAGATAACCCTCTCCAATTCCCTTACCAAGGTTCCCCATTATTCCCTTTTTGGTAACATTTTAGCCGAATGCAGTACCTTGTCACTGCCGCACAGGCACCCAATCTAGGCTTCTTGCAGCCTCTACTTGGGAGGAATAACAACGTAGCCGCCTCATAGGACCCTGGATTCCCGCTAGAGCGGGAATGATATTTCTGCCGGAAAAATCTTGGGTTTTGCTAAAAGAAAATCCCGGCACTTCTGCACTCGGTTGAATAATGACCTTTTTGTTATTTCCCCATGGGCGAAAGTCTCTGGTTGTTCTTATTCCATTGCTACCCAGCTAAATTCCCCTTCGAGACTTACTCCCTCAAGGAATGCCACCCAAAGGGGGGCCCTCCGATTCCTACCCGCACAATCCGCATTTCCGATAAATTTTCTCTAATCCCACCAAGCTGCTTAGGCCGAATAGATAAGCAACTTCTCCCAATAGCACTTTTCACAGGAGGATATTTCCAATGGCCAGATGGGCGATGGTCGCAATGATGGTAACAATAGGATGTACATGGTGCTTCACGGGGACGGCGTGGTCCCAACAAAGGTCTCCATTCCCGCCGCCGATTGCTATGGCGCCGTCGCCTACGCCCCCTCCGATGGCGCCCGCAGGCATTCCCCAAGGGCCACCAGCCGGAGCAGCCAGGAAACCGAACTTACCGGGAGAAGTGATTTCTTCCCCTGAGATGTCCAGCTACCCCTATTCACCGAGTCCCCAGCCTGTTTTGGATTCCAAACTCCTTCTCCAACAGAAGGCAGCCGAACAGGCGGCGCAACGTGCCCGACGGCTGGCCGCCCTTAAATGGTTCGGCTACTCCAACTCCCGACCCGTTGCGGGCGTCGATTGCGTCCATGGGGATTACGCTCCCAGTTGGACCTCCAACAATCCCCATTATCCATTCCGTTGGGTCGGAGTTGGGCCTGCCTGGGTGTCCGCCCTGCCTGCGATTCCCTCTGCCCGATAAAGGAACCTCCTCTCACAAAACAGCTAGCAGGCGGCCGAGGGAATTGGGGCAAAAGTCCCTCGGTCTGCTTCCATAGGGCTGGAACAGGAGAAGAGAAAAGGCCGCCGCCCCAACCGGGCGGTCGGCCTTTTTCGTTGGACGCCGTCGCCATGCGAGTCCAGGGAAAATCCTGTCCCCTGAACCGTCTTCCTTGCCAAACGCCGGCAAAAAATCGCTCGTAACACCTCTCTAGGCCATGTCTAAGAGCGTAGCGCCTCCTGGATGAGTTCCAAAGTCTCGTCGATCTGTTCGGGTTTGGTGAATCCAATGGTAAACGCATCCACCGCTCCCGACTGAAGCACATAACGAATCGCCTGGAGGCGTTTTTCTCGGCTATCGTAGCCGGTCTCGCCGTAGATTTTCATTCCCAGGACGCCTCGACCGGTTGCATGGATTTTCTGGCAGATCGGCAACACCTCATCCGGCTTGCCGTCCATGTTTTGTCCGAAAGGATTGAGCCGTAGCAACTGCACGTCGATCCAATCGCACTCCAGCGAGGCCCTCAGCGGGTCTAGCCCATGAGATGAAATGCCGATGGCCCGGACTCGCCCCTTTTGTTTGGCCTCGCTCAGCACATCCATGACCGGGCGCATATCGGTCGGGAAACTGTTTTTGGTCATGCAGTGCATCAGCACACAATCCAGGTAATCGGTGCGCAATTCTCGACGGAAGCGTTCGATGTCGGCCTTAGCCACCTCTGGATGCTTCGCGGTCGTTTTGCTGAGAATAAACAACTGGTCCCTGGGCAATCCTTGGATGGCAAATCGCACAAAAAGATGCATGGAGTACATGTCGGCGGTGTCGATGTACCGGATGCCGCGTTCGTAGGCGTGGCGAAACAGTCGTACAAATCCTTCCTGACCCAAGGCCAATTGTTCGCTGCCGCCGCGGGTTCCGGTGCCGACGCCCAAAAGGGTTGGCTTTAGTCCCGTGCGGCCCAAGGGGATTCGGTCCACGCCGCTAGTGATTTTCGGACGGGCCGGGGGTACAGCTCCTGGCTGGGCCGCCCCAGCCCTCCCCAGAACCCCCGACGCCCCTGCCGCCAATGCGCCGGCCAAAAAATCTCGACGCGTCCAACTTGACATACCAGGCTCCTTTCCTCAGAAGGGGTAAGGACTATTGCTCCGAGGCGTGGGGCCTCCACTTTTCACACCCTTTATGCCGCAGTTCCCTTGGCCATTACGGCGGCGAACCGGTCGAAAAGATGGACGGCGTCATACGGGCCGGGGCCGCCTTCCGGATGGAATTGCACGGCAAAGATCGGCCATCGCCGATGCCGGAACCCTTCCAACGTCCCGTCAATCAGGTTCACATGGGTTACTTCTACCTCGTCCTTGGGCAACGAGTCGATATCCACGCAGAAGCCGTGGTTCTGGCTGGTAATCTCGATCCGTCCGGTGGTCAAGTCCTGAACGGGGTGGTTGCCGCCGCGATGGCCGAATTTGAGTTTGAACGTCTTCCCGCTCAAGGCCAACGCCAACACCTGCACCCCCAGACAAATACCAAAGAGCGGCGTCTGGCCGATCAACTTCCGCACCTCCGGGATGATGCGGGTCAGCCCTGCCGGGTCGCCCGGGCCATTGGAGAGCAGTACGCCATCCGGCTTTTGGGCCAGGACTTCTTCGGCCGGCGTATAAGCAGGCACAATCGTGATCTGACATCCCCCTCTGGCCAAAAACTGCAAGATGCTATTTTTGACCCCAAAATCATACACCACCACTCGAAAACGAGGATTTTCCGGCGTTGGCCAGTGTTCCGGTTCGCTGCGGGTAACATACTGGACCATATCCCGGCCGACCAGCCCCGGCCAACCACGGGCCATTTCCACAACCTCCTCCGGAGACCGGCCGAGGGTGGAAATGGCCGCCTTCATCGCTCCGGCTTCCCGAATATGCCGCGTGATTGCCCGCGTATCCACACCTTCCAGACCTACTATCCCATTCTGGCAGAGGTATTCCGGCAGTTTCATCTCCGACTGCCAATTGCTAGGAACCTCGCACCCATCCCGAACCACCAGGGCCACGGCCTGAATCCGGCGGGATTCCACATCATGGGCGTTGACTCCGTAGTTGCCGATGTGTGGATAGGTCATCGTAACAATCTGGCCGGCATAGGACGGATCCGTCAATATCTCCTGATAGCCGCACATCGAGGTGTTAAACACCAGTTCGCCGCAGCACTCGCCCGGCGCTCCGAACGACCGGCCGCGAAAAAAGCGACCATCTTCCAACGCCAAAATCGCTTCCCTGGTGGATTCGCTCACTTCTGCTCCTTTCACTTAGGCCGATTGTAACTACTGACATTCTAAGCATTTTATTCTGAAACGGGGGGAAGAAAAAGGGGACGAATGCCCCCCCTTGTGGAGGAATCCGAAACCGCCTTATACATAACGCCCGCTGTCTAGCGGGCGGATTCGCTCAGGCTAGACAGCCTAAGCTACGTAATGCCGTCTGTCAGCCGGTATCCAAGCCGGTCTAACAGACTGGGTTACACTCCGGCAGTGGCTTGGTTTTCGGAAGTTTTTTGCCAAAATAGGAGAAGACGTTCTGAAAACAGCCTTCTTCGTAAGGAACCAAGGAACCCCACATGGACCTTTATCTTATCCGCCATGCCTGGGCGGAACAGCAGGACTCAGCCCGTTGGTCGGATGATTCTCTTCGGCCCCTGACACCCGAAGGGGGGAAACGGTTTGCGAAACTGATCCGCAAACTGGCCAAAACCCAATTCCAGCCGAGCTTGATTGTCAGTAGTCCCTTGCTCCGGTGTCGGCAGACCGCCCAGGTGATTGTCAATGTCTTGAAACCCCAGGGGGTGATTTTGGTGCAGCGGGAGGAATTAGCCCCCGGCGGTTCGTTGGACCCATTGCTTCGATGGACCGCCTCGGAAGCCCGTTCGCACACGGCGGTAGCATGGGTCGGCCATGCGCCGGACGTGGAAGTGTTCTGCGCCGCCCTGATCGGCCAAGGGCAATCCTTGATTCATTTTTCCAAAGGGGCTCTGGCTCTGATTCGATTCGATGGGCCTCCGAAACTCGGTCAAGGGGAACTTCAATGGCTGGTAACGGCCAAACTGCTGGGGATATAGGGTTGATTGTTTGGCAAGACTAGGCGGGGGTTTCGAAGTTCCTTCCCGCCAGAACAACGGATGAGGGCGGGGACCGGAAAGGATCAACACGGCCGGGGCAGCGGCTCATCCGCCGCCGGTTTGGAGACCGAGACGATTTGCCGATCTTGCCCACCCGGATCGAACACCCGCACTCTCCCCTCCGCCGTACAATCGCCGTACCGGGCTACTAAATGGGCCGATTTTTGGAGAATTTCTTCCGTAACAGGACCGATCAGCACGGCCAGAGGTCCCATAAAATCCACCGGGTCCAGCAACAGCCATTGGGCAGGTCGATACTGCTGGGCCAACGCCTGCATGGCCTGATTTTCCGACGCATTTCGGCCCAAGACCACTTTGTGGGCCGGGTCCAGCCGAATATGGCGGCCAAACTTCAGCAGTTCAAAATCCGCCCGGTTCGCCTGCGGTTCGTGTTCCAGCAGGTCGCGAACCCGAGGGGCAAAACTCAGGTCTGTGAGCCGACATCCAGGCGAAGGCGTCGGAATATGGCGAACCCCAAGTTGCTGCGCCAGTTTTACAAGCGGCCGACGGCTCCGGCCTTGAAAATCGTAGAGTCGGCTTCGGTCCAGGAGTCCTTCCTGTTCCGGAATGGTTGGTTTGAGCAGTTTGGCCGACAGAGGCCGCAACAGCCGACCCTCCAAACCCGAATAAATCTCAATAAGTTCTAACGCCCGACGTTTTTGGCTGCTGGGGCGCTGCCCCAGCAGTTCGCCGGTAACCACCAGGGCCGCCCCCGTCTGCTCCATCCTGCGTCGGGCCAACCGACACATGTAAATCCGGCAATCTGTACATGGATTCATCGCTCGACCGTAGCCAAACCGGGGACGACGAATCACCTCGATATAGTCGTCCTCCACAGGGACGGCGGTAAACGAAACCCCTAACTCAACGGCGCACTGGGCCGGAGAAGTTCGCCTCTGGTCAAAGGGAACTTCGACGTGCAACGCCTCTACTTCCCACCCTTGCTGCTGGATGATCCGGACGGCCAAACTGCTATCCAAACCGCCGGAAAAAAGCACTACCGCACGCGGCATCCACTTTCTCCTTGTAAACTCTCACTACCTGTTCGGAGGACGTTCTCTCAAGGATAAGCCCCGACGGTTTCTGTCGCCCGTTCGGGGCAAAAAACAAACAGGAAACGTCGGCCAACTTGTTCCGGAAAGGAACCTTGGACAAGAGCCTAGCCGCGCCTGGCAACCGAAACAGCCGTCCGAAACGCCGGTTTAGGAATTGTTTTGGGGAGGCGATTGGCCGGTAAGTTTCTGGAGGGCGTTTCGGGCGGCCAGTTGTTCAGCCTCCTTTTTCGTGCGTCCCCAGGCGGGCGGATAGCGGGCGCCGCCGATCTGGGCAGCCATCTGAAAATACTTGCAATGATCCGGCCCCTTCTCGTCCAGCAGTTCGTAGGTGGGAGTAACGCCGTGTTCCCGTTGAGCCAACTGCTGGAGGAGCGATTTGTAGTTGGCGTCCGATTCGCCTTCAGCGGCGGCCTCGATTTCCGGTTCCAGATGGGGCTGAATAAAACGCCGGGCCGCCTCCAGCCCCCCATCCAAATAAATGGCCGCCACTAACGACTCCCATACATCGGCCAACACCGATTCGGGCGTCGGCCCCTGGGTGGTCAGACCCTTGCCAAGGATAAGGAATTCCTCTAGTCCGAGGGCGTGGCTGAGCCGGGCGCAGGTTTGTCGGCTCACGACGATGGACTTGATGTGCGTCAGTTCGCCTTCGAGGGCGTGGGGATACTTTAAGAACAAAAGTTCACTTACCACCGCCCCCAAAATGGCGTCCCCTAAAAATTCCAACCGCTCATTGGACCCCAACCGATGCTGGGCGCCAGAGGCGTGGGTCAGCGCCGCCCGCAACAAACTCTTGTCCGAAAAAACATACCCAATCCGCTGCTCACACCCCTCCCATCGGCCTTGCTGCTCCCAGTCCGACTCTCGAGAAACCTGTTCTTCTCCCATGGAAACGATCCTCCTTGTCTCCCAACCCTTGCCAGCCCCGACGGGCCTTCTGCTCTTCAAGAGACAATAGAGGTTCCGGAAAGACGGGGGCGGATGCGGTCTCGGCCTTGCCCTCTGGCCAACCCGCATCGGGCCCCGTATTTCCCGAACCAAAACGTTTTCCTTCTATGGTCCCCCAAAACCACTCATTAAAAACCGCCGCACCCTCCCTTCTTGGCGATGCTCCCCCCCAAAAAGGACCATCTTATCATTAACCGGCGGAAGCACTCCTTGGGATTATATCCGCTGATTCCTCTGCTCGGATAGAGATACCTCAAGAAACAAGTATTTTTCTCTGTTGCCGACGATTCTGGTCAGTTCTTCCTTATGGCCTAGGGGGATGTTGGTTCGTGGCTGGGGCGGGGGGATTGCAGAATGTTGGTGGGATTTTTAGGCAAGATCAGCTCAACGCCCGTTCCCTGACCGGGAGTACTGTCCACGAGGATCCGGCCATGATGGTTCGAGACGACGATCCGCCATGCCTTGGACAAACCCAATCCAAGGCCGCGACCGGCAGACCGAGCGGAATAAAACGGATCAAAAAGATGTTCTCGCACATCGGGGGGAATCCCCGGCCCATCGTCCTCCACCCGAATATGGACCCACCCTGGTTCCTCGTGCAAGGCAATATGGATATGACCTTGGCGTCCAAGGGCTTCCAATGCATTTTGCACCACGGCTCGGACGGCTATCTGAAGCTGAACGGGGTCGGCTTGGATATGGACCGGCCCTGGATGGCCGCTCCAGCTCATCGCCGCCCCTTGCTCGGCGGCAACCGCCCCGAGTTCCTGGACCAATCCGTTCAAAAGACCTGCCAATTCCACCGGTTCCATCTGAGGCCGAGGCGGACGCGCAAAAAGCCGAAGGTCCGCTATCATCTCGTAGGCCCGCCGCACCTGGGCCACGATCAACGCCAAACTCCGCCGACGCTCCGGGTCGGTCTCCTGCTGGAGAAGCAGTTGTGCTCGCCCGGCAATGACGGCCAGAGGGTTATTGATTTCATGGCCTGCGCCGGCGGCCAATTCGGCCAGGGCTTCCAGTTTCGCCCGTTCTAAGGCGTCGGCCCATTGACGCTCCAACACCTGCCAACTGCCTAAAGCACACAGCAATTGAGGAAACGTCCGGGGCAATCCAGGCAGGGGTTGCGCCCAACGGCGCACCGCTTGGGCAACCCGGTCTTGAAGGCTTGCCCAGTCGATCGGGATCCTCCCGGAAACCTCCTGCCCACCTAACCCCGCCTGGGCGCCGCCGGCTTCCGACGCCAAAACGGCCAGAGGCTTGCTCTCCTGGTTGACGCTGCTAGAAAAAACCGGGGGAACCATGCCGTCCAAAAGGGCCTGTTGGGCCAAGCTCCGGGCTTTTTCCACAAACGACCAGGCCGGTCGGGTGTTCGATTGTTTTAGCCAGGTCGGAAGTAGCTTTTCGCCGCACACCTCTGGGCCGTCCGCGGTAAGGGAAATCCATCGGTCGGCTTCTGCCGCCACCCCTAGCAAGTAAGCCTCTGGGGCCAAGGACGGATCAGAAATAACCGCCAGTTGGGCGGCCAGTTCGGCCCGAAGGAGGTCTTGGGCCACTTGGTTCTGAAAAGAGGTCTCCTTATCCGAGGATTCTGGCGGAATACCTGGCGGCTGAGGAGGGGCCTTGCCCCGTAAAGTTGGGGCAGTCTCCGGAGCCGAAGGAGGAATTTCCTCGGCGGCTTCTCCACTGCAAGAGGCCCGCGAAAAGGATATCTCACGTCCCGCCCAACCAGGAGAAGAAAAAATTCCTGGGGTTTCTTCGGCAACCCATCGAGCCAGCTCGGCCAACGAACGAGGAACCCACCCGGGGGCCTGCTGAGCCGCCCGACACACCAGCCAAACCACCAACGGCGGATCCTGGCCAAGTAAACTGGAGAGGGACTCTCCTCCTGCGGCGGAGTCCAGGGGCGTCGAAAGCAGCTCCACCAAGGCGGCGGCAGACCGATCAGCCATCGGCGCCCAACAGAAGCCGGGGGATCCATCCAGGGGCGGAAGATAACGCATGAGAAAAGGTAGGCTCGCGGGCCTCCCCGGAACTCGGGACTATAGACCGACAACAGGCTCCCTCGGAACCGACAGGCGCAAAGCCCGGCCCCGGGGCTTCCCCAGACATCCCCCAATCCACCAATGGGAAAAGGAGGCCATCTAATGGGCGATCGAGGTAGGAACCTCAATCTCCAGGAGCCGACACATCCGCTCCACCAGCTTTTCTATTTCGAAAGGCTTGTGGAGGAAATCGTCAGCGCCCGCCGTTTTCAGATCCGCCACCTTGTCCTCTTCGACCATGCCAGAGATGCAGATGATTTTGACCGCATCCATCGTCTTGTCCGAACGGACACGCTGACAGACCTCTTTGCCGTTGATGTCCGGCAACATGATGTCCAAGACGATGATGTCCGGTCGATATTCTTTGACCAGCATTCCGGCGTCGAAGCCGTTGTTGGCCGAGCGGATCTCAAACCGACCGTCCTTTTCCAGCACCTCCCGGATCAGTTCGACCAATTCCTCATCATCATCGACGATGAGCACTTTGCGCTTGCCGCTTTCCAGGGCGTCGGTGGGGATGCCGTTTTCCCGCATGAATGCGTACAGATGCTCTCGGGGAATGCGTCGGAACCGGCTGCCAGGCACCCGGAATCCTTTCAACTGCCCGGAGTCGAAGCAGCGGATGATCGTCTGCTGGCTGACTTTGCAGACTTTGGCCGCTTCGCCGGTGGTGAAGACAGTCTTCATCGACATAGGTACTTGTCCATCCCTTGCCATAGCCGTTTCGTCGGCTTGCTTCTCAGCGAGTCCCCGACAACAACCGTCGGCAAAGGCGGTCGGGGCCTCTAGGCCTCCATGTCAACCTAAAACCCACACTGTCAACCTAAACCCTACACTCCCTGAAGCCTGCGAAAACTTCGCAAACTCCGTACATCCCAATATCCCTACAGTTCACTGGCTCGTCCGGTCCTGCCGACATTACCGAACTTACCAAGTACGCATTATTATAACTAGCTTCTCCTATGTGTCAATACAATTTTTTCTTTTTTAACTCCTTACAAAATAAGAACTTAGGACTTTTCTTCCCAATTGCTTTTTCCTAGACGCCGCAAAAAACGCTTTTTTACCAACCTTTCCAAAGTTGTCCAATTTTCTTCTACTCTCACTCCATGTTCCCACCCCAACACAGCTTCCTAAGCTTGGCAAAATACCTAAAACGAGTAACATTTTAGCCGAATGCAGTACCTTGTCTCTGCCTCGCAAGCGCCCCATCTAGGCTTTTTGCAGCCTCTACTTGGGAGGAATAACCACGGAGCCGCCTCATTTCCGCTTCCGCGGAAATGACAACCCAGGGCAAATTTCGCCCTAAAATAAGCTTCCGATCCGAACCGGTTGCGCTGTCGCCTCCCACCTACAACCGCTTGCGATAGCATCCGGATGCTAGTCCAAGCTATAGTGGTTGACGTCCCACAACGTAACCGGCTCTCTTGAAGGCCCCTAAAATCACCAAAAAGAGTTACGAAAATCCCCTCTTAAGGGTGGATGTTTGTAACGTATCTTTAGTAATAGGGGCAGATTCGCTATTTCTCCACAGTCTCTTCCGGTTGACTTTTGAGAAGTGCTTTTCTAGGCAACCCGAGACTGAGCGAGGGTGTTATAGGGGCTTAAGGTTCGCTCTTTGGCGAAGGGGACCTTACGTTCATGCATTCCGAGCGATCCAGCAGCGATACATCCTCTGCAGAGCGAAATCGTCCACCGCCTGCAAGCCAACCGACCGCTCCGGAAGCCTCGGCAACTTCAGGAGCCGGCGTGGTCCGCCCCCGTTCGCGCTCCAAGGGAGCCTCCGGGTGGCAGAATTGGAAAGGACTCTTAACGCTGTTGCTAGTGCTGCAACCCTTGGTCGCATCGGCCTTAGCCGGGGCGTATATCAATCGAGATATGTGGGGAGACTGGATTCGCCGACTGGCCCAAGGAAACCCCGGTGGCGGTATGGGCCGAGGAGGTCTTGGGGCGATTGCTCCCCGCGAACCCACGGTGGTTTATTACGGCCCCGGCCAACTTTCTTTAGGGGATTTTAGTATTTATATCTATGATCCGGTAACCAAAATTACCCTTCGGACCGACTTCCGTTTGGACTCCAGGGCCGAGTGCGAAAATCGTCAATCGTTCGACGCCTTTGTGGCGATGTACCATCGTCTGGTCCGGGAGCAAGTGATGACGGCCGTCCGCAACGCCCCGCTGGAAGAACTCACTCAATCGGACCATCGCTTGCTCAAGCGGCGGATACTCACTCAAGTCAATCTCATGCTCGGCCAACCGTTCCTGAAATCCGTCGATCTGAAAAACTTCTCCCTGTGGGAATCGGCGGATCACATGAGCTTTCTGCCTTATCAGCCGCCCCAGACTCAGCAACCGACCACTTGGCAGTAATTGCCGGATGGTTTTTGCTGGATGCTTGAGGAAGTCAAAAAAGGCGTCCGACGCAGGGCCAGCCCCCACAAAAGCCGCCCACCACCCAAAGGCCCCGCTGCTGCCCCTATTTTTGGCAGGAATTTCTTCCCAGTTGCGTCAATTTACGTACTCGTTATTTTCGTCCTAATTTGCCTAATCCTATCTACCCGGTATATCCGCTACTTCGCAGAGCATTTCGAGCAATTTTTCTTCCTAGATTTCCACCCCCATCCGCCGCCCAACTCCGTCCGAATCGGGTACAATTAAATGGGACTTCAGGAGAGATGGTTCGATGGAGAGCGGACGGCGCAAGCTGTTGGCGTTCAGTATTTTATTCGGAGGCCTTGGGCTGGCCTGGCTGGTGCGCCCCTCGGCCGACGGCGCCTGGTTTGCGTCCGGCTGGGGCGGCGGCAAGTTGATCCTCCGGAAAGAAGGTTCTCCAACCGGCCTGGCTTCTGCCGCTTCGTCTCCGTTGCCTCTGCTCCCCTCGCCCCCAGGGAGTTCACCCTCTCCGGCCGGACCTATCGCCGGCGCTCTTTCGAACCGGCGTTCTGCTCTAGGAGTGGGCGGCGTTTCCAACGGGACACTGCCGTCGCTGGCGCCTCGATTTCCTTTCCTACAGACCGAGGCCCTTTCTTCCGATCCGCCGCGCTCCGGGCAGTCCGAGTCCCAACCCCGCCGCCATCGAATCGCGGACGGCGACACCCTAGAAAACTTGGCCGACCGCTATCTCGGCGACGCCGCGTTGGCCATTGAAATTTACCAGGCCAACCGCTCTGTGATCCCCGATCCCCACCTTTTGCCGATCGGCGTGGAAATTACGATCCCTCCGCGTGGATCGGTCGAAGTGATTCCTTTCCATCATATTCGCGGAGGAAAATTGGCGCCTTTAGCGGACGCCGTTTCCGGCGGTTTGGCTTCTGGCCCGATTGTCCGCTCCCAGACGCCGTAGAGAAGTCTTCCCATCCGCTTGCCCGCTGGACTACGATTCTGCCCGCCTTTTGGCTTCTTGGGCTTTTTAATCGTATTGGATGAGACTGACCAGGGGGTAACTCTGGAGTCGATTTCGGCCGCCCAGGGCCCGTAGTTCCGCCAAAAAGGCGCAGCCGGCCACCAGGCCGCCTGCCTGCTCGATCATTCGGCAGCAGGCTTCCACGGTGCCGCCGGTGGCCAGTACATCGTCGATCACCAGCACCCGATCTCCCGGAGCAATCGCATCGGCGTGCATCTGGAGCGTATCGGTCCCGTATTCCAGTTGGTACGTCCAGGAGATGGTCTTCCAGGGAAGTTTGCCGGGTTTGCGGATCGGCGTTACTCCCACGCCCAACTGGAGGGCCACCGGGGCGGCAAACAAAAACCCTCGGGCCTCCGCAGCCGCCACGATGTTGATTCCCGCACTGCGGAACGGCTCGGCCAACCGACGTACCGCCTCCCGAAACGCTTCGGGCGATTTCAAAAGCGGCGTAATATCCCGGAACAAAATCCCCGGTTTAGGAAAATCCGGGATGGCCCGGATATATTCACTCAGGTCCAACGGCTTTCCGCCGCCGCATCGACATCCCTTGCTCACAGCAGTCTTCTCCTTTTATGGGTCCATCTCAATGTTGGTCCGAATGCATCAACCGATTTCCAACCAATCCAGCCCGGCTTTGCGCACCGCATAGCCTGCCTCTTGGAGATATTCTCCATAAATCAGGATCCAATGGAAGCCCCGAATCTCTTCGATCAGGTGTTGCCAATTGCCGTGGATGGCCAGGTCCAGTTGGCTGCGGCAGATGGGGTAGAAGGGGCTATCCAGGATCCGGGCCTGGAAGCCCAACCAGCGACGCCCCTGAAAATCCGCATCTATTACAGTAACCGGCTGCCCCTTGCGCATTTCCACCTTGGTAGCCGCTCCGAAGTCGGATTCGTAGTGGGTAAGCAGCCGAACCGGCTCCAGATGTTTGCCGTCCATCCGGCGCGGCGCCGTGCAATGCGAGACGGTGAGCATCCCCTGGTGCGGCCAAGAAGGGTTGCACAAAAACGCTGGCCGGTCGCCGATATACCGCATCAGTACGCCAGCCGGGATGGCCACGAAGTCCGATTCGCAAAAGGCCAAAAGCCCTGCATCATTCAAAAGCGTCAGAGGCAGACAGGCCGTCGTGCCCGAAATGGGCATGATCGTCGTCATGCAGAGGTTGATGGCGATGGCGTCGGTTTTGGCCTCTTCCAATAGGTCCAGGAACACTTCGTTGAGCACAAAGGCCCGATGGACCGCCTCCTCCGGGATTTCCAGCCGAACGTCCGGTTGCCGGATGTACTGCTGGGCCAGGTGCTGACAGGTTTGCACCCGCCGGGGATCTTTCATGGCGGCTTCGATGCGTCGGCCCAGGTCGTCGTAGGAGACGGTAACATATTCAAATTTCCAGTTTTTGGCGGCGATTTCCGGCGCCTGTTTTCCGTCGGCGCCCCAGCCGGCCGGGCCGCCTACACAGACGAACTTCTTGCCCAACGTGTTTTTCAGTCCATATAGCGCCCGAAGCCGCCGCAACACCTCCTCGTAATCGTCCACCACCACGTCGTGGATGTTCATGGCCGGTTCGGCGAAGAAATCCCGCCGTTTGCGCAGGTAATGGACATGGGCGCCGATATACATGTAATACAACGGCCCGCTCCGGTGGCGGACAAACATCAGGTTCCATTTTTCGGGCCGAGCCAACGCCTCCAGCACCGGCGCATTCCGTCGGGCCGCATAAATGAGCATTACATCAAAGTCGCCCTGGGCGACCGGGCCGGCCTGTTCGACCGTTTCCACCCGGACCAGCGGCAGGATTTCCAGCGGAAACTCCGCCTTCTTGCCCAACTCCGCCAAATCGTTTCGGATATGGGCCTCTTCTTGGCGGATTTCCTCTTCGTCCTGGATGGCCCCGGTAACCCGCCAACTGGTCTGGGGTTTGCGAGGATAGACATGGCAATTAAAGACGGGCTTGATCCGAAGCGGCCTTTTGATCGGTTGGACTCTAGGCGGCTTTTCCGCCGGCGCTGTTTCCAGCGGAGCTGCTGCGGCCAAACCAGCCGTCCCAATTATCCCGGCTACGCCCAAGAACTCGCGCCGGGAAACCAGGCCGCCGTCCGGTCTAGTCTCCGTCGGCGCCGTGCAACCGCAGCAACCCAGTTCCGAAACAGGCCCTAAGCCGTTGGGGTCTTGGAAACCACGTTCCTCTTGCGAAAACCTGTCGGCCATGCTTTTTCCCTCCCCCAAAATCAGAAGCACTGCTCTTGGGCAAACGTTTCAGCGCCGGGTATTATAATCTGTTGTGCAAAGCCCGTTGTCAATCAGCGGAGGCAAGACCGGAAAATTTCGTGATCCAGATATTCTCTTTCTGCATTCTCCTAGGAGAGACTGGCCCATGACGGTTCGGGAACGTTGGACGGTGTATCCGCTTCTTATTTTGGCGTTAGGGATTGCGGTGCGGGACAAATTCTGGCCGGCCAACCTCTTGCGGGTCCGCACGTTGGCGGTGGATACCCTGCAAGCCAAAGAGGCCGCCGTTACGGTTCGCTTGGTCTGTACTGAGATGAAGGCCCAGGGGATTCAGACCGGTCAACTGGAAACCTTGGGCCTGACCCTCGTCGCCCCCGACGGCGTGGTTCGGGGCAGTTTGCTCGGCCAGCTTGCCCACGGCGGCCAACTGGTGCTCTACAACCGAGAAGGAAAACCCGTGCTGCTGGCCGGTGTGGAACCGGCTTCCAACACAGGGATCGTAGAAATCACCTCCCCCGATGGCCCTCCCCTCGTTCAGCTTCGCTCCGCGGCCGGACACGGCGTGGTCAATACGATCGACCACGACGGCACGATCGTTTGCAGCCTAGGCAGCGACGGCCAAAACGCCGGCCTTTTCCTAGAATTGCCCCGGCTCCAAAAGGTACTCCCCTTGCGTACCGTCCCCCTGCCGCCGGAGGCCGCCCAGAGAAAAGCAAAACCATAACGTTGGCCATCGCCCCCTTCCCCATCGCCTTGTCGCTTTCCCACCTAAGCAAAAATCCAAGGCAATTGGGGAGCTCTAAACCGCCGCACAGGGGGCTGGTTTGGAACGCCATCCGTTCGGCAGATCGCCTAAAGCCTATCTATGCTTCCGGATCGACCGGCCAGGGCGGCCGATCAGGCAGACACCGGTCGAACTCTTCCAGAAGCTCTTTCTGGTACGCCGGGTCGAACCGGCCGGATAAAAACCGATCCAACCCCTCTTCGTAGAAGCGTCGCCAGCTTTGTTCTTCCCGGCCAGGATTGATCGGGAAAAATAGCGTGCCGTTCGCCTTGGCCGCCTCGTAGTCGCCCGGCGCATCGCCGATCATCAAGGCATGACCGGGCGGATATTTCCGGGCCACGGCCAGACATTCCTTTTTCGTCCCGATCTCCTGACCGCAAATGGCCGCCACGTATTGCGTCAGGTTATGCTCTTCCCATTCCCGCTGGAGGGCTTCATGCGGCGTGGCCGACACGACAATGATGTCCGCCTTGTGCCGGAGTTTCTCCAGGCTTTCCCGCACACAGGGAAATGGCGGCACGCCGCGAACCATCCCCGCAATGGCCGCATTCACCGCCTTGGACCATTCTAAGGTGCGGCGTAGCCAGGGGTCGCCCGTCTCCTGCACCTTCTTTTCCAGGGCGGGATTGCCCAGTTTGGTTTCCTCTTTGATCCAGGCCCGGAGCGATTCCGGAATCTCGATCCGCACTCCGCGGGCCTTCACCTCCGGACGCCGCCGAAGCCACTCCAACGCCTCGATCAGCGCCGGAAACCGATTGATCCCTCGACTTTTAGAATACAGATTGACAAACTCGGCGGCCTCCCGAGCGTATTTGCTCACGCCCTGGAGTTCCCAATAATTGATAATGTTCGGAATGAAACACTCTTTGTGTTTCAATTCCATCGTGTCGAATGCGCATCCGTCGGAGTCGATGCCGACAAAAAACTCATGCTGTGGTGTCAGGTCAAACATGGTTCATCCACGTGAAGATAAACAAAGGAGATATCCAGAAAGAACCTCTCGAAATACCCACAGACTTATTTCTTTCGATCGGCCTGTGGTATATAGGACGGCAGTTTCTGCTCTGCGTAGATCGGCTCGAAGCGGGTCATCCGGTGTCGGCCGCCCACTAACGGCAAACTGACCATATCGTCGCCCACCAGGGGCCGGGCGTATCGCACAAAATCATCGGTAACATCGGTTCCGTTTGGGGCGATCCACGGCTTCGGGAAACACCGCTCGCTATTGGCTACCTCACCCAGCGGTACTTTATCGTACCGGACCTGATAGGCTGCTCCGGGTTCTCGCAAGATGGTGGCCATGAAGCCGCTTTCCCCGCGGGCGGCCAGTTCGGCCGCCTTTCGGCCCACCTGGTAGGCTTCTTCCAGATCAACCACCGAGGCATAGGCCATCGAGTGGCGTTGATCGGTGCCGGGCACATTACCCCGGGCCGCCCCTTTGACCGGCAGTCCCACCCGGTTCAAATAATTCACCAGCACCTGGGCCACTGACTGGGCCGCCGAGCCGTAGGACTTGTGCCCAAACGCATCCCGCACATCGGCCGCCTGGACAAAGGCTTTCACCTCCGGCAGATCGAGCACCTTGGACTCCGGCAGCGAACTGACGTCGAACCCCTCGCTCACGACCACCATACACCGCCTGTGCCGACGGAGCTGGTCGCTCACCTGATCGGCGATCTGCTCGGCCGGGATTTTACTTTCGGCCAGATAGATGAGAAGGGGCATTTCCCGGTTTGGGTCAGCCAGCCGGGCCGCCGCCGGAATAAACCCGATCTTTCGCCCCATCGCCTGCATGACCAGAACCGGGTCCGCCGGACAGGAGCCGGCGTTTTCCTCATTGGCCGATTGCACCATGTGCATCCAGTATTTGGCCGCCGACCCATAGCCCGGCGTATGGTCGATCAGGCGAAACTCCGAATCACCCACGTCGTTGTCGATCGTCTTCGGTACGCCGACGGCCACGAGGTCCAGCCCCCGCTTCTGGGCCAATTGGGCGATCTTATTGGCCGTGTCCATCGAGTCGTTGCCGCCGATGTAGAGGAAGTAGCCCACCTGGTGGGCCTTGAAGACCTCGATGACCCGCTCGAAATCCTCCTGCTGGTTGTCTTTGAGTTTATACCGACACGTGCCGATGGACCCGGCCACCGGAGTGGTGCGCAAAAGAGCAATCTCCTCCGGGGGTTGGGCCGACAGATTCAATAGCTCCTCTTTCAGCACGCCTTCGATGCCGTGCCGGGCGCCATAGACCGTGCCGATCGCACTGAAATCCCCGGCGGCTTCGATAATGCCGCGCAACGTGTTATTGATCACACAGGTAGGCCCGCCGCTTTGGGCCACCACCAGATTCTTGCCCGTGGACATTACCGCTTAGCTCCTGTTCATCTCTTGGTGAAGATTACCCTGAGGATTACCCAGAGAGATATAACCAACATGCTTAAAGAATCGACATTGTACCAACCGGCCATGCTGCGAACAATAAGGGGGCAGTAAAAGAGGGGGCTTTTCCCCCACTGGTATCTTGTTTTGCAGTGCGGTGGGAGGGCCGTCCGAAGCACGGCGACAGACCGCCTTGGTTTAGCCCATTCCTCCATCCGGGAACTTTTCCAAGGAGAAGGTTCCCGTTGGGAAGGCAGCGTCGCCGGGCCTAGACCGCCTTTGCCAGGGCAAACCGGGGCTGATAGAGCGGAGATATTCCTGGTAAGATAGCCCAAGGCATTTCCTCCAAGGGGGATTCCCCTTGGGATTACTCCAAGGTGGGGATAAGATCGAAATGTCTGGAAAGGAAAGACACCGTGCCGAGAAGTGCGATCTGTTTGGTAGTGGATCGGTGGCATAGTGGGTATGTGGGGGCGTATGGGAATACGTGGTTGCCCACGCCGGAAGTGGATCGGTTGGCAGCCCGGGGATTTGTGTTTGATCAGGCGATCATCGATAGTCCCGAGTTGGAGAGGCTTTATCGGGCCTGGTGGCAGGGTTGGCCGGCCATTCGGCGTCGGGAGGCGCCGGAGGATTGGCCCAGTTTGGCCCGTCGGCTTGGAGAATCGGGCGTCCATACCGCCCTGCTGACCGATGAACCCCTGCTGGCCCGAAGCTCGTTGGCGGAAGATTTCGCCGAAGTGGTGCTTTGGGAGTCGGCCCTGGAGGCTCAGGTGGCGGCAACGATCGACCAGACCCATGCGGCTCGCTGTTTTGCCCAGATGGTGGATTGGTTGGAAAAGGCCCCCCGGCCGTTTTGGCTTTGGTGCCATTGGACCGGGTTTGGCGGGCCGTGGGATGCCCCGCTCGAGTTGCGCGAAAGTTTTCGGGAAGAAGACGATCCCCCTGCCTATCCCGGCTGCCAGCCGCCCGAAAAACACTGGGTCAGCCCTCCCGACCCCGATGAACTATTGGCCTACAGCTTTGCCTATGCGGGCCAGGCGATGGTCTTGGACGCCTGTCTGGGCGGATTGGCCATCTTTTTGGCCGACAGCGGCTTGGAAAAAGAGCTTCTCTGGGTACTGCTTGGCGCCCGAGGCTATCCGCTGGGGGAACATGGCCGACTGGGACCGTGCGACGAGGCCCTCTACAGCGAACTGGTACAGACGCCGTGGATCATGGTCTATCCGGATGGTCTGGGGGCCACGGCCCGAAGCCAAGCCCTGGTCGAACCGGCCGACCTTTGGGCCACTCTGCTGGGCTGGTGGCAGTTGCCGATCGATCCGCCGCCGCCAACCGCCTATGATCTGACGCCGGTTGTGCGAGAGGAAGTGCTTGCGGTGCGGGACCGAATTTGTCTGGTGCATCCAGCCGGCCAGCAGGCGATCCGTACTCCGGCCTGGTATCTGCGGACCACCGAATCGCTAGAAGAAGGGGAGGGCTGGGAACTCTACGTCAAACCGGACGACCGTTGGGAGGTCAACAACGTGGCGGACCGATGCCCCGAGGTCGCCGACGCCCTCAAACAGGCCTTCGAGCAGACCGGCCAACACCTGCAAACAGGCCGACTGGCCGACCTGCCGCCTTTGGAAGAAATTCTGCGGGTGGGGATCGAGTAACGGAGGAAAACCCAAGACCTCTCGCTTTCCAAACAGAAGGCTTTGGGAGAAAATAACAGACGTTTTGGATTGGTAATGATTCAGCCGAGTGCAGAATTGCCGCGATTTTCTCGGCAAAACCGGGACTTTCTCGGCAAAACGGCAAAAAATGTCATTCCCTCGCAAGCAGAAATCCAGGCTACTGGGAAGCGGCTACTTCGTTATTCAGCCCCCACGGATGCTGCACACCCAGAAACCTGGACTGCCGCTTGCGCAGCAGTGACAACTGATGGACCTCCTTCCCAATGGATCTCCTTCACTCGGCGGAAATGGTACTTGTATTGAAGGTCAGTTTGAAAAAGGAGCAGCGATGACGGCAGAAATCCTCGACGGCAAACAAATTGCAGCGGCCATCCGGGCGGAGCTGGCCCAGGAGATCGCCGACTTCGTGCAAAAGACCGGCGTTACACCCGGTCTGGCCACGGTGCTCGTGGGCGATAACCCCGCCTCGGTCTCTTATGTAACCGCCAAAGGGCGAACCTGCCAGGAACTCGGGATGCAATCGTTCCAGCACACCCTGCCGGCTAGTCTCAGCGAACAAGAGCTGTTGGAGTTGGTGGATCGGCTCAACCGGGATCGGCAGGTCCACGGCATCCTGGTCCAATTGCCGCTGCCCAAGCATATCCAGGAAAGCCGGGTGCTTTATGCTATGGATCCCAATAAGGATGTGGATGGGTTTCATCCGGTGAATGTAGGTCGGCTGTTGATCGGGGAAGAGATTTTCCCGCCTTGCACCCCAGCCGGCATTCAGGAGTTGATCCTCCGCAGCGGCACGCCGACCGACGGCGCCGAAGTGGTCGTCGTAGGCCGGAGTAACATCGTGGGAAAACCGATCGCCGTGATGCTCATGCAGAAAAAACGCGGCGCCAACGCCACGGTAACTGTCTGCCATACACGCACTAGAAACCTGGCCGAGCATACCCGCCGAGCCGACATCCTCATTGTCGCCGCCGGAGCGCCGAAGGCGGTTACCGCCGAGATGGTCAAGCCGGGCGCGGTGGTGATCGACGTAGGCGTCAACCGGATCGGTACTACCGAAAGCGGCAAACCAAAACTGGCAGGCGATGTAGATTTTGACGGGGTGCGCGCTGTGGCCGGTAAAATCACCCCGGTGCCCGGCGGCGTCGGACCGATGACGATCACCATGCTCATGCGCAATACTCTGCGGGCGGCTCGGTTGCAAGTGGAAGGCCGATCCTAGCCCGGCGGGACGGTCGGCTCGGTCGGAAGAGAAAGGACGCCATGACTTCGGCATCGTCTAGTTCTCTGAGCTTTCGTGCGGCGGTGGTGGGAGCGGGCATCTCGGGCCTGGCCGCCGCCCATCGGCTCGTGGAGCTTGCCCCCCAATGTCGGCTCACCCTGCTAGAAGCCCTGCCGCGCCTGGGCGGGGTGATTCAGACGGTCCGTCAGGAAGGCTACCAGATCGAACTGAGCGCCGATAACTTCATCACCACCCTGCCTTGGGGCCTAGATTTGTGTCGGCGTTTGGGCCTGGCCGACCAATTGGTGCAAACCAACCCCGACTATCGCCGAACCTTTGTGGTCCGTCGAGGCCGACTCTACCCGCTGCCGGAAGGTTTCCTGATGATGGCCCCCAGCCGATGGTGGCCCCTGGTGGTAACGCCGCTGTTGAGTCCTTGGGGAAAACTGCGGGCGGCGTTGGAGTATTTTTTGCCGGCCCGACGCCAACCGGGCGATGAAAGCCTGGCCCAGTTCGCCCGACGCCGATTTGGTCGGCAAACCTACGAGCGGCTTATCGAACCGCTGGTCAGCGCCGTCTATGGCGCAGACCTGGAAAAGCTGAGTTTGGAAGCTACGCTGGGCCGATTCCGTCAAATGGAGCTCCAATACGGCAGCCTGATCCGGGCGATGCGTCAGATGCGTCGCCAGGCCCGCACCGGTCGCCCGGGCAACCCTCCGCCTACGTCCCAGAATTCACCTTCCCGTGCAACCGGCCATTCAGAAGATGCTTCCCCTGGCCAATCCTCCCCTGGCGCCAGCGCAGAAAGCGGCGCCCGATATAGCATGTTTGTTACGCTGCGGGATGGGCTTGGCAGTTTGGTCGAGGCGTTGGGCCGACGACTGCCGCCGGAAACAATCCGCCTGCAAACGCCGGTGGAGGCGATCCGTCGGTTGCCGGACGGCGGGTGGGAACTTCGGTTGGGCGGGCAAGGCCGGGGAACTGCCCAGCGATTCGATGCGGTCATCCTGGCCCTGCCGGCGTATGCGTCCGCCCAACTGTTGAGGCCGGTCGATCCAGAATTGGCCCGCCTTTTGGCCGAAATCCCTTACACCGGCACGGCCATTGCGGCCATGGCCTTCGACCAGTCGCAGGTGGGGCACCCGCTGGATGGCATGGGGGCGGTCATCCCGGCCGTGGAACAAAGTCCGCTGCTGGCTATCAGTTTCTCTAACCGGAAATATCCCCACCGGGCGCCGGCTGGGAAGGTGCTTTTACGGAGCTTCTTGGGCGGAGCCAAACATCCGGAATTGCTCACGTTGGACGATCAGCAACTGCGGGAAGTGGTGCTGGCCGAATTGCGCCGACTCCTGCGTATCCAAGGCGAACCCTGCCTAGAATTAGTAGCCCGATGGCCGGCCAGTATGCCCCAGTATCCGGTCGGGCATAAGGAGCGGGTGGCCGAGATTCGACGCCTCTTAGGACGCTGGCCCGGCCTTGCCCTGGCGGGAAACGCCTACCAGGGCATCGGCCTGCCCGACTGCATCCACGGCGGCCAACAAGCCGCTGAAACTATATTCACCGAACAAGAGGCGATATCCTGATGGGGACATAGGTCGCTATTTCCCAAAGCCTTTCTCCTGCCCTATTGAATAAATATATTTTCACTTTGGCGGTCATGAATCTAGTCATCGTCCATTATCACCTGAACCGAGGCGGGGTGAGCCGGGTGATCCAATTGCACCTGGAAGCCCTGCAAAGCCAACTGGACCGCCAAGGCCCGCCGACCGGTAAAAATCGGAAATCATCCGACCCCATGCCGGTGATCCTGCTCTACGGCGGTCGGCAGGAAGGCTGGCCGGAGGATTTGCCCGCCCGATTTTCGTCGCTCCGGGTGCTGCTGGAACCGGCGCCGCTTTTGGATTACGACCATGTGCATCGGCGCAGCGGCCCTCAACTGTCAGAAGCCCTTTTTCAGCAAATCCACCAGGTGCTCCATCGGCGCGACTGCCGACCAGAAGACACGATCTTTCATGTCCATAATCACTCGTTGGGCAAAAATATGGCATTGCCCGACGTGTTGACCCGGTTGGCAGAGGCCGGTTACCCGATGCTTCTGCAAATCCACGATTTTGCCGAGGACTTTCGGCCCGCCAATTACCGAGCGTTGTTGGAACGGGGAGTCGGCCGGCCCGATCGCAGCGGACTGGCCTGGGTCTATCCGCAGGCAGAGCATCTGCATTATGCGGTGCTCAATAGCCGGGACCAGGCGGTGTTGCTCCAAGCGAGCGTACCGGCCGACCGATTGCACCTACTGCCCAACCCGGTGGTAGGCCCCGGGCCGTTGCCTCGGCTCCAGGAGGCCAAAAACCGCTTGGAAAACCTGTTCGGAATCCCCGCCGGCGAAAGGTATCTATTGTATCCTATTCGGGCGATCCGGCGCAAAAACATCGGCGAAGCGGTGCTTTGCAGCCTGTTGGCCGAGCCGGACAGTTGGATCGGCGTTACCCTGGCGCCATTGAACCCGGCGGAAAGGGGACAGTACGAGCGATGGAAACAGTGGTCGGCCCAGCACCAGGTGCGGTGTGTGTGGGAGACCGGCGAACAAGGAGGGTTGCCATTGGCCGACAATCTGGCCGCCGCCGACGCCCTGCTAACTACCAGCATTACCGAGGGGTTCGGCATGGTGTTTTTAGAAAGCTGGCTGGTGGGTCGGGCGCTGGTGGGACGAAATCTGCCGGAAATTACGGGCGACTTTGAGCGGCTTGGCCTTCGACTGCCGGGAATGTGGCGTCGGCTGGCTGTGCCGGTGGATTGGCTGGGCGAGGAAAGAGTTCGGCAACGGATGCTGACGGTCTATCAGCAGGTGCTGGCCGACTACCAACGCCCCCTGCAACCCGATTGGGCCGACGCCCTGGACGAAAAATTGGTTGAGGGCGCGGTGGATTTCGGCGATCTGGACGAACCGCTGCAACAGGAGGTCTTGGAAAAAATCCTCTCTCAGCCCGGAGCGGTTCCCAGCCCCAGGAGTCAGATATTGGAGAAAAATCCTGCGGCGGCCTCAGGGCTATTGGCCCGGCTGGCGGATCAGGACGCATTGGTTCGGGAAAACGCCAGCGTGGTGAGCGAACATTTTTCTCCTCTTCAACTGGGCCGGCGACTTTGGGAAATCTACCAGACGCTGGCTCAGACCCGACGAACCGGACCGGTCGAAGGACTATCCCACCCGGAACAGATATTGGAAAGTTTTCTGGACCTGCGACGGTTCCGACTGCTGCGGGCATAAACGAATAGGAGCTAGAGGCGTAACCGAAGGCGTCTGGCCTTTCTGTCTTCGCTGCGCAAGCAGAAGTCCAGGCGTTGCCCTCCAGGCACGGGGGAGAACAAGACCGGAGGCAGCTAAGCCAGCGATCCCTCCTCGCAGCTCGGCAAAGTTGCAGGGTTTCCGAATCCGTTTTGGAAGGATAAAATTAAGGGTAATCTTTCAGCCAAATGAAGCATTCACCTGGTTTAGCCGAGAAAGGCTCCTTTGCATTCGGCTAAAATGGTACTGTATTGGAATGGGGCGTTTTCTGCTGTGGAATGGGACCAGGACCTATCCCCACGGGAAAGGGATTGCCATGCCAAGACCGCTCGAAGTCAAACCGTTGAAAAACTATCGGATTTGGATCAAGTACGCCGACGGCGTCGAAGGGGAAGTGGATTTATCAGAACTGGTCGGCAAGGGGGTTTTTGCCGCCTGGAAAGACGACCGAGAATTTCAAAAAGTCCATATTGGATCAGGCGGCGAGATCGCTTGGAGCGACCAGATTGATTTATGTGCGGATGCGATTTACCTAAAACTCACCGGCAAAAAGCCGGAAGATATTTTTCCCTCCCTCCACCAATCGGCTCGATATGCCTGAAATTTGCCGTTTCTTTGGGATCGTGATTAAGATGCACTTTGGCGATCATCCGCCGCCGCATTTTCATGCGGAGTACGAGGATCGGCAGGCGATCATCGAGATAAACACATTAACAGTCCTTGGCGGAAACCTTCCTCCCCGAGTGCTCGGTTTAGTGATGGAATGGGCTTGGCAACATCAAACAGAACTGTTGACGCTTTGGGACCGGGCGGTAAACTGTCTGTCCTTGTACAAGCTTCCTCCTCTTGTGTAACGTCCGCCCAATCTGGATTGGGGGTTGCCCCGCTGCCGGCTTTACAGTAAGAGGCATTTGGGGAAAAAGAATCTTTTCTGTCCCGAGGCGAGAAACGACTTCTTCCGATCTGGTCCGCTGGGATCAGAAGGAGCAATGGACCTCCGACCAGATTTCATCCATATCTCACCGGGGAGTTCTTTGTTCTCCCTCGGGATTGGGCGATCCGGTGCTCTTGGAGCGAAACAGCGGGGCGAGGTCCAGTTTTTCCAGCGGGCGGGCGCTGGTCGGCGGGTTGCCGATCGAAAGATGCAGACGCAACTCAGCCGGCTCAAAAATCATCGTCTGAATAGTCAGCGGACCTTGGTTGGCTTCGTGCATCTTGGCCGCCACCTCCTCCAGACCCAGCCGATCCATCTGCTTGGCCCGGATCAACCGTTCATAGCGCGGGCAATGCGTTACAAACCGGAGTTCATCCGTGCGGAAGTGATTGGTGCAGACGCAAATGCCGTCCGGCTCTTTTCGGACCGCTGCGGTCCGGGGCGTGATCTCCACAACCGCATGGCTGCGCCGGTCGCACAGAGCAAGATTTACCAAGGTGGTCCGTTTGGCCGATTGCACCAGCTTGATCGCTTCTTCCACTGTAGTGCATTCTTCTAAAATCCGACGGAATAACAGACCATAGGGAACACCCTCGGGATTAAACATTGGCGAGCCGTCCGCCGAGGCAGGCGATTCGTGCACCGCTAGCGCCAGGCCCGCATCGTTCATCCCGGAAAGACATCCCAGCAGGCCCGGAAATCCTACCGAGGCAAACGCATGTTTGCCCGTGGGCCGATAGACGATGACCAAACTATATTTGTGCAGTTTGCCCAAGGCGTAGAAGTCCAGGTTTCGACCGAAAAGCGGGCCGCCGGTTTTGCTGCGGGAAGCATCGACGATCAGGGAAGAACATCCGATCCGGGCACGATAGGCGTCGGGCAAGGTGTTGGCGGCCAGGAGGATGTCTTCAGGCAACCGAGCGGTTTTAGCCAGGGCCCGTAATTCGGCCAGGTGGTGGGGAGGAAATTGGGCCTGCATTTTTTTGGCAGTTTCGAGGTGGGCAATCCAGCCCTGCTCCCGGCCGACCATTTGGAAAAGATCCTTGGGATAGGAGAGGATTCCCTCGGCCACGGCGGCGCCTAATTTACCCTGTTGTTGGCCTATCTCTTCAGGGCTGCCCGAAAGAGTAAGCACGGGAATATTTCCGAAATAGCGGAGCTGGGCGCCGTCATACTGGGCCTCGTTGTAGCGGAAGGGTTTTTCTTCCGCCGATACCGAGGAAACGCCCAGAAAAAAGACGCCCAAAACCGCCAACGCCGCCAAAAGCCTACCGAACCTTAACATGGGATAGCTCGCCGGTTGGAAGCCGGGACAAATTATCCTAAGAACCGCCAAAGGCCGATGCATTCCCCGGAGTTGAAAAGACGCTTTCTTTGTCTTTTGCACGGTTTTTTCCTTTTGAAGAGAGGTTTGGTCTGAGACTTGCAATATGCGAGAAACGACGAAAACGGAGAAATACGGCGTCCCTATTGGCCATTGCCCCGATTCAGAACGCCCCAGCGAAGTATGGGTAACCGGGAGATTTCCTCACTGTTCTTGGGGAATCTCCAAGGGGCGGTTTTGCTTCCACTAGTCCTTTCCCACTAGTCTTTTCCCGTAAGCGGGGGAGACCGGTTTTCTTCCATCGGTTAAGGGTGCCCGTTTTTTCTCCTACCAGCCATCTCCTGCCAGTTCATAGGACGGAAGACGTCCTATTTTACTCTAAAAAATAGGGAAAACCAGTGGCCAAGGCCCAAAGGTTAGCAGAGAATGCTAACAACGCCCACATTCCAAAGTTATCTATTTTACCTAGATTCTTATTTAACACATTTCTTCGTCTGGGTCTAGGCGTTCTTTTGGGAAACGGGGTTTTTCCTACGGGGAGAAAATCCCTAATTTTTTCCTAAAGGCACTATTTCTCCAATAGGTCGGATTGACGCTAGGGGTAGGCTGAATTACAATCATTTCCTAATCAGGAGTTTTCCGAAGAACTTTTCTGGATGGTTCCTCCTTTCAGGGGGAATAGAACGGGTTAGGGTGATGGGGGTAGAGACAAAAACTGGATGTACATCTACCAGAATGCTGAGGGGGTGGTAGTCCAGGCGCCGGCCAAATTAAACCTGTTTTTTGAGATCCTGGGCAAACGGCCTGATGGGTATCATGAGATTGAAACGCTCATGACGCCGATCAGTTGGTATGATACGCTTATATTTCGGGAGGTGCCGAGCGGCCCAATCCATTTGAGTTGCCGAGTGGTTTTCCCTGCCCCGAAAAGGGAGTGCGATAAAAGGGAACTTGTGCCGGAAGGGCGCGAGAATTTGGCGTACCGAGCGGTGGAGTTGCTTCGTCAGGAGGCGGGCGTTCGTCGCGGGGCCTGGATGGGCTTAGTAAAGCGGATTCCACCAGGGGCTGGCCTGGGCGGCGGCTCCGCAGATGCGGCAGCCGCTCTGGCGGCTGCCAACCTGGCGTGGAAGCTCCATTGGCCTCGGTCGGCCCTGGCATCCTTAGCGGCCCGCTTAGGAAGCGATGTGCCCTTTTTCCTGGCCGACAGCTCCGCGATTTGTCGAGGTCGGGGAGAAAAGATCGAGCCGATTCCTTCTGGGGGGAGATGGCATTTTGTGGTCGTGCATCCACCGGCTGGTTTATCCACTGCGGAAGTATATCGGCATTGTGAAGTCCCAGCGAGTGCTCGGTCGGTGGAACCGGTCTGTAAGGCATGGGAGGAAGGAGACCGGGCGGCTTTGGGAAAGCTGTTATGGAATCGGTTGCAGCCAACGGCCAAGAAGCTTTGTTCGTGGGTTGGTCGGGTCCAGGAACATTTGGAGCGTGAAGACGTCCTGGGCTGCCAACTGACCGGAAGTGGGAGTGCTTATTTTGCGTTGTGTCGTCACGCCCGCCACGCCCGGCGGATTGCCTGTCGCTTACACGCCACCGGTCTTGGGACCGTAGTGGCCGTTCATAGCTGCCGATGAACCATCCTGAAAAAGGAAGGAGAGAACGGCCATGGAGATCACCGAAGTCCGCATCAAGCTCATGGAGGAACCGGGCGAACGGCTCAAAGCCTTCTGCTCGATCACCTTCGACAATTCTTTTGTGGTCCGGGACCTGAAGATCATCGAAGGGGCCAACGGACCGTTTGTGGCCATGCCCAGCCGAAAGCTGACCACCCATTGCCCCAAATGCCGAGCGAAAAACCATTTACGGGCCCAGTACTGCAATCAATGCGGCAAACGCCTCGATCCGTCTCCGTCGCCCAAAGACGCGGACGGCCGGATGAAGCTCTACGCCGATATCGCCCATCCGATCAACTCGGCTTGCCGGGAAATGATCCAAAAGAAAGTCCTTGCTGCTTTTGAGGAAGAAAAGGCCCGCTCCAAGTTGCCCGGCTATGTGCCCAGCTACAGCGACTTTGACGAAGCGGAATACGAGGACTACATCCCGCCGGCCAAGTCGCCGGCTTCGGAAGCCAAACCAGTTTCCGAACAGGCCCCCCAAGTGCAACCCCCGGAAAAACCGCACGGACCGCATACCGTGCCGGTTCAGCAACCGCACAGCCCCGGCGCCGCCTCCCAACAAGAGGGCTTCGGCGCCGGCATTTTTGAGTAGCCGTTCCCGTTGGGGAAATCTTAGGGCCTTCCACGGAGCGAAACGGGAAAGGTAGTTTAGGAAAACCGTTTTATTATTGTTTTGCAATTAGCCATTTTGTCTATATTGCGTATATTGCCAAAATTTATGGCATTCTTTTTTATTACCCCGTCCGACCGCCGGGAGTCATGGGAGTCTGTACATGTCCTTGCAACTGAATGTGTATGCTCTGCCCACGATTGTAAAACCCGAAGAGTTGGCCGGCGGCACGGCAGTGGTTATTGATGTACTTCGGGCCACGACAACCATCACCTATGCCCTAGCCGCCGGCGCTCGGGAAGTGATTGCTTGTACAGAGATCGACCAAGCCCGCCAGATCGCTTCCCAATATGCTGCCGGGGAGGTTCTTTTAGGGGGAGAACGGGGAGGTCGGCCCATCGACGGCTTCGACCTGGGCAATTCTCCCAGGGAATACACCCCGGAGAACGTGGCCGGTCGGACCATCGTCTTTACCACCAGTCATGGAACTGCCGCCCTGGCCCACGTACGCACCGCTCGGCAGGTTTTTCTGGCCGCCTTTGTCAACGCGCAGGCGGTCTGCGACCGTTTGGCCGGCGAAGACGCAATCCATATCGTCTGCGCCGGCACCCAGGGCCAAATCAGCCGGGACGATGTGCTGGCAGCGGGGCTGTTGGTGGAACGGATTCAGCGATCCAGCGGCGACGCCTACCGGCTAAACGCCCAAGCCATCACCGCTCGGGAAAACTGGCGTTATAGTTTCGCCGTGCCCTTTGCCGTCGATGCCGAGCCGATCCCGACGGATCGTCTCGTCGCCGAGCTTCGGCAAAGCCTGGCTGGGCAACACCTCTGTGAGCTTGGTTACGAAGAAGATATTACGGCGGCCGCCCAGATGGATCGGTTCGATTGTACGCCCGCGATGGACCCGGCTACGATGCGAATCACGGCCGAGGTCGTCTGAATCTTGTTTCGGAGGTTTTGCTCCCTCCGCCTTTTTGATGAAAGTATCGACCTTCTGAAACCGACCTTTTAATACGCCTTGGCGAAGACGGCTCGGCGTCGGCTTGGCCGACCGGTTACCAGGCATCGGCCCGGTTCCTCTTCGCCTTCTAGGGGCACACACCGGACGGTAACTTTCAGCGGGGCCAGTTTTTCTTGCACTTCGGGCGTATCGGCAAAATGGCACATGGCCACGCCGCCGTGGATTTCCGGTTTCTCTTCGTTTTTCGGCGTAAAGAAGGCCCGGAAGTCCTCCCATCGGTCGATCCGGACCGTTACCGACTCCCGAAACTCCAAGGCCCGCTGGAAGAGATTTTTCTGGATTTCGGCAAGCAGCTCGGGCGCTCGGGCGACGAACTCCGCTTGAGGGAGGAAATGTTTTTGCCTGGGCGACTGATCTCGACGCCCCATACAAACCACGTTCTTCTCCAAATCTTTGGGTCCCAGTTCGATTCGGATCGGTACGCCTTTTTTGATATATTCCCACAGTTTTTCGCCGCCTCGAATGTCCCGCTGGTCGATCCGCACTCGCACCGGTTGGCCGTCGTACTGCTGGGCCTCGAGTTGCTGGCGGAGACTCTGGCAGGCATCTAGCACCCGGCTTCGATCCGCATCGGACCGATAGATCGGCAAAATCACTACATGCACCGGCGCTAGTCTGGGCGGCAACACCAGGCCGTTATCGTCGCTATGGGTCATGATCAGGGCGCCGATCAGCCGGGTCGAGACACCCCAGGAAGTCGTCCATGCATAGACCTCTTGGCCGTTGGCGTCTTGGAACTTGATATTCTGCGCCTTGGCGAAGTTTTGGCCCAAAAAGTGGGAGGTGCCCGCTTGCAACGCTTTGCGATCCTGCATGATCGCCTCGATGGAAAAGGTGGCCACCGCCCCGGGGAACCGCTCCGCCGCAGGTTTTTCGCCTTTGATGACCGGCATGGCCATGTATTGCTCGGCGAAATCGGCGTACACGTCGAGCATCCGGCGGGTCTCGGCCATGGCCTCCTCGGCCGTTGCGTGGACCGTATGTCCTTCCTGCCACAGAAACTCGGTCGTGCGCAGAAACATTCGGGTCCGCATTTCCCAGCGAACCACGTTGGCCCATTGGTTGATCAGGATCGGCAAATCCCGATACGACTGCACCCAGCGGGAAAACGTTGCGCCGATGATCGTTTCGCTGGTGGGGCGGACGACCAACGGCTCTTCCAGTTCGCCCACAGGCCGCAGTTTGCCGTCCGGCCCGGTTTCTAGCCGATGGTGCGTTACCACGGCGCATTCCTTGGCAAAGCCTTCCACATGCTCGGCTTCTTTTTGGAGGAAACTCAAGGGGATAAACAGCGGGAAATAGGCGTTTTCATGGCCGGTCTCTTTGAACTTCCGATCCAAGACCCGCTGGATGTTTTCCCAAAGGGCGTATCCCCACGGCTTGATGACCATACAGCCGCGCACGTCGGACGGTTCGGCCATGTCGGCCGCCCGAATCACCTGCTGATACCACTCCGGATAATCCTCCTGGCGCGTTGGACGAATGGCGGTTTGCAGTTCCTCAGCCATGATACGATTCACCCTCTTTCGGAAGGGAATAGGTAGAACGACGTGTTGTAGGTTTTCTTACACCAAAGGGGACCATTGGCCTCCCTTGCCTAGGAAACGACCCGGGCAGTGTGAGCCATTCTAGGTGGAAACATCCCTAGGTGGGAAGGAGAGAGGCGGCTTGGGGTTACTTCTTTTTTAGCGTAAACCCGACCAGGACCCAACCTTCCTGTTCCGAATAGGCAAAAAGTCCGGCCGGCCCCAAGGCCCGGGCCACCACCTGGTAATCGGGCAACTTGGCGCCGTCGATCCGCTGTTTGCGTACTTCGCCTTTTTTGCCGGTCCCCAAAAATTGGTTCAACAACCGACCAAACAGCGTCTCGCTCTGCGGCATCTTGCCCTGCTGGATCAGTTCATAGGTGGCCCGATATTCTTCGTCGGTGCGGGAGAAAAAGCGGGCGCAGTTTTCCGGCGCTCCGAAGGCGTCGATCGTTCGCTGGACCAATTGGTAGTCGAGCCGATCGGCCAACGGATCCGGTTTTTGGGCGTGGTCGAGCACCTTTTTGAGGAAGTCAAAATGCGAGGCGACCAATAGATGGCCATACGCCACCGTAACCGCCGCCGTGGGCAACACGCGCGGCGCAGGCTCCTGCTGTTTGGGCTTGGGCTTTCCGATCGGCGGAAGCCCTCCGACCACCACCTCCGTCTTTTGCGGAGCCGCCGACGGCGGGATCGCCTCCCAAATCACATGCCCGCCGTACTCCCGCCGACGCATGGTGCGGTCTTTTTCCATGATCCGACGAATCGCCTCCGAGACGGCCTTCTCGTTTTTGGTCTCCAAGGCATACAGAAGCCGCTCGCTCGTAGGAGTAATCGGAAGCTCATAATCGCTCATCATGGTCGCCCGCCCCGTCAAATGCGCGATCAGATCGTTCCTCAGGTCGATTTGCGGCCCGTTCGGATCGTTCTTCAGCCCATCCAGCACCTCTTCCCAAACCCCCTTCTCGCCCTCGCCAAACATATCGTCGAAAAACGGCCCAAAATGGTCAAAGGCATGGAGGATGTCGGCGTAGATGGTCGTATAGGTAGCCACGTCTTTGGGGACCCAAGGTTGCGGCCTAAACTCCTGTTGATTCGGCAGCCGAAGCATCCGCATCGACTTCTCATACGGCGGCGGCGCATAAATGACCGTCCGGTGCAACAACTCAAAGTCCCCTACCGCTACATCCACATAGCCGCCAATCCCCTGAATCGCGGTAAACCCCTGCGTTTTCAATACGTCCAAAATCGATCGTCCTTTGCGCCGATGCGCAACCCGCTCCGGCGCCAAGGTCTGCAACACCTCCACGTACCCAAACGGTTCGATAAACCACCGGATTTGCGGCGCTTGGGAAGTAGCCTCCTTCTGACAACGGGCCATCACCTTGGCAAACGCCTTCTGCCCGGCCAGCGTCTGCTGCGGATCGCCTCGCCCCTGAAGCCGAGCCAAAATAAATCGCAGCACCGCCTCATCATCCGAAGTCGCCAGGTACTCGTCGGTCAGTACATAGTAAAAAACCTTGGCCTCTTCATCGCCTTCGGGTTTAGGCAGGTCCACTCGAGTAACCTGGAACCCTTCGATCGTTTCCTGCCGGAGCTTGGCCCCCTGTTTTTGCAGGTTCGTGGTGATTTTTTCCAGCAGGGCCTCAGCCTGTTGGCGACGCCCGACAATCTGGACCACCGCCGCCGAGGCCGCCTTCCCGGGCGCAGGCTGAATCCGCGCAAAGGCGATCTCGCCGCTCGGCACGTCTTTGACATCCTCCCAATGAAGCCCCAATCGTACATGGGCCTCCGAAAGCCGATCCTCCAACTGGGCCCGCAAGTCCTCGACAAACTCCTTCATCGTCGGGTCTTGCATGAGCTGACCCAATTGGGTCTTGCCCCAGTGGGCGGCCAATTGCTCTAAATTGCTAATGGAGATAAATCCCTTCACGGCAGCAGGCAGCAGCGTTTCACTGGGAGGCAGGTTCTCCGCCGCCCTGCCGGTTCCACTCCACCACCATCCCACCATCCCCAGTACTAACCAACAGCATATCCTCTGCACTAGAAATCTCCTTCTGGGTTAGAAAAAAAACCGTACCATGTCAACCAAATGAAACCGCATCACAGGAAAGGGCCCTCTGGTGTCCTACTACCCGAGGCAACAGCCCAGAGATCAAATTGTTCGGCGATTCGCAAACCTCTGGAGAGCCATTTCCGGGGGAATGGCCGTTATTGCCCAGTTCGCTGAACCGTTCCAATTTGCCTATCCTGTAAGACTTTCTGAGTTTAGTCAATTTTCCTACCAAAGACCAGAGCACTCCCGAATTTATTCCCGCCAAATCCACCGGCATTTTATTGGACTTTGAATATCCAATTAGCAATTCAAAGAGCAATAAAACCCCTTCCGCCAACTGAAGTAGGCGGCTGCTCCCTACCGGTGGGCGCCATAGTTTTTTATTCCTCCGAAAGTGGGAATCCACCCCCCCGGAAACTGCGGAAAAATTGGGTTCTTGGGCGGGCAGGAACACCATTTCATTCCATCTGCTCCCAGCTTTCGCAGCAGGGCAAGGTCCTCCCTACGGCAGAAAGGAACGGCCTATTTTCAGGCCTTTCTTTCCGGGGAACTGACAACAGGACCGAAGCGACGGCGGCTAGATCCCCTGAGAAAGGGGAAAACGCCCAGACGTTTTTGGGGTCTCTCGTGGAGAGGCAGCAGGCGGTTGAGGCAGCGGCGTCCAGGAGGCTTGGGTGGCTTCGGCGCCGGGCTGGCGTCCGGCTTGTTCCGTTATGCCACCCTGGATGGGGTTCGACGCCCCCTGTTGGTTCTTTTGGAGGGCGTAGCGATCCGCTTCCTCCCGAAGTTGACGAATCGCCTGCTCACGGGAAAGACCCTGTTTGCGAGCGTACTCGTCCACGGATTTCAAAAGCAACCGATATTCTTCATCCTGGCGGGATTTCCACCAAGTGAACACCGACTGGCCT
>JAKPGL010000022.1 GCA_029550925.1 Planctomycetota bacterium
CTTTCTCCAGAAACACCACCGCCCCGGAGGCAACGTCTTTCACCTGAACCACCCCCTCGGCTTTGCCGTCAACGCTGTACCAAAACTTATAGGTCATTTCGTTTCACTCCCACAAAATCGCTTTTGGAATCGTTCCAGAGAAGCCAGCCAGTCCATTGCCTCCAGCCGACGCATTTCTTCACTGGGCCGACGGCGCTCAATAGTCCAGGTCGTTAAAATCTGGGCTTCGTTCAGCAGGAAGTTTTCCCAAGGCCGAGGCATCCTCTTCCGAGTCAGGGCCTCAACGGCTTGATCAGTCTGGCAGGTTGAACCGGGAACCCAGAGGTCTTCGCATATATAGACTTGCGTCCCTTTCTTGCCCCAAACCTCAAACCAGGCTGCCAGATCGGTATGGCGGACCCAGATCAGCACTTTGGCCGCCTGAGCCGGGTTCGGTTTTGGAGAATGCCCCAAAGATTTCGGCTTCACAATGCGAACGCTGGGCATAGCAGTCCTTCCAGGAAAAGAGGGTTCCTGAATTCAGAGGGGCCAGAGGGGCTGAGGAAGGCCGGGCCGGGGCAGGCCGCCGAGGTCTAGGCCGTTGCCCAGAATCCCCCGACAGGCCCACCCCAGCCGCCGATCCTCCGCACCTATTGGGCCGCCGATTCCGACGGAGCCGCCTCAGCCGCCTGGAGCCGCCGCTCGATCCACCGCTGCAACGCTTCGGGGGCATAGAGCACCCGCCCCCCCAGCCGGATGTAGGGAACCTCTCCCCGTTTCCGTAGTGTGTGAAGATGTCGGGCCGAAATGCCCAACAGTTCCGCCGCTTGGCGTTCGTTCAGGAGTCTTTCCATCGTCAATCCTCCTATCTATTGAAAGTCTGCTTGTCTTGGGGCAACCCAATGTCGCCCCTCCATAAACAACCGGGGAGGTGAACGGTTTTGGTGAATTCCCTCGAAGGGGCTAATAAAGAAAAAAGCCGTAACCCGTTTTTTCCAAACAGGTTACGGCCTTTCAGAGGAATTACAAAATTTTCTGGTTAGGTGAATTCACCTAAAAATTGGGTGAAAATTCTGAGATTACTCTTTGCCCATCCGCTTCTTCCACCAGTCCGTTTTGATAACAGTCGTCTTATGACAACCAAGCAGGGAGGCGATTTCCTCGGCTTTATAAGGCCGAAGATCAATTCCCAGTTCCCATAAACGCTGAAGACAATCTTCAGTTTTCCTAGTGGATTCAATCGCCTCGACTATGGCAGAGATTTTCTCTTGACCTAGTTGAGTGAAAAACTGAATTACCCGTTCCCAAGTCTCCGGTCGATAACGCCGCTTTCCACTCTTTGGCTCCGCCTCGGAGGTTGCTTGGGTTTCCGGGGCGCTGGCCGCCGGGGCCGCCGACTGCTTGCCGCCCGCCTCCGGGGCCGCCGCTGCCGGGGATTCTTTGGCAGGGGGAGTGAAAGCTTGGAACAATCGCTCAAACGCTTGGGCAAACGCCTCAGCACCCTCAGCCCAATTGGCAACTTGAACCCCCACCGGGCCAGACGGAGCGTTTTCGATCTGGCAACGCAAAAGCCGCCCATAGCCCCGCACAGGCTGCCGTCTGGTTATTCGCCCATCCGGAAGGCGTTTAGGGGTACCGTCAAAAAACCCCCGCTTCAGCACAAAATCAATAACCCGCTGGCGGTCTTCTGGAGTACCGCCAAGGTCGGTTTGGGCTGATTCCCCATCGGCGGTAAGCCGCCAAAGATTCTCCTGGGCTTCCACGATAGGCCGGGGCGTATCAATCTGCTTGTGCAGTTCCGCCCACCTTTCACCCCACCGAAGCCAAAGGTCTTGAACAGCCGCCTCCATCGCCTCCCCAAGCCCAAACTCCCCGGTTACCTCGATGGAAATGCTGGCTTGTTCTGTTTGGCCGGGAAGCCGAACGGCAAAGGTAATCCGCCGCTCCACCAGCCCCGCTCCGACTAGCGCCTCCAGGGCGTGCCGCTCCTGCTGGGCAAGGTCCGAGGGAGTAGGTTGCCAGTTTTCGGTAGCCCGCAAGAGAAGCCGGGCAACCGCTTCCACTAAGGGAACGTTTGAATTAGACACCGTGCCGCCTTTCACGGCAAAAAGGAACGCCTTTTGAAAAGCAGGGGCAGGCGGCCGAAGGCGGATCGGCTTTCGGGGCTAGCGACCCTAGCCTGCCCTTACTCATTTTAATTTTTTTGGGGGGAGAAAGAAAGTCTCCTCACACTGGCGACTGTTCCCCCGGCCCTTACGAAGCGCAATGCTCAGGAAGGACCCGCAAGCCCATTCCCCGATTGTGTGCCCCCGATCCGGGGGGTTCCCGATTTGGGGGTATCCCGCTCCGGGGGTTCCCGATCTGAGGGGTTTCCTCTTCTGGCCTTGGTCCACGTCGGCTAGCCGCTCACGGGCCTCGTGTGGGCTATGGGCCGCCCTTGGCCTCGGCTATGGGCCGGACCGCCTCATCAGCAAGGCAAGCAGGGCCGCCCTTTGGGCCTCGGTCAAGTTTTGGAGAATGCTGGCAACCTCTGGAGGGAGAGGTTCGGTCTTTTGGCCTTCCGGGGGCAATTGGGCCTCTTGAGCCGCCGGATCAACTGAGGCAGGAAGATCACCTACCGGGTGGGCCGCTCTTGCCGCCGAGGCCGAAGTCGGGCTGCCAGTCGGGAGGACAGATAGGTCATCAGCCGGGGCTGTGTGGGCTGGGCTGCCAGTCGTACTGTGTGGGCCGGACGTGGTACCTACTACCGGAGCCGAGGCCTTCCTGCTTTCAGGGGGCAAGGTAGTCCTACCGCTTTTTAGTGCGCCGGATTTTGCGCCGCCTGGAGTTTTCGTTTTGACGCAAGTCCTTATTTTTTCAGTAGTTACGTCAACTGTTTCGAGTCCCCTATCCTCCAATAAGTCCTTATGCGGCAAGGACTTGCAATAAGCCAAGGTCAAGAAACCCCGAGAAATTCTGAGGGGACTCAAAGCCAGGTTCCACCTCTTGCGGGCCGTTTACGGCATTTACCTTGACGCTTTTCTTGACGCCTTCTTTTGGGGTATTTGAGTCTCTAACAAAACTCTGCGGTTCCAACAGTTCATGATCCACGCGAGGATGAGAAACGCCTCCTGGATGTCGGCGAGTTTTTCATAACGCACCCCGCAGCCAACGCCAGCGAAACAGCCCACCGGCGCAAGGCTACAGCACAGAACGCAGCTTTCCTAATCCACGGCCATGTTCCGTGTTGCGACGCGCTATGACCGGCTCGATCCGCCGCTTCCGCAAAGGGCGATGAATCTTCCGCTCCGCGTCGTACCCGCGATCGCCCAGTACGTTTGCGACGACCGCCGCACGGCTGCCTGACGCCGGCCCCGCATCCACCAGCGGCATGGCTATCGGGAAGCAACGGCTTTGCCGCAATCTCCTCGTTGACCTGTCCCCCAAAAGACAAATACATTGACGGACAGAAATGGATCGTTTCGCAACATTGGCGAAACGGAAAAATACCGGTTTTGTTAGAGCCTCTTAGGAAGCGATTAGACGCGCCCTTTATCCACAGAATCCATGGTAATCAAAATTAGCCCACCGTGTAACGAAAGCCAATTACACGATTGAACAGGTACGTGCGCGATAGGCTGATTTTTGCGTATCGGTTGCAGAAGGTCAATGTTGATACTGGAGTTTTGCAAATTTGGGATTTCCACCAACTTGTACACTACTGATCCTTAAAAATCTCGGGATTTTTGAGGGACCTGTTCCGTGTACGAACACCTGAACAAGCCCATTTTGCAAAACTCCAGTACGAAGATAGCAATGGGTGTTTTTTTAGTCCTCGTGGGCTTTGAAAGCTCCTTTAGCCTGTCTTGGAAGCCCACAAGGTAAAAACGGGAATTATTCAGAAGTTCCCAGGGTATGTCACCAGAGCCTTCCACCCATTGATGGGGGTTGCAACCGTTTTTTGCTGGCTACTACACTATGATATGAGATGTTCGGCTAAGCGGCCGGGTTGGGTACGGTTTGGGTTTCTTGAGGAACTTCTGAATAAATCCCTGAATAACTGA
>JAKPGL010000038.1 GCA_029550925.1 Planctomycetota bacterium
TACTGATCAAAAGAACGTTTGCCTTCCATGGCGATCCCTCTCCGTTACCATGGGCCAATTGGATTTGCTTTTTTTGCCCATATTCTGAGAGAGGGATCGCCTTTTTGACAAGACGAATTAGGTTTTCGGATAGGCTCTTAGTCGGCAGGCGTGTGTGGTGATTCTGGACGAGCAGCCGATTCGGCTTTCCGGGATGCCGGCGGAGGAGACGGATTGGCCGGTGCGGGCAGAGGCGGTGGATGGTTGTGGGCTTTTGCCGATCCGGGCAACCGACCAGGTCTTTCCCACGGCGTTTGCCTTTCGACGTTTTTTGCAGCGAACGATTCGAGACCATCTATTGGAATGGCCGGCCGCAGAGCCGTTGGCCGAGGTGCGGTTCCCCCGGTTCAACGGTTTGGCGGAAGAAATCCAGCGCCGCTGGCCGCCGGCCTGTCCGGAACTACTTCAGGCGCAGGCCGAGGCGATTGGCCGGCTGCCGATCGACCACCGGGTCTCGAGCAGCCCGATGGTCGGCGGTCGTCAGGCGGCTTTGGGACGGTGGAAGCGATTCTTGACGGAGCAATTGGCCCGTTATCCGGCGGAACGGAATCATCCAGATGCGGACAGCACGAGCGGTATATCGCCTTATTTACATTATGGACATATTAGCGTGCACGAAATGTTTTTCGCTCTGGCCCAGCAGGAATCGTGGACGCCGGATCGGCTTTCCCGCAAACCCAGCGGCCAACGTCAGGGATTCTGGGGCATGAGTGAAGCGGCCGAGGCGTTTCTGGATCAACTGGTAACCTGGCGCGAGGTAGGCTTTAATTTTTGCACCCATCGGAGCGATTATGATCAGTACGACTCCCTGCCTGCTTGGGCCAAACAAACTTTGGCTAATCACCGAAGAGATAAACGAGACTATGTGTACGATCTGGAGGAGTTTGCTCAGGCCCGCACCCATGATCCGATCTGGAACGCCGCCCAACGGCAATTGGTCTTGGAAGGCCGACTGCACAATTACCTGCGCATGCTCTGGGGCAAAAAAATCCTGGAGTGGACGGCCGGCCCGACGGAAGCCTTGGAAATCATGATCGAACTGAACAATCGATACGGTCTGGATGGCCAGGATCCGAACTCCTATACTGGAATCTTCTGGATTCTGGGCCGATACGACCGCCCGTGGGGTCCGGAACGGCCGGTTTTCGGTACGGTGCGTTATATGAGTTCGGAAAACACGGCCCGCAAGGTGCGGTTACGTCGGTATTTAGAGCGATACGGCATCCTGCCCGACCAGGGACTTTTAGAACGTCCGGGCGAGCTGTCTGCCGGCGGTGATTGATCCGACCTGGCGGACGGTAGTTCCCCGACCGGCATGGCCGGGGTAAAAGGGAAAAATGGGTTCCTTGTAAACCGAGCGACCCGTTGAAGGCGGCTTCTGCGGAGGACTGCCACGAGCAACTAGGTCGAACAGAGGAGGACCCTCAGGATGAAAAAGCCGCAGATTGTGGTCCTTGGGGCTGGCCCGGGGGGGTTGGCGTCGGCCATGGTGCTGGCCAAAGCGGGATTGCCGGTAACCGTACTGGAACGACTCCATCGGGTCGGCGGGCGCTGTTCCCGGATTGAGCGGGATGGATTTGTCTTTGATCGGGGACCGACGTTTCTGCATTATCCTTGCGCCCTGCGAACCCTGTTCCGAAGCGTGGGCCGGGTCCTGGAAGAAGAAGTTCCTATGGTCCGCCTGGACCCGATCTACCGACTTTTCCTGAGCGACCGGGGCCATTTGGACACCTCCCGAAGCGTGCCCGCCATGGAAGCGCAAATCGCCCGTTTCCAACCGGCAGATCGGGCTGGGTTCCGAGCGTATCTTCAGGACAATATCCGCAAATTCGAGCGGGTCATTCGGGTCTTGCAGCGTCCGTTTTGTCGGTGGACTGATCTGGCCGGTCGAGAAATTCTGGGGTTGCTGCCGGTGCTACGTCCCTGGGCCAGCCTGGAAAAAGACCTGAGACGCTTCTTTTCCGATCCGGATTTGCGAATTGCGTTTACGTTTCAGTCGAAGTATCTGGGCATGTCGCCCTATCGGTGTCCGAGCATGTTTTCGGTGCTTGCCTATTTGGAATACGCCTATGGGGTGTTTCATCCGATAGGGGGCTGCAACATGGTATCGGAGAAGTTAGCCCAGTTGGCCCAGGAGTTTGGCGCCCAGATTTTGCTCGGTCAGGATGTGGAGCAGATTGTTTTCCGTGGCCGCCGTCCGATCGCCGTCCGAACGGAACAAGCCGAATACCCCTGCGACGTGCTGGTGATCAATGCGGATTTTGCCCGTGCGATGGAACGGCTTGTGCCCAACGTGCTTCGCCGCCGATGGTCGGACGCCAATCTCCAACGCAAAAAATACTCCTGCTCGACCTACATGCTCTATTTGGGGATTGAAGGAACCTTGGACGATCTCTTGCACCATAATATCTACGTGCCGCCCCATTACCATGAGTATCTGAAGGACGTGGAAGACCGGCATGTGCTGAACGAGCATCCGGCTTTTTACGTCCAATATGCCTCCAAGACCGATCCGACGCTGGCGCCGCCGGGTCATAGTACCTTATATGTATTGGTTCCGGTGTCCCACCAGCATCCGAATATCGACTGGCAGCAGGAGCGTCTGCGGTATCGGGAGCTGGTGCTGGATCATTTAGCCCGGATAGGCATCCCGGATCTGCGAAGCCGAATCCGCACGGAACTGATCGGCACGCCGGCCGATTGGGAGTCCTGGCAGATTTATCGGGGGGCCACTTTTAACCTGGCCCATACGCTCAACCAAATGCTCTACTTCCGACCGCACAATCGGTTTGAGGAATTGGAGAACGTCTATTTGGTAGGCGGCGGCACCCATCCGGGCAGCGGTCTGCCCACCATCTTCGAATCCGCCCGCATTAGCGCCAAACTCATCCTGGAAGACCTGGGTCGCGATAGCCAATTCCTGCAACCAGGCCCCTTGGACCCGCCGGAAATCCATTGGGAGTAACCGGCCTGCTATCTAAGACGCCGTAGCTGTCGGAAACGTGAGGCCATTCCTTAACCGACAAACGTTTGGACGCTGCTAGTCGGCAAGCCAATCGGCCAGGTGCTCGGCCACGAAGGCGTCGTCGGTCAGATGCGGGTACATGCGGCAGACCCGGTCGATCTGGTCGGCCTGACCGGGGCTGAGCGTTTCCGCCGGATCCAGGCAGTAGTTGGTTTCCAAAAGGCCCTGGCGGCGCAGGACCTCATGGATGCCGGCAATGCAGCCAGCAAATCCGTTGGCTACGTCGAACAGGGCGCCGTTGGCGTCGGTAAGTTCGACGTTTCGGGCCAGGAGTTCCTGCGGCACGGGCTGGCCGGACTGGGCAACCTGTCGGCACTGGTGGAAAAGCTCTACAGCCGTCCGGGTCCAGCAGGCCCATTGGCCCAGAAGGCCGCCGACAAATCGCCGCTCCACCACCCGACCGTCCACCTGGAACCGAAACGGCGTCAATAGGTCGAGCAGAATGTTGTCGTCGTTGCCGGTGTAGAGGGCGATGTCTTCGCGGCCGCTGTCGGCCAAAGCACGAACCACATCGATCGTCTGATAGCGGTTGAACGGGGCGATTTTGACGGCGACGACCCCCGGCAATTCGAAAAGCTCCCGCCAGAACCGATAGGGCAACACCCGGCCGCCTACCGCTGGCTGGAGATAAAAGCCGAAGATCGGCAACACCTGGGCCACCCGTCGGCAGTGGGCCAGCAGCTCCGGCAGATCGGCGTCCCGCAGGGCGCCCAGGCTAAGCAGACCGGCATGGAAGCGGCATTGCCGGGCAAGTTCCGCCTCGGCCAGGGCCTGGTCCAGCCGACCGCAAATGCCCGCCACGCGCACCAACGGGGCCGGTAACGTCGTATCCAATCGGTCCAGCTCCTCGGCGGCAAACCGATAGAGCGGCTCCAACAGACCGATCTTCGGATCCCGGATGGCAAACTGGGTGGTATGCACCCCGATGGCAATGCCGCCGGCACCGGCCGCCGCATAATAGCGCCATAAGGCCCGCTGCCGGCGGGGATCCCACCGGCGCCGGCTATCCAGGGCCAACGGACTGGCCGGGATGACCACCCCCTCGCGCAACCGCTGGGCTGCCGCCTGAGGAAGTTTTTCTACCATACAAAGAGACCTCCATAACGCAGAATCCCTAGATTTCCATCCCCATCCCGCGCACAACCAGAGTGTCTCGAAGAGCACGTTGCCTCGGGTTACTTTTTTTCGGAGGGGGGTTTTTCGGCAGGCGCCGGCGCGGAAGATTTTCCCAAACGAACCTGATATTTGTTCAGGTCATAAAGGACGCTGTAGTGGATAGTGATCCCCTCATCGAGCAAATAGCACATCTTGACTAACCACGCTTGGAGATAGGCGGTGTTCATGGCCTGTCGCACGGCCTCTCGGTCTTTCTCAGGCATTCTCTTTTTGGGGTCTTGTTGAGCATCCTGTTGGAGGCGGCCTGCAGCGCGATCGGCGGTATCCAAGAAGGCGACTGCCTGATCGACGGGAGGTTTTTTCGCGAACTCTCTGAGGGGAGGACTCTTTAGCCGAGCATCCAACCGAAGCCGGGAACCGGCCAGTTGCGGCCTGATTTCAAGGACGACTCCTGGATGGTCGTTATTCGCCGCATCCGTCCACATGAAGTTCACCAAGATGGGCTTTTTCGGATTGATGGAGGAAGGTTTGGGAGGATCAAAAACCACTTTATACCGGAGTCGTTCCAGTTTTTTCTGCTCTTTATGGGTCTTCCATACTTCGGGTTCTTCGAGTTTTACTTGTGGGGAAAAATCCAGCAGAATACGTTCCGGGTCTCCCGGCAGGTAAGGAATCTCCACGTAGAAAGGTTTCGAGGAAGGTTTCAGAGGGTGGAACTGGAGAGGAGGAACGTCGATCGGTGATCGCAGATACAAGGGGACCGTATCGGTACGGTATGTCATGTCCACCACACAATTGCGCAACAGATTCGCCTGAGCCGGGTCCGCCCCCGCCTCCCAAGCGAACAGCAGTTCTTTGGAATCGTTTTTATACTCGAAGTAGGCTACCCGTGCCGGCTCGGAGGGGCCTTTTTCTCGCGGGCCTCTGTCCAGGAACACATCCCAATGCCAGCCGGCGTCGGTGCGTTTCTGGTCCATCCGAAAGCTTAGCTGACCGCCCTTAAATACCAAATTGCCTCCGATCAACTGAAGATACCATCGGGCCTCGGCGTCGAAGGCCAGTTTGCCCAACACATTGGGAGCGGCGGCTGAGGCTTCCTTAGGGAACTCGGGCAGGTTGATGGGTTTGACGTTCCCCTCCGTGTCCAGAAAGGCAGCAAAGGGGCTCTTGGGGGACGGGGGTTTGGGTTCTTCTTTTTTAGGTTGTTCCTTCGTCGCCGGGGTGGAAGGTTTCTCTTTCGCGGGAGGAGTTTGATCCGGTTTGGCCGGGGGTTTTTCTTCCGGTTTGGGGGGAGGGGGGGTTTCCTTCGGTTTTTCTGCAGGTTTTTCTGCAGGTTTTTCTGCGGGTTTTTCTGCGGGTTTTTCCGCAGGTTTTTTCTCCGGGGGTTCGGTCGTAGGAGGTTTCTCCGGAGTCGGCGGAGTGGGAGGCTTTTCCTGCTTACCGGTTTCAGACGGCGGCGCTACCGGAGGCCGGGGCGGATTGAACTCAGAGGGCTCCTCTTCCACTCTGGGTCCAGCGGCCATTTTGGGCTTCCCCTTTGCCTGGGCAGAGGATCCCGAGGAGGCCTGGATCAGCAACCACACCAGCACTAGGCCCACTACGACGACGGCAGTCGCTCCCCCGGCAATCCAGACCCAGGGAGGCAAAGCGGAAAGAGGTTGTTTTTTGGGGGTGGTTTGGGCCAAGGGGGAAGCCGCTTTCTTGGCTGATTTTTCCCCGGCCGCCGATACTTCCGACTCTGGGGTATCTTTCGGAGAGGATGTTTTTGCGCCGGGTTTGGTTTTGGAGGAGGATTCTGTTTCTTCCAATTCTTCCAAGGGGACGGCTTTTCGGAGTTTCGGTTGCGGAGGTCGCCATCGGGCCAGCAGTTTACTGAGGTGTTCAGCCGACTGGAATCGGTCGGCAGGTTTTTTGGCCATCATTTTTCGGCAGATGGCCATTAGGTCTTTCGGGGCGTCAGGGCGCAGGGAGGCGATATCCGGTGGGGGTTGGGTTTGGTGTTTGACGATCCGTTCGTGGAGGGTTCCTTCGCCGAAGGGTGGTTTGCCGGTCAGAAGGAAAAACAGGGTACAGCCGAGGGAATAGATGTCGGCCCGGGCGTCCACTTTTTCCCCCCGGGCCATTTCCGGGGCCTGATAATCCACGGTGCCTACGAGTCGGGGATCGGCCTGTTTTTGTTCTTCGGTGGAGGCGGCGAGTCGGGCCAGGCCCAAATCTAAGATTTTGACCACGCCCTCTGGGGTAACCAATAGGTTCGAAGGTTTAATGTCGCAGTGGATCAGGTTGTGTTGATGGGCGTGGGCGAGTCCGTCGGCGGCCTGACGAATGTAATCCGCCGCTTGTTGGAAGTCGAGCGGTCCTTCTTCTTCGACCAATTGCTGGAGGTTTTTCCCTTCGACGTATTCCATGACCAGGTAATATCGGCCCTCTTCGCAATCGACGTTGTAGGCCCGGACGATATTGGGATGATCCAAGGCGGCGATGGCTCGCGCTTCGGCCAGGAATTGCTCCAAAGCGGCCTGATCTTGCGAGATTTGTTTCGAGACCACCTTCAAGGCCACCCGGCGATTCATCATCGTATGATGGGCCAGGAAAACGCCGCCCATGCCGCCGCGGCCTAGCATCTCGATGAGTTTGTATTTCCCGAGAAAGAAGACCGTGGTTCGTCCCGCTAAAAGCTGCGCCGCCTGCCAACGGGACAAAAGCCCCTGTTGCACCAGCAGCTTAGCCAACGCTTTGACCTCGGTCGTCTCGGAAGCCCGTTGCCGGGCTTCGGCCAGTTGGGCCTCGTCCAATAGGCCGCTTTTTTCCAAGGCTTCCAAAAAAGCTTCTACTGTGGTGACGGCCATGGAAACATCCTTTCGCAAAAAACCCGAGCGCCTTGCCCTTCCGGCCAACCCCGAACGTCTGGTCCTGAAGGACAAACGCCCCTGGCATTTTGGCTTGCTCAGAAACTAGCAGAACCTTCCCGTAGAGGCTTTCTTTTAGTGTACCATTCCATCGGGGGGATGTAAACTCTCCGGGGACTCTCTCCTCCCGAGGATTTTTCCCAAAAGGGTGCGGCTGTGGTTGTTTTCGCTCCCACAGAAAGGAGATATTCCTTTTCTCAACGTCTGAACGCTTTATGTCTGAAACATTTCGGCTCTGTGGAAAGGTTCTCTGGAGAGAGGCGGATGTTGCCCATCCGGTTCGGTTTTTTCAACTTCTGGGGGCTTCCCACCGGAAAAAGGTTCCACAGAGCCGAGCATTTCCAGAGCGGGTCTCTGGCGGGCCTACTCCTGCTGAGAAAACTTCTCTCGCAGCCACGTTTCCCACTCCTGGGCCGTTGCCCGTCCTAATTCCGATCGGATTTTCTGCACCACATGCCCCAGCAGTTGCTGCATCTGGCGATCTTTCAGTTGATGGCGGATGGGCCACAATTGGACCAGCAAGGCGGCTGCTTCTCGGTACTGTCCCTGCAGGGTGTAAATGCTACATTGGCCTGCCAGTCCGTAGGCTTGCATTTCGCTTTCTGGCTCTCCCAGCAAGGCGCATTCTTCGAAGATTTTCATGGCCTCCGCATAGCGACCTTCTCGCAGATAGATCCGGGCCAACTGCTGTTTGGCTCGAAAGACCAGATACGGCTTTTCAGGAAAGTATTCCAGCACACTTTGCCAGGCTTCTTCGGTGTTCAACTGGGCCGCATAAAACCACTGTCGGAGAGCGCTTTCCTGTTGGGGGATCATTATCCCTGGAGGGGGGGTGTCGGCCAATAAGCCGGGGTGCTGCCTAGCCTGCCACCCTGCCCAAAAGCCGCCGGCCAAGGCCCCCAATATCCCCACCGCCCAAGCGATTCCCAGTATCCATCGGGCGGCGGTGGTTCGCCCCCTCGAAACCTGTCGAATCACCTTGGAAACCCGCTGGCTCAACTCCTCCAACGACTCTGAGGGGGCTTCGGCCTCTCCGGTTTCGGCAATCGGGGCTTCGACCGAGGCGTCGCCGCCGCGGAGATGGGCCTGTACTTTTTCCAGATCGGCCAGGAGTTCTCGAGGGGAGCTATACCTTTGTGGGAGGGATTTGGCGAGCATCTTATGGACCACCCGACAGAGCGCCACCGGCAAATGCGGGCAAAGCGATTCCAACGGTCTGGGTTCTTTGTGGAGGTGTTGAAACGCCAGGCTCAGCACCGTCTCCCCGGTAAACGGCGCCTGGCCGGAAAACATCTGATAACAGGTTACTCCCAGAGAATAGATGTCGCTTCGGCAGTCCAACGCCTTGCCTTCCAATTGTTCTGGGCTCATGTAAAGCGGGGTGCCTAGGGTCATGCCCGCCTGGGTTAGACCAACCCCTTCGGGCTGAGAGAGAATGCGGGCCAGGCCGAAATCGGCCACTTTGACCTCCCCGGATCGGCTAATCAAGATGTTTTCCGGTTTGATGTCCCGATGGACCACTTCGTGTTCGGCGGCCTTGGCCAACGCCGAGGCGGCCTGCTTGAGGATCGAAAGGCCCTGCTCCACATCGGGCGGTCCATGTCGGGCGAGCCATTGCCGAAGGTTCTCCCCTTGCACATATTCCTGGGCGATAAAGTGAATCCCATCCACGCAGCCGACTTCGTAAATCTGCACGATATTCGGATGCACCAAAGCAGCCGCCGCCCGAGCCTCCCGTTGAAATCGGGCCACCGAAACCGGATCGTTGGAAAATCGGCCCTTGAGCACTTTGACCGCTACCAGCCGTTGCAAGCTGGCTTGCTCGGCCAGATAGACCTCGGCCATCGCCCCCTGTCCCAGACGGCGCAAGAGCCGAAAATTGCCCAACACCCGGCCTGTCAGGTCGGGTTCAGGCCCATCCGCAGCCGACAACCTGGATTCCGACATACGGTCCGTTCTTCGAAGAAGGGTTCCCCAACGATTCCCCGCCAGATGGAGCGCCGTTATTTGCTTTTTCCCGGGGGGCTTTTGGCCGACCGTGCTTCCCGTTCCCGTCGGGCCTTCTGCTTTTGAACCTTCTCGTTCACGTGTCGGGCCAGCCGCCAGAGCGATCGCTGAAGCGACTTCAGAGGGGGAACGTCGGGCGTCTGGGGAATCACCACCAAATCCAGCCCGGCCGGCAAGTCCGCCTTCGACAACCGAAACGCCTCTCGGATCAGCCGCTTCCACCGATTCCGATGCACCGCCGGCCCCAACCTCGCCGACGCACAAATGCCAAGCCGGGGATGTCCCAGATCATTGGCCCACCCATACAGGACGATCCACCCGTCCGCCGCCCGACACTTCTGCTCAAAGACCCGCTGGAAATCTTTTTGCCCACGAAGTCGATAGGTCTTAGGAAACGAAAAGTCCGGCATCCAACGCCCTCCGGAGAAAATATGCTGAAAAGTTACCTATTCCCCAGAGTTATTTGTCTCTTGGAGGATATTTTAGGTTCCGTAACATTTTAGCCGAATGCAAAAGAGTTTTATTTTAGAGCGAAATTTACCCAGGATTGTCACTGCCGCTCTAGCGGGAATCCAGAAAACAAAACCTCTTGCAACACCTGGATTCCCGCCTGTGCGGGGACAAGCCTGGACTGCTGCTTGCGCAGGAATGACAAAGTACTGCACTCGGCTGAAATGTTACGTCTTTTTACCATCGCAAATGGGCGCGGAGTTTCGGCTGAGGGTGGGCCTGGTCGATCTGCCGGAGCATCTGCACCTCCGAGTCCGAAAGGTCTTTGGGCAAAACGATCTGAATTTCCGCATAGAGGTCCCCGGCCGACTCATTCCCGTGGGCGGGGACCCCGTAGCCGGCAATCCGGAGTTTCTTCCCGCTGGAAATGCCGGCCGGTATCCGCAGCGATACAGGGCCGCGGGGGGTAGGAATTTCAATTTTGGCCCCCGCAGCGGCTTCGCCCAGGCTAACCGGCGTCTCCACATAAAGATGCTTGCCCCGGCGTTGGAAACATGGATGGGGTTCCACGTGGACGGTTATCAGCAGATCGCCGGGTTTCCCCCCTGCGGGTCCAGGTTCGCCTTGGCCTTTCAACCGCAGCTTTTTCCCCTCTTCAATGCCCGGAGGAATTTTCAGTCGGATGGTCTCCACTTTCCCCGAACCATGCCGGACGCGCAATTCCTGTTCCCCGCCCAAGATAGCGGTCGTAAAGGGGATGGAGATTTCCGTTTTGATGTCTTGGCCGCGGGCCGACCGACTCGCGGTCCGAGCCTGTCCGGTGGATCGGCGGAATTGTTCAAACAGATCGCCCAAGCCGCCCGGAGCTCCCCCGCCGCCGAATCGGTCTCCGAAAAACTGCTCAAAGATGTCTTCCAAACCGCTAAAACCTTCTGGCCCGGAGGTCCATGTGTAGGTGTGGCTTCCCCCCGGCGAGGGACCGCCTCGACCCATCGTCTCGAACGCGCTGCCGTAACGATCGTACAATTCTCGTTTTTCCGGGTCGTTGAGAATCTCAAAGGCAGCCTGGACCTCTTGAAACTTCTTCTTGGCGTCTTTGTCGTTGGGGTGGAGGTCCGGATGGTATTTGCGGGCCAACTCTCGGTAAGCCTTTTGGATCTCCGCCTGAGAGGCGTCCCGTCGGACCCCCAACACTTTATAGGGATCTTTCATAAGCGTTCCGGGTTTACTTCTGCTGGCCTGGAATCCCTGGACCGGCTTGCGGCCTTCCATCCCAGAAGGCCTTAGGGGAGCGACGCCGACCAGCAAGAACAAGAAAAATTCCCGCCCCGAATGGGTGGGCGGGTTCCAGCGTCGCTGCTTCCCACCATAATATCATTCTAAGGGACGCCTCGGCCGTTTGGAAGAACTCGCCGTTGCCCGCCCGAGGGTTGGAAAAGCCCCGGACGCTACTCCGGGGGTAGCAGGCCGGGGAAAGGGGACAGGACTCCCCCTAGAACAGAAATGGCAAAATACGAACTTTCCCCAGGTAGCCGCCATCACCTACTTCCCCCGGGCGAAATGGCTGCGCTTAGTCGAAGAGGAAGCCCATCATGGCTCGGTCCGGTGGAACGGAAGGACCATCACCCCAGTTGCCCAGTCTGTTCGACCATCTTCCCCCGTGGGAGGAGGACGATCGGGCGGAGGCCCTGACGGCCAAGGTGGTGTTTCCTGACGGGCCGCCGGGCGATTTCGACTATCTGGTTCCGCCGGAGTTGGCCTCTCGGCTTCAGCCGGGCCAACGCGTCCGGGTTCCCCTGGGCAAAGGCAACCGTCTGGTGGTGGGCTATTGCGTAGAGGCGACGATCCAGCCAGTGGGCCAACGGGTCTTAAAACCCATTCGGCAACTGGTGGATGAGCGGCCGCTGCTTTCGCCGGCGATGCTTCGGCTGACCCGATGGATGGCCGACTATTATCTGTGCGATTGGGCCGCCGTGTTGGACACGGTGCTTCCGGCCGGGGTGAGGCATCGGGCTGGTTTGCGACTTACAACCTTTTGGGCGCCAAACACGGAGGCCCTGGCCAAACTGGACCTAGCCACCCTGCCGCCCAAACAGCGATCGATCCTTCAGATCCTTCGGGACGCCAACGAGCCGCTCACGGCGCCTCAACTGCAAAAGCTGGCCAAGTGCTCTGGGGGGCCGATCGCCGCCTTGCAACGCAAAGGGCTTCTGGTGGGCCGAGCCGTCCGAATCCGCCGACAGGATATTGTCCTCCCGCCGGAACCACGCCAGCCCAATCTCCCCCTCAACCCCGATCAGCAAAAGGCCCTGGACGCCATCTGCCAAGTCCTTCACAGCGGACAGCATCGGACCATCTTGCTGTACGGAGTAACCGGCAGCGGCAAAACCGAAGTCTATATCCAGGCTATTCAGGAGGTGCTTCGGTTTGGCAGACAGGCGATTGTCCTGGTTCCGGAGATCAGTCTCACGCCGCAAACGCTTCAGCGGTTTCGCACCCGGTTCGACTCCGTAGCGGTGCTCCATAGCCATTTGACGGATGCGGAACGGCATTGGCAATGGGAACAGATCGCTTCCGGCCGGGTGCAGGTGGTCATCGGCGCCCGCAGCGCCGTGTTTGCACCCACTCCGCATTTAGGAATGATCATTTTGGACGAAGAGCATGAATCTTCGTTCAAACAGCAACAAACCCCGCGGTATCACGCTCGGGAGGTGGCCCTCCAACGGGCCGCCGCCGAATCCGTGCCGCTGGTGCTCGGCTCCGCCACCCCTTCGCTGGAAAGTTGGCTTAAGGCGCAACAGGGCCAGTACCTCCTCATCCAGTTGCCCCGCCGAATCAACGATCGGCCGTTGCCCCCGGTCAGCACGATTGATCTGCGCACCGAAAACAGCGGCAAAAAAGCGACGGCGATCACTCGCCCCCTTTATGCGGCCATGCGGGAAACCTTGCAGGAGGGCGGCCAGATCATCCTGCTGTTGAACCGACGAGGTTATTCGACGCACATCCAATGTCCGGCCTGCGGCTATGTGCTCAAATGTCCCCACTGCGACATTGCGCTTACGCACCATCGGACCGAGCAAATCGCCCTGTGCCACTATTGCGATCATCACGAGCCAGCGCCGTCGGCCTGCCCCCAGTGCGAATTTCCGGGCATCCTCTATCGGGGATTGGGCACCCAGCGATTGGAGGTGGAGGTGAGAAGTCGGTTTCCGGGGGTTCCATGCGTGCGTATGGATACCGACTCCATGCAAGCTCGCGGCGCCCACGTCCGCGCTCTGGAAGCCTTCCGCACCGGACGGGTCCGCATCCTGCTGGGCACCCAAATGATCGCCAAAGGATTGGACTTTCCCGAGGTTACCTTGGTCGGGGTGGTCAACGCGGACACCGCCTTGCACCTGCCGGACTTCCGCGCCGGAGAACGCACCTTCCAACTGGTCGCCCAAGTGGCCGGCCGCACCGGTCGAGGCCCTAAAGGCGGACGCGTCCTCGTCCAAACCTTTACCCCGGACCATCCGGTCATCCAGGCGGCCATCCAGCACGATTATCCCCGATTTGCCCAAACCGAATTGTCCCTCCGCGAGGCGTTTGGGTATCCGCCGTTTTGTCGGATGATTCGGCTGGTGGTTCGGGGCCCCCATCCTCAGCCCACCGCAGAGTTTGCCAACCTGCTGGCCGAGCGAATTCGAGAACAATTGACCGGCGTGGATCCCCCAGCCAGGGTCTTGGGACCAGCTCCGGCGCCCTTTGCTAAACTCCGGGGGCTCTATCGGTATCACATCCAATTGCAATCTCCCGACGGAGAACAACTGCGAAAGGCGGTTCGGAAAGCGTCCGAGAAAGTGGAAACGCCGGAAAACATCCAATGGATCGCCGACGTCGATCCGGTGGAAATGTTGTAACCTGTCTGGGTATCCCCTTCCCTTTTCTCTCAGATCGTTTCCCTCGGCGGCACCGACTTGTGTGGATACCGAATGTCCCTTGGGAAGGCCAGGAAATCGTACCTCTCTAAAGATGGGCAATATACACAAGATAAATAAAATAAACAATTTAAGAAAAATGTCCAACGGTTTTTTCTCTTTTCTCCCGTTTTCCCCTCTTTAGGGATTAGAAAAAGTTGGTAAAATTGGGAAACAGGAAATGGAAGTGGCCTCCAGATAAGGAGTTGTTTGGAGGCGGAGCCGGGAGAGGTGGAGAAGCAGACAAGCCCCCAGAGATGTTAAACAACTGAAACAGCAGGAACAGGGGGGATTAGGAAAGCAAAACGGATTCGTAGTCTCGGAGGATTTTAGGGTTGACGCCGTGTTTGTTAATTTTTTCTCCAGGGTGGTCAGAGAAAGATAAAGGGGGCGCCCCGGCGGAGAGGACGGTGAACAAAGAGATTATCCTTTTGGGGAACATTGTTCGCAGAGGGACCTTTTGACGCTTAGGGACCCGTAGGGAAAGGAGGTGTACATCTTTAATTCAACCGGCCCAGACGAACGAACCGAAGAAAAACGTCGGTCGAGCAAGGCATATTCACGCTCGCCGAAAAACATAGAGCAGTCCGCGACTTTGCGCAGGAAAGTCTCTGGGAAAGGGCAGGCAGTACGAATCGGCGGAAGGAGGCCGTGCGCACGCCGCACGGCGCTCGGCAAACAAGCGAAAGGAGGCTGAGCCGTGGTGGGATACGACGCTCTGATGAAGGATGTCTTGGCTGTCATCTTGGCCGGCGGCAAAGGGGACCGACTGAAGCCGTTGACTCGGGACCGGGCCAAACCGGCGGTGCCTTTCGGCGGCGCCTATCGAATCATCGACTTTACTCTCTCGAACTGCCTCAACAGCGGGCTCCGAAAAATCCTGGTCCTCACTCAGTACAAGGCCATGAGCCTGGACCGGCACATCACCATGGGCTGGAATCGTTATTTCTGCCGAGAACTGGGCGAATTCGTTGATGTCGTTCCGCCTCAGCAGCGGATCGACGAAAGCTGGTACCAAGGCACCGCCGACGCCGTCTATCAGAACATCTATACGATCGAAAAAGAATCCCCAAAGTATGTCATCATTTTGGCCGGTGATCATATTTACAAGATGAATTATCGGCTCATGCTGGAGGCCCACATCGCCAACCAAGCGGATGTTACCATCGGGCTGCTTCGGGTCCCGGTCGAAGAAGCTCGACGCCGTTTCGGCGTCATGGAAGTCGATGATACGGGCCGAGTTCTCGGGTTCCAGGAAAAGCCCGAATATCCCAAGCCCATCCCCACCGATCCCAACTGCTGTTTCGCCTCCATGGGCATTTATGTCTTCAACGCCTCGTTGCTTTTCGAAGAATTGTGTCGGGATGCGACCCGACCCGGAAGCAAGCATGATTTCGGCGGGGATGTGATCCCGGCCATGGTGTCGGCCAGGCGGGTCTATGCCTATGAATTCCTCGACGAAAACCGCAAATCCACGGCCTATTGGCGGGACGTGGGCACGTTGGACGCCTACTACGAGGCCAATATGGACCTGGTGGCGGTCGATCCGCTGCTAAATCTTTATGATGAGCAGTGGCCCATCCGCACCTATCAGCCGAATTATCCGCCGCCCAAGTTCGTCTTCGCCGAAGAAAAACGCCGAAGCCAAGCCCTGGACAGCATTGTCTGCCTGGGCTGTATTGTTTCCGGCGGCACGGTGCTCCGATCCATCTTGGGACCCCGCACTCGCATCAATAGCTACGCCGAAGTAACCGATTCCATTCTCTTAGGCGAAGTGGATATCGGTCGGCACGCCAAGGTACGTCGCGCCATCATCGACAAAGAGGTTCGGATTCCGCCGGGGGCCGAGATCGGGTTTGATCCGGAGTTGGATCAGGCTCGCGGCTTCGTCGTAACGCCGCAAGGAGTTACCGTCATTGCCAAGAGCGACGGGGTGGAACATTTTCCCGTACCGCCGCCCAAGTTTGCCGGGTTTCGGGTGGGGATGCCCACCCGTATGGAAACCGGTCTATCCCAGGCCGAACAATAAAAAACACCCGATTTCCTTTACCCCGACGGCGGAACCATTCCCCGGCTCTTTCGGCGGACAGGCCGATTCGTGGGAGGCGGGGGCGGTTTTCTCTTTTGGCCGCTGCTGCCGCCGAGGCGCTTTCAGAGGGTGGGAGATAAGGAGTAAATATCTCCTACGCTGGGGTGGGATCGGCTCAGCTCTTGATACACCGCTTCCACGATTTCCGGGTCGATGCACGTAGCGCCCTGCACGGCCCCGGCCAACAGCGCCCAGTCGGCCAATAGAGCGATCCGTCGCGGCACGCCTCCGCTTCGTTCGTGCAGGTGTGCCGTCGCTTCGGGCGTAAAGATCGGTTCGTTTCGGCCTGCTCGGCTCAGGGTTTCTTCCAGATACCGCTGGGTGTCCGAAAGTTCCCAGGGGTCCAGGGTCATTTGTAAATCTACCCGGTCCAAAACGGCGGCGCCCAGTTGTCGGAGCAGTTCCGGCCGACCGGACAGCACCACCGTAACGGCCCACTGCGGCCGAAGCGCGCACCCCAAAAGCCGGGTCAACGTCTGCCAGCCTTCCTCATGGGCCGATTCCATCTGGTCCCAGAGGATCACCGCCGGCTGGCCGACCAAGCTGGCCTCGCGAAACCGGTCGAACAGTTGACGCCATAAAACAGCGATCCGAGCTTCGGGTTTTGGCGTCCGGTCCAGGCTCACCAACATATCCCAGAGCAATTCTTGACCGGTTGCCCCTGCCGCGCTGATTTGGGCTGTCGGACGGCCTGCTTGCCGCAGTTTCGTCGAAAACACCTCCAGCAGAAGGCTTTTGCCGGTCCCGGCCCGGCCTATCAAAAGCCCAAACCGCCGTCCGTGCTGGACCAGAAACTCTAGGCGCGCAAGGGCCTCCTCGTGGACCCCGCTCGGGAAGAAACCCTTCGGGTCCAACCCACACCGAAACGGCGATTCTTTTAACCCCCAATACGAGTAATCCATGACGGAAAATTCCGCATCTTTTTTCTTTTCGGTAAGATAAATGGCGAGACTTCAGCCGGAACCCAGAAGTACACCTCTTCGGGGGGGGCAATCGACCCAATCCGCCCCCCCAAGAACCGGAACCCTTCTTGATCGGCTGTTTTCCAACTTGGTAAAAGGAGCCTTACCTCGGATGAGCGAGCGTTATTTCGTCGCCGAACCGATCCACTCCGACCGGGTCTGTCTCCGCGGCCCAGAAGCCCATCATTTGCTCCATGTAATGCGGGCGCGGGTGGGCGACCGGACGCTGCTTTTCAACGGCAGCGGTTGGGAGTTTGAGGCGGAACTGGTCCAGGCAACCCGTCAGGAGGCGCACTTGCGAATCTGCCGACGGGCCTATGTGGATCGGGAGTTGCCGGTCCTTTTGGTCCTCGGCGTCGCCTTGCCCAAGGGCGATCGGCAGAAATGGTTGGTCGAGAAGGCGGTGGAATTGGGCGTCGCTCGCCTGACGCCCCTATTGACCGATCGGAGCGTGGCCCACCCCGGCCCGGGGATGCTCGATCGGCTCCATCGTTCTGTCATCGAAGCCAGCAAGCAGTGCGGCCGAAATGTGCTGATGCAGATCGAGGGACCAATGAGCTGGTCGGAGTGGCTTTCAGCCTACCCAACCGCACAACTCCGTTGGGTGGCCCATCCTTCTGGCCCCACAGCCTGGCCAGAATCCAGCCGCTTGCAGACCCCCAACCAACTGCCCAACGGCATAGGGTTGCCTGGACTACCGGCGATTCCACCGGGCGTGGCGCCGACCCCGCCCACCAAACCCCTCTGGGCGGTCGCCGTGGGGCCGGAGGGCGGCTGGACCGACGCCGAACTAGCCGCCGCCCAATCGGCCGGTTGGCAACTACTCGGCCTAGGCCCCCGCATCCTCCGGACCGAAACCGCCGCCCTGACCCTGGCCGCCCTGCTGGCCGCCGGCGCCGCGGGCCTGCTTGCCCCGGAATCGGCAACTCCTCCTGGATCGCCTGGGTAATTTTCCGACCGAGAGCAACGGGGTAGCTGGTTCTGGCGGCTCGTTGGATTCGGGGCGAAGGGAACCGTCCTGGTCGTGAGGGTCTTCCGCCACAGCGCTATAGAGGCCTTCGATGACCCTCCGGACCAGCTCCGCATAACTGGTTTCCAACAGGAGGGCCAATTGTTCATGGGTGCGCCGGTTGCGATTCATCTGTTCGACAGCCCGTAGTGCGCCGTAGCGGGTGAGGGGGCCGCCGGCGCCCACCCGGCTAAACAACTCGTCAAAATCGCCTTCGCTCCAGCCCTGAAATAGCTCTGGCCGCTCCGCAATCAGTTCGGCCACGGCCGGGTTGCTCTGCCGATCCAGGCGCTGGTAATGCCATTGGGCAGGTGGGAGGAACAGTTGGTCGGCCGACACGCCCAGGCCGTCGGCCAATCGGTGCAACGTGCGCCAGTGGGGACGTTTGCAACCGGCCAATAGGCCCCGGATGGTTCGGCGATCCAGCCCGGTGCGTCGGCCAAGCTCAGCCGCCGAGGTCCCCTGCTGGGCCATCAGCCGCCGGAGATTGTCGCTTACCAGCTTGTGCATCGGGACGGTCCTCGGGGAGTTTATACGTATGTATAGCTAATCCTCCCGTCCCTGTCAAGCCCCCCGGAAAGCATACCGGGCCTCTCTACTCCCCACTCTCCCCCGGAGCGGCAAAAGGTCGCTTCCTTACAGACGCGGCTGTTTTTGATCAGAGGCGACCACGCCACCGGCTCGACTCCAGGGAAGATGGCTTGGAAAAACGAGATACCGCCCCAAGACATATCGCAACGAATACGCCGTCCAAGGGGCTGGGATGTAAAAATCGCGATTTTTTGGCCGTTTGGCGTGTAACAGGCGGAATTTTCCGGACTCCACTGGTGTACCTGCGAGGAGCTCATCCTCTCCCTAACCCCCCAAACGCCCGCACCTTACGCCACACCGCAACCGGCTCGGGACATCCCCCTTCCCTTATCGGAGCAATTACGGTATTTTAGATATCAGATAAAGGAATAAGAGCATCCACCGGAAAGACCATCTTCCATACCCTTTGCGGGGTATGGGAGGTCTGTCGATATCTTCCGGGATTTCACTTTATTAGAGGGTCTCCATTCCCCTCCCCCAAGCCGATATCGAAAAGGGGAATAATTACCAATTCCACCAGACGGCCGGACCAATATCGGATTTTTGTAACATGTCAGCCGAATGCAAAGGAGGTTTATTTTAGGGCGAAATTTCCCCAGGATTGTCATTCTCGCGAAAGCTCTCCATCCAGGGTCCTATGAGGCGGCTACTTTGTTATTCCTCCCAAGCAGAGGCTGCAAGAAGCCTAGATTCCCGCTTTCGCTGGGATGACAAGGTACTGCATTCGGCTAAAATGTTACGGATTTTTAGGGTCTTTTGAGGGCTGGGTGGTTTTGTTTGTTATCCAAAATCAATAATATCAATAGAAAACGGGCGGCTAGCTCAGTTGGTTAGAGCGCCATCCTCACACGGTGGAGGTCGCGCGTTCGAATCGCGCGCCGCCCACTTGACAATTGTGCATCATAGAGCGGACTTGTGCAAGAGGATGCGTAACCTGATAATCCGCAAAAGGTTGGGGAAAATCTTGCACAACGCCGCTTTTCCTGCAACCCTCTTGCAGAGCCGCTTTTTGCGCTTTTGCTGCGCTGGAATCTGCGCCTTTCCGGGGCGGCTGCCAATCGATCATCTGCTGAAATGCCGCTTCTGTCGGATCGATGTAATGGCGCAAAGCCACTGAAGGGGTATTGCCCAAAATCTTAGTTACTACCCCTAAAGGAAACACCGCGGCCAAGTCGCTCTCAAAACTGCTTCTCAAGTTTTGAAAAAGTTTCGGCCAACCTTCCAAACCAGCCTTTTGAATAATCCGCTCAAACTGAGTCCGCAAATTGCAGTTGATCCAGCCATTAGGCCCTTGTGCTTTTTTCCGCCACTGCTCTGGGAAAATGTAGTCTGCCCCTTCGGGGGCTAGCTGCCTGGCCTCTTCCAGGTAAGGCCGGAGGGCCTTATTGATTGGAATAACTCGAAATGCCTTGGCGCTGGTTTCTGTCTTCGGACTTGGCACCGTAAGCTGGTTTTTGACAAAGTCCACGTGGAGCCATCGCAAAGAGAAAGGTTCCGATGGGATACGCAGACCGCCGAAACGGGCCAAAGCCACCAGGAGCCGCCAATAGATGTTCGGGCAGGCCTCAAGCACTTTTTCCACCACTTCGAAGGGATATACATCCTTCGCTGGCTTACATCTCCCACCGAAACACGAACGTGTTCAAACGGATTTCGGACAACTAGTCCTTTTCGGACGGCATCCATAAAGGCATGACGGGCATGCTGAATCCGCCGGGCAATGGTGGCTTTGCTCAGGCCGTCGGCTATGAGCCGCTCCACATACGCCAACGCGTCCTCTTGATTGATAGAATCCAATGGCCGGGAACCAAACATCTTTCGGAGCTTGGCAATACCGACTTTCAAAGCTGTAATGGTGGCCGGTTTCGATCCTAATTTTCTTCTCTCCTCAAGCCATCCGTCCAGGTACTCGGCCACCATCAGCCGGGGTTTCGGGGGGACTAGGCCGGTGGAGGCCAGTTGATCGTACAGGTCGGAAGCCAAAGAGCCGAGCCACTCGGCGCATTCCAATGGGACGGGCAGGCCCACCTTCTTGGCCGCAAGAATCGCTTCAATCTTCGTCTTGACGTAACTGGCTTCACGCATTTCACACTTGCCTAGTCGGATAGTGTATCTTTTTCCATCTAGGCCAAAGAACAAGATTCTTTTTCTTCCGTTGGGGTCTTTTGCAACTGGAGTTTACCCAGTGTGGGATGATCGCCAAATACCGGGCAGAAGCTAAAATTCGCTCATCTTTCGGGTTACCGCCGGGATGTCGTCCGTGCTAGCACTCGAGCGGGTTGGTATGATCCGAGCTGGGCGGTCCAAAGCGACCTGACCTGGGCAATCACCGTAAATTCCGGCCAATTCGCACATCCCTACGAAATCAACTCTGGGTAAACTCCAGCAGTCTCTACATGCTTGACAGCGCCGGGGGGGTGATTATACTACGAAGTCAGCAATGGGTGTTTTTTAGTCCTCGTGGGCTTTGAAAGCTCCTTTCGCCTGTTTTCGAAGGCCACAAGGTAAAAATGGGAATTATTCAGAGCTTCCGTTACAAAAAAACAACATTTGGACAGCTGGAGGAGTTTAGTTGGTAACTGGAGTTTTGCAAATTTGGGATTTCCACCGATCCTGTACACTAATCGACCTTTAAAAATCTCGGAATTTTTGAGGGACCTGTTCAGTGTACGAACACCTGAACAAGTCCATTTTGCAAAACTTTAGTTAGTAATTTAAAGTCCGAGAAGTAGGCCAAGCTTCTTGCTAAAGAAGAGACGCCAGTATGATAAACACCGAACAAAAGTTACAGGAATGGCGAAAAGCCTGTGAACCTTTGCGGGAGAAGTTGCTGGATGCCATTGTGGAAGAATATGCAAATAAACTGGGAACTTCTCCAGACCCCAGCGAATCTGTCATTCAAGACGCCGAATATGCTGTGGCCCGACTGATCGAAAGCAAAATCGACAACCAATGGGTAGAAGCAATTTACGGCGGTCCCCTGCCAAACTCTGAGTTTGCCGAATCTGTCAAATGGGCCGTTCGGAAACACTGTCCTCTGCCGAAACTATCAGATCTGTTGCTCTATGAGGAGCGACTCCCCCTATGTTGGATTGTGGTTTGGGGAATTTTCGGCTGTTTATTGGGAATGCTGGTCTTGGATTTTCTGGTAAGAGTAGCATTGGGGGAGCCGATTACGGGACTTTTTTTGGGCGCCTTGGTGGGACCTGTAATTGGAATATTGGTGGTATGGCATGCGGCATATCATGATTGGGTACGGCGCATTATCCAAACGACTTTGGGGGTAGCAGTAGTCGTTGAGATTTTAAACTTGGCGAAGGATTTCTCCTTCCGAAAAATCATCAGCACCGCTAAAAGAGTTTGGAGCTATACCCAAATATATACGCCTCTCAAAAGGATCGGGCTCTATATACTTCTAATAATTATTTTGTTGTCCCGGGTTCGCTTAGAGCGGAAGTTAGCGAAGGATCGCTCACTCGTAGCGGTTCGGAGTGTGATGATGCAGTGGTTTGATGTTGCTATATTGACCATAGGGATATTGGTAGAAACACAAAAGGGAAAAACACAAACACCTTCTTGGGAAGATCTGTTAGGAGAGATCGCCCAGAAGTTGACAGAGCTCCGAAGACTTCCGCCAGAAGATTTACCAGAGGGGATCGAAGAAGTCATCGCAGCATTTACACAAAGGGGAATTACGGTCGATGAGCCAGATACATTTGTTTGGCAAACCGAGTCTTATGAGAAATATGAGACATTTGGAGAAGTAGAACCAGGAGATCGGGTAATCGTAGAACGTTCGCCAGTAATTCGTGAGGGAAACGTAATTAAAAAAGGTCTCGTTCGTAAAGATCGTAAAAGGAGTTAACCATGCCGGACGATACAGTATTAGGCATCGATTTTGGGACAACAAATTCTTATTACTCCATTTGTTCCTTGGAATCACTTTCCCCTCGGGGAATAGATCTTGGAACCGGCCGAGATGGATTGGCCACGGCTATTTTATATCGAAAAGGAAAACGTTCACTCATAGGAGATCAGGCTCTCCACGAATATGGCGAGGCGACCGAGGCAGAAAGAAAAGAATACCAATATAAACTACATACTCAATTTAAACCAGAACTTGGGAGAAGTGAAGAGGCAAGACGAATAACTCAGGATTTTCTGAGAGTTGTTTTAGAAGAGTGTCGTACTCGACATTTACATATTGACCCGAAACAGTATCGGGTCATTTTTGGCATTCCTAGCGAAGCGGAGAAGGATTATCGTGAGGCCCTTTCCGAGACGGCCCGCCGGGCAGATTATGGAACCATCAACATGCTCGAAGAGCCTATTGGAGCTCTGGTAGATCATATATTCCACGAGGATATTTCTGTTCGTGATGCACAAAAGGGTATTTTACTGATTGACTTTGGGGGAGGCACCTGCGATTTTGCCTTCCTCCTTCGCGGACGGGTCCTCCATTCTTGGGGAGACATGAATTTGGGAGGTCGCCTTTTCGACGACCTTTTCTTCCAATGGTTTCTAGATCAAAATCCCAATGCTCTACCACAAATGCAGAAAAACGGCGACGAATTCTATGTCCATTTTTACGTATGTCGACAGATCAAAGAAGATTTTTCGAATGCCATGGCAAGGGACAGAAACGAACCGGTGCGGTGCAAAATGGTGGTTACCCACCAAGGGAGTTATGGTTTCCTGAAAAACATGACCTGGGATGAATTCCTCCATAGAGCCAAACATTATTCTCCGTCGGAAACGTTTCGACGATACCTCGTCGAGTTAGGGGTCAAGGATTCCCCTTTCTATCAGAGCCACGGCCCTGTTGATCTTCTGGCTTGGTTTCGGGATTGCTTAAAGGAAGGATTACAAAAACACAACCGGAACAAAAGTGACATTGAGGTTGTGATTCTTGCGGGCGGGAGCAGTTTATGGCCATTTGTTCCGGAAATCGTAAAAGAAGTCCTGGGGATTGAAGAGAGAGGAATTATGCGAGCGCTGCGCCCTTATGTGGCCATTGGGGAAGGCATCGCCTTGCTGCCGGGACTGATAAGTAGATTACAAATAGAGGCCGATAAGCTTTCTCAAGAAAAGAATGAATTTTCAGAAAATCGCCGCCGAGAATTTCAGAATCTTCTGGATGAGACCGTTCAACAGATAAGCCGAGACGCTATTTATGATTTTTTCGATGATCGGGTTAAGGTTATATGTGCAGACTTCCGGAAATATGGGGGTTCTCGAGAAGAGTTTGAAAAACGTGTCTCCAGTGCTTGGGATTCTTTTCAGCCAAAGTTGAAGCAAATTGCTGAAGAACGATTAGCCAAGTTGCTGGCAGTATTCTTTGAGCGATATATGGAACTTTTTACAGAATGGTTCCAAAAACATAAAGTTATTCCTTCCACGGACAAATTGTCCGTAAGTAAAGAAGAAATAGGAAAAATTCCATATCCGGGCCCCATTCTGAATGAAGATTTTGGTATAGGATGCTTATTACTGAAGTTTTGCAAATTTGGGATTTCCCCCGATCTTGTACACTACCGACCCTCAAAAATCACGGGATTTTTGAGGGTCTTGTTCAGTGTACGAACACCTGAACAAGCCCATTTTGCAAAACTCCTGTTATTAGGCGGCCTTGGATGGGCCTTGGGATGGTATCCTGGATGGTATCTTGGATGGTATCTTGGAGGAACGATAGGAGGAATAGCGGGGGCTGTGATAGGACTGCTTATAGGAAGTGCGCTTACCGGGGAGAGCACGGCAAAACTTTCTCCCGAGAAATGGAAGAAAATACTTGAGAAACTTGATCGTTTTCGGACGGAGGCCGAAGGAAAGCTCGCGGAAGAGCTGAGGGAACGGTTGACAAAGTTTCGCGAAGAGGTCCAACGAGCAATTGTAAGCCGGATTGACGAGGAGCTCGACGCAATTAAGAAATTTGTGACGCATTTACAGCAAGCTCTGGCAACCAGCTAGCGAAAACCGCCGTCAAGGTCCGGAAAGATGTTTCTTAACTGGTAACATTTTAGCCGAATGCAGTACTTTGTCACTGCTACGCAAGCAGACCCCCAGGTCTTTCAAGAGGTTTTGTTTTCTGGATTCGCGCTACAGCGGGAATGACAACGCCGGGTAAATTCCGCCTTAAAATAAGCCACCTTTGCATTCGGCTGTACAAATATCGGAATTATTTGACGGGCTTTTCCTCGAGCCACTGAAGACATTCCAGGATCTTTTGGGCGAATAGCTCGGTATCGGGAGATTGGGAAGCCATTTGGGCAAGCTCTTCTAGGGATTTGGCACCCCCGAAACCGAAAAGCCATTCTCTAGCAACTATTTTGGCCACTTTGGTACTGGTAGTAAGAGTGATTTTAAAATACTGGGCAGAACGTTCTGCGCAGCGGGTCCACCAGGAAAAGTTATTGGTTAATTGGGCGGTGTGCCGAAGCACCTGAGGGGAAGATTCCAATATATTCCCGGCTCCTCGGGCGGCCAACTGCCCAAGTTCTTGGGCGGCTTCTTGCCCGAGTTGTTTCCCAAACCGTTTGGAAGTTTGTTCGCTTATTTCCTCAATGATTTCTTTGCCGGTCTTTTTCCCCGCCCCTTTGAACCCAAATTTCAGGCCCGGGAGATCGGTAACAGTAAAAACCACGTCTACTATACCGAAAATCAATTCCCCCCAAGTAGGCGTATATCCCTTGGACATCACCCAAAGCAACTGGTAGGCATCATATCCAGGAATACATTGTACGGCGAGGCTCGGAGGCCGTTCGAATTCTTTCAGCTCATCCAGGCCGCGTTCTTCCAGACGGCCCAGGGCTTGAGTTAGGTTATGGCTGTTCTTCATCGCATAAAAAACCACCCGATGGTCGAGTTTCAAGAGAAGTTCATGAAATCGGTGAGAAAGAGGATGAAGCAAGTGTTGGGTATAGGAACTTGCAGCCTTGGTCTTATATCGCGCCATCATGGCAAGCATTTGAAGGGTGAGGGCCAGCTCTTGATCGCCGATTTGGGCGGCTCGCCGGACGGCCTCGAAAGCCTTTCCGGTTTTCTGGGGGAACTGATCGGCATGGTATCCGTCGATCAGCAGCGAAGGCAACGGAACATCTACGGAGTTAGCCGGATCCACTGATACCGCCAGGCATCGGGCGATCAAGTCGGCGCGGGGATCATATTCTACAAGGAAACGGATACTATGTTCATCTGAGGTTAATAGGCCATACCAAGTATCTCGAACCAGGGTGGGCGATTCTGAGGTTTCCGGGCAATTGCGAGCTTTCTCTGCCACGGTCTGCAGCACCTGCCAAGCCTTTTCAAGTTTTCCTTCCTGTTGGAGTTTTCGCAGATCTTCTTGGTTGCGGGAAAGAGCTTCTAAAAACACAGGCAGTTCCATGGGCGGTGTTTGATCCACCCATTCGGGAAATTGTTTTGCCAATAGAAGGCCGTCCAATCCACGACATTCAATCCACCCTTTGGCCCTTTCGCCGATGTCTAGGATCGCTTCCGTAACCTCTTGGACTCCATGGGACCCTTTCGCTAAATGGAGCGGTAACAAACACGCCACGGTGATCTCCGGGTACCATTTCAAGCTCCGCTCCACTTTTTCCAGCAGGAGAGGATTTGGGCTTTTGGGATCTCCGTAGGCTACGACTAAAAACGGCAACATGCATGGAGATTGATGTCCAAGGGTTTTTGTTTGCTTCGGCAATGCTTCGATTCGGTCAAGAAATTCGGGCAGTCTGCCTCGGGCGGCCAACTGTTTCAGATAGGGGCGTGCCGAAACCAGCAACCTGACGGCGGTCTGGCCGCCCAGTCGCTTGGCTAATTGGTGAAACGTATCGGGATATTCCCGCATGACTGTCACCGCCTCATCTCCTAAAGCCAGCAAGGCTTCTGCTGCCCAATCGCCCTGCTCTTTGACGATATTGACTGCTGTCCAGCCATACTCTTTGGCCAACCAATCCAGCTTTTTCTCTTTGTCTTCTGGATTCCAACTGGTTAACAACTGTTCGAGCCGCTTTCTGGCTGGATTCGTATCTTCTGGGCCCTTTGTGGCCTGGTTCGTCGGAGGAGAGGGATGAGAACCTCCCGAATCAGAGTCGGGGTCCTTAGGGGAGTTATTTTGGGAGAAGAAAAATGCCGCTATCAGCACCCCCATGACTGCGACTACTATAATGTATCTTATGTTCATAAGGCACCTCCTGTTTTGTAACATCTGGAGTTTTGCAAATTTGGGATTTCCCCCGATCTTGTACACTACCGACCCTCAAAAATCACGGGATTTTTGAGGGACCTGTTCCGTGTACGAACACCTGAACAAGCCCATTTTGCAAAACTCCAGATTTTAGCCGCATGTAAAAGAGTCTTATTTTAAGGCGAAATTTGGCCCCGTTGTCATCCCCGCGAAAGCCCCCGATCCGGGCAATGAGGTTGGTTGGAAATCTGGACTGCCGTTTGCGCAGGAATGACAATTTGCAACCGGTCTGACACCTTTGAGCATCCTGCCGCTTCATTTGGCTAACATATTATCAAAACTCCAGTTGTTATTCTCCGGGTAGGGTTGGCGGTGGGGTGATCTTGGGGCTAATCCACCGAATTTGGGCTTCCGACCAGTTGTGCCCCATCCAGTTCGTATTGCTGGCATCGATCTTCTGAGGAGAAGTACAAATTTTTATAAGACTGTATTTATCCGAAATGGAAATTTTCCCAACATAGTGACCTTTTTTTCCCACTTGTTCATCCCAGATATCAATCGTAACTTGGGTGCCCGGGCTCCATGATAACTTTATCGCCTCTTGGAGTGCCACAGTGCCCTCGCCTTCGATCTCATAGGTGCCAGGAATAATATACTCCTTTTGCCCTACCTGAACTCGGAAGGCAAAGTCAAAATCTAAGTCCCAAGGTGGCCAGATGTTATTCCTAGGGATCCCCTTGCCTTCGATGTGAGTGATTTCGTACTCCCGAACACCTTCAAACTGTTGGAACCACTTCAATAGTTGTCTTGCGGCGTTCCACCGTTTGTTGGAAATTTTTTGGTAATAGGGAGTTTTAGGGTCAGTATAGCGTTTTAGAGCGGTTTCTAAGTTTTCTAATTGCTGGTTGGCTTCGAACTTCCGCAGAGTTTGATATTCATGGTCTTCCCATCGGGTCAGGAGGTCATCCTGAAGGTTCTTGGTTTTGGCTCGCTGCTGATCTTTAAGCTTAGGATGTTGTAGCACCTTTTGTAATCGTTTGTAGAGTTCCTCGAAAGAGGCTGATTCTTTTTTTATCTCGGATTCTACCTGGGCCAATTCATTTTCCACTTCGGCTTCTGCAATTTTTTGTTCGACGGCCGAGAGGCGACTGCTAAGTTTTTCCAGTTGTCTCCATGGCCCTAGCTCGTCCTGGAGGGTTTCGAAGATTTTTTTCGCTTCCGTATAGCGTTTGTTGGTTAATGCCTCTGCGATCTTTTGCTCTAAGGAGCGGAAATACTCTTCGATTTTTCGGTCGGCACGGCTACGTAAATCGTCCTGATACTCTTGCGGGGTCGTAATGTCGTTGGCCTTTTGGTAAAGGGTGTGGAAAGCTTCTTTCGGATTTTCGTTCAATTGGCTTTCAAAATGGCTCCAGTCAAGGTCTACAGCTCGGTCGATCAGTTTTTTCCGACGTTTTTCCCAATCCCATTCGGAGAGTTTTTTCAGTTGATTATGGATTTCGGGCGAAAGAAGGCTCGCCCATTGGACGGCAGAAAGAAACCGTTGCTCGGTTTCGAAAACAGAGAGTTTCATTTCAATCCACTGATGGAGCAGCGGCGGCGACAAGTTCTGGATTTTTCCCCCAAAGCGATCCAGTAGGTCATGGGCTTCCGCAAATTTCTTTTCCTTAACGAACTGTCCCGCTTGTTGGATGGCTTGCTCTACTTGGCGCAAAAGGAGTGATTGCTCCCAAGACGACAGTTTCTCTTTGATTGTCTGGGCCATTGTATTTTGATGGGTTTTGGCCCAAGTTAATTCTCTTTCCAAAGAGTCTAGGTCCGCTCCGGGTGTTTGAAGCCGATCTTGAAAATCGTTCGCCCACGTTCCCCATGCTTCGTCCCATTCCTTGCCCCACCATTCCGGATCACGTAGGTTGGCCGGAATGGCTAAAAGGTGTTCGATGAGCAATGACCATTTTTTCTGTCCACGGAGTACTCGGCTGTAGCTCTGGTACCATTCCTTGGCCTGTGGGACGGCACACTGTGGAATCCATTGCCGGCATCGGTCCAGGATAGTCTCTGCCTCGGCAAATTTCCCGGCGGCCACTTGTTTGGTGGCTTCCTGGACAGAGATCTCTACAAAACGATCGGCAATTCCCCTTTGGAACTTTTCTATTCTGGAGGGCCAATCGTCCCAAAAAACGTTTCGTTCGAATTCTGAAAGCAGCTCATATACCTTGGTAGGTTCGCCTTCTTTAAGCAATATGTCTATTTGAGGCTGCAGGTAGGTGAACCATTTCTGGGCGATTTCCTGCCGTCGCTCTGCCTTCTGACGTTCCCAGTCTGTTTTGTCCTGTCGAGAGAGTTGTGTGGGAAATTGCACACGTTGGACAACTTCTTCCAGGGCTTCTTTAAACTTATTCTGTTGAAGAGCGTCTTCGGCTTTTTTGTTGGCCTCGGACCAAACATAGTCGGCATGTCCGCGTGCTACCGTTTCACGGAGGTTATCTATTTCCTGCCGATATGGAGCGCACTCCGGGGGAGGCAGCAGCGAGAGAGTGGTGTCGATGGTGTTAATCGTTCTATAGGCTTCCTCATATTGACGTCCGCCATATAACGCGTCGATTTCCCTTCGCAAATGGGCGGTCAGGTCCCGACAGATATTGGTCAGAGGTCTTTTCACTTCTTCCCACAGGCGACGAACTTCTTCCAGATAAGATTCCGGCGGCGTGGGAAGATTTCTATATTCGCTAAACCATTCTTGGGCTGCTTGCCGACGCTCCTCCAGCGAAAGCGCCTGGGAACCCAATTGATCCTCATACGGTTTCATCCGCTGATAGATTGCCAGGACGTTGAGGGCAACCTCGGCTTGAGGGATATAATCGGTAGCAACCCACACCGAAGATTTCCAGCGTTCCAAAGCCCCCACCATTTCGGAGGCCGAATCAGGGGATGCACGCACCGTCGTATGAGCAGTTTGGAGGATCGCCTGGAAGTTGTTAAGTTCCCAAGTGCGACAAAATTTGCTCCCTAATAAAGCAAGCCCTCCGAGCACCAGGAGTGTAATACCTAGTGCCCAACGTGCCCGCCGGCGGAGTACTTTGGCATTTCGTTGCACACAGGGCGCCCCGGCAAAACGGCTTTGGGTTTGTGCCACTACTCGGCCTGGGGAAAACCATTTCCATATCCAAGGAAAATACCACCATACACTTCTGGGAAGCTGTTGGGCAGTCCACATCCAGCCTTCCGGGATGCTATTGAACATCCAGCGAAATACCTGGAGGATGTCCAGTTGCTTGGGATCGACCGACTCCAGGTCTAACTGAATTTCCGGTTTGGGTCCCTTTTGACCGTCGGCTTGCCACTGCTGGACCTTTTGCCGATATTCCACCACTTGATGGCCCAACTGCACTCCCAACTGGCTGACGGCGAAGATGCGCAACTGGGGTCGGCTGTCCAGGGAAAACCAGGGAATCAGCCGTTGATACCAGGACCGCTTTGGCCGTTTCGATTCCGCCAATCTGGTTTGCAATGAGTCGAACACTCCGGGGAAGAGCAGTTTAAACAGCCATTCGCCCAGTCGCGTCGATTCTTCCACAGACAGGCTTGGTTGCTGAGCAAGTTGGATCATGGTCTGTAATTCGGGATCCTCCGCTTTGCCATGCTGCTGAGCTAACTGACGAAGCAACTCCGGCGTCCAGGCGTCGCGTTTGGTCATCAAGATGGCCACGGATCGAGAAAAGGACTTGCCCAGATCGAGCCGATCTGCGGCAAACATATTGGTAATGGCCTCTTGTTGGGCTCGTAACCTGGCTTTTAGTTCTCCGTTTTCCAAATCCGTCGGATCAATGATGATGAAAAGCCCGTCCACGTCTTTCAGCGCAGCGGCCAAATCTTTTCGTTTGTCGGGTAGATTAGCCCATTCGCCAGGATAATCTACCAAGTTCAGACGCATTTCTAACTTGCCGGCTCGTTCTGCACCTTCTGCTTGGCCGCCGTCGTGTGGGGAAGGGGCATCCGGGTTTTCCCAGAAAAATGGCCAGGTAAGATCCAGTTCGATGTTTCGTTCTTCTTTGGTGGGCTGGCAGCGGGTTACTTCCTCTTCCATTTGTCGAAGCACAGTGGAATCCGGAGCATCCCGATGCGGACGAAGACTGGCGCCGGGAATCCCCCGATGGAGATGCTTGGTAAGCATGACCGTAAATGTGGTCTTGCCGACCCGTTGCAGCCCGAGAAGCCCGATCTTCAACTCCCCTTCCGACACTCTCCGGGGAAGATATCTTTTCGGAGCGGCCTTTCCCGGAGCCGGTTGTTCCACCTTTCTTTTCGCCCATTGGCCGATGGTGCCTTGTCGTTTGGCTAACAACGGCAGGAGCTTCCATAGTAGCCAGTTAACAACTCGCAAAACCCAAGGCGCCACCATAAGAATAACAAGAAAAAGTAAAACCACAAGAACGATTAGTTGTATAGCAAACGCTACCACACCCTGCCAGGCCAAAGGAAGCAATGGTGCCAAGGCAGCGGCCAAAGCGGCGCCAACCCGCCTAGTGAACATCCAAACCGCGCCTGGTATACCAAGTACCAGCTTCCATCCCCTCCTGAAACGGTTCCTGGGTGGAATAGTTTCTGGGGGTAATTTTCGGATACGAGCAATCAGTTCCTCAAAATGTTTGGTCGGTTGTCCCAATTCATCGAAATATTTCACCGGATTCTTCCATAACTCATCCAGGTGAGGCTTTAATTCGGGGTCCTGCCAGGCCCGTTTCAATTCCTCCAGGTGTTCCGAGATCCGAGAGACTGTCTTTGTGTCGGCTTTCCTAGCGAAGGAAACAAACTCCGGCCCAATCTCCCGGGTTCCTCGAACGACGGTTTCCAGGGCTTGGTCGGTTTGCATTTGCCGACAGACGTATAACACATCCGGCCCGCATTTTTGCACGGCCTCGGCGATATCGTCGAACGATCGGCCCAATTTGCCCCATCGTTGAATCAACTCACCGGATTGTTCCACCAGTCCCAGCAGCGCACCGCGGGAAACATCGTCTAACTCATGGATAGACTTTCGCAGGGATTCCGAAATGGGAAACCCCATTTTGCCCAATCGCGCAAGTACTTCATCGGTAGCGCTTGGACGGTGAAGTTCCTTGCCTACCTGGGCCAACGCTTCATCGGTATGGTTTTGGAGAGTATTCAACAGCTTCCCCATCTTGGTAGAGACTTCGTCGGACTGTTTTACGAGGGATTCGGATAGGGATTTTAATAAACTTCGGAACCCTGCGGCCTCCGCCGCGGCCCCCCATAGCACGAACCAAAACAGCATGATCATGCCAACACACAAACCGAGCGAACGATTTCCGGAAGAACCCTTGCCCCTGGGTTTGATTAGGAAAACGCTCTTCCCTATGGACAGACATTGCTGGGACGCTGTGGTCTTCATGCCTTTTGTCCTTTCTGGGCGCAAAACCGATTTATAAAAGAAAAGCACTTTCTGTATACCAGCTACGGATTATTTTAGTTTCCCCTACTGAGGCACCAACACACATACAATATATGGTGGTTACTGTTCCTCAAACTACTATTCGTAGTCTCTGGTTCTAAAAATTTCGTAACATTTTAGCCGAATGAAGGCCCACAACCTTTTCTGGGCAAATCCCCACCATGTCCCTGCCGCTCTAGCGGCAGTCCAGGCTTGTTCCCACACAAGCGGGAATCTAGCCGGCGAAACAGGCAACAACTGGACACCTGCCTTCGCGGGGCTGGCAAGAAAGATCACTCCATTCCGCTGAAATGTTACAAAATTTTCTGTATGGGGATTAGGGTTTGATAAAAAAGCTCTCTAGAGGAAAGGAAAGGTAGAGACTGTAATACTTCAGCCGAGGGAAGCCCATTTGCCTCTCTCCCGGCCGTCGAGAGGCCGGCTGAGCCGAAGGCGAAGCCGGCTGAGGGGGCTAAAAGGCCGCCTGTTTCCTTCTGACCTCTCAGCCTAAGCCTCTCCCCGCGGTGGGCAGCGGGGAAACCTAGGCCTAACTTCATTCGGCTGAAATGTTACAACTGGAGTTTTGCAAAATGGGCTTGTTCAGGTGCTTGTGCACTGAACAGCCCTCTCAAAAATCCCGAAATTTTTGAGGGCCGGTAGTGTACGAGATGGGTCGAAATCTCAAATTTGCAAAACTCCAGTTACAAGAGACTTTTTGGTAATACGTTAGGTGTTTCAGTGGTTTTGGCGGTAGGGGAGGTAGTTTACCTGTTTTTACGTATTCGGAGAGGGTTTGGACAACCGTAGCCACGGGATCGGGGCCGGGGTTGTTTCAGGGTGCGATAGATGCTCATGAACTGGAGTTTTGCAAAATGGGCTAGTTCAGGTGTTCGTACACAGAACAGGTCCCTCAAAAATCCTGTGATTTTTGAGGGTCGGTAGTGTACAAGTTGGTGGAAGTCCCAAATTTGCAACACTCCAGATGAAAACCAC
>JAKPGL010000084.1 GCA_029550925.1 Planctomycetota bacterium
CTGCGCCTCGGTCAAATCCCCACCCAAAACAATGTCGGGAAATGGGTTCACAGGAACTCCTTCGCTTATCCGCAACTGTTCCTGTCATACCCCAATTCCCGTTCCCTGCCAAGATCAACTGCATTCGGCTAAAATGTTACAGAATCGTCAATCCAGACAACCCCGGTCTTTCCACGGCTGAAAAGCCGTGGCCCCATTGAAGCGCCCTTGTACGTGCTTAAAAAGTCGACGAGGTTTCTCCTTTCCACGGCTGAAAAGCCGTGGCCCCATTGAAGCGTCATGTTCTTGCGACAATTCCTTGCGATAATGCCTAACTTTCCACGGCTGAAAAGCCGTGGCCCCATTGAAGCGCAGAAGTTATGGCCGAGCTTCGGCGGCACAATGCGGCTTTCCACGGCTGAAAAGCCGTGGCCCCATTGAAGCGGCGGAGTCCGTTCGAGAGTGAAAAGAATACGTCCGCTTTCCACGGCTGAAAAGCCGTGGCCCCATTGAAGCGCGCCCTGTACCATAGCCACCATGGCATCGGTTCAAGGCTTTCCACGGCTGAAAAGCCGTGGCCCCATTGAAGCATTCGATCAATAATATCAAATTTTTCTAATAAAGAACTCTTTCCACGGCTGAAAAGCCGTGGCCCCATTGAAGCTACTGTCGAGGTAAGCTGTGGCGGGACGAAGAGAAACACTTTCCACGGCTGAAAAGCCGTGGCCCCATTGAAGCTAGCATTTCGTTGACTCTTCATTAGTTGCAACGCAGATCTTTCCACGGCTGAAAAGCCGTGGCCCCATTGAAGCGGCGCAAAAAGAAAGCGGCCCATCAGGCCGCTTGAGATCTTTCCACGGCTGAAAAGCCGTGGCCCGATTGAAGCAAACCCTGATATAGCGGGCTAGCCGGATTGGTTTGTGCCCCAGCCGATTTGGTTGGCGCTCTATCTACGTTGGTTTGAGCGCCACGCTATTTGGTTTGCGCCCCATTGACTACCAATCGCGACTTGAGCACTGGACTGAAACGCCGGTTCAATCCCGGCCCTGTCCACTAAGAGCCTCTCAGATATGGATTTCCACAATGTCTTTATCTTGGAGGACGTAATCGCCTTTGACCTGGGTGCCCGGATAGACGCCGCTGCCCCAGACACGGGCGAACTTGAACTTTTCGACATACTCGTTGTGGATCATCTCGGCCAGGTCCAAGACGGTCTGTCCCCGACGGAGCGTGAAGGGTCGATCCAGGTCTGGCGTCTTGGCCGACGGCAGCTTCGTATAGACGCGAATGACATCCAATGCCTTGAAGATGGCCTCGGCCAATCGGTCCAAACCGATCCGCTCTTTGGCCGAGATCACATACTCCGGAAACTCCACCGGCACAAGCTCATGGAGCAACTGGAGCCGCTCTTGGGCGTCGGGCAGGTCGATCTTATTGGGCGTCAAAAAGGTGCGGGTATAAGAGATACCTAAGTCTTCTTCGTCAAGATATTGGGTGGTGGCCAAGCGGGTTTTGGAACTAGAGTTATTGAGCCGGTCCAACACTTCCTGGCATTGTTCGATTCCCTCGTCAGCGCCCAGATCGACCACTAGTAGGGCCAGGTCCGCCGAACGGATCAGTCCAACGATGTTCGGATCCATATACTCGGCCGTAATGGGCGGAGTGTCGATCAGTTGAACGAACACGTCTTCCCAGGGCATCATGCCGGGCATGGGCGTTTTGGTGGTAAACGGGTAGGGAGCGATTTCTGGTTGGGCGCGGGTGAGGCTAGCCAGCAGTTGGCTTTTACCGGCGTTGGGGCCGCCGAGCAGGATGGCCGTCCCCGCACCCTGACGGGGAATGCGAATGCCCCGGCCCTTCTTGGCCTTGCCTTTTTTCTCCCCTTCGAGTTCCCGTTTGACCTTGGCGATTTTCGCCTTGATCATGGCCTGCAGGTGATCGGTGCCCTTGTGCTTGGGCATTTCCTGCAACATCACCTGAAGCCATTTGAGCTCTTCCTCCAGACTCTGTGCCCGACGATATTCTTCCTCCGCTTTCAGATACGATGGCGTCAGATTCGCCGGCATGGCGCCAAAACCCTACCCAAAACCTATTTGAACTTACGTAACATTTTAGCCGAAGGCAGTACCTTGTCATTCTGCCAAAACGAGATACCCTTTTTACTCGGCGGAAGTCTTACGTGGTGGAAAAACTTTGGCCCCGCGGATGCGTGGGGCATCCTTTTCTCATCATAGCGTTTTCTAGCGGTTTTTTCCAAGTGGTTTCGCAGCCAAACGGGGCCTAGGCGGAGGCATTTTTGGGATTCGGAAACCAGTTTTTTCGGCCCAGAAGCGAGGCCGAGGTCAAGGAATCCCTCGCCGGGCAAACGCCTTTAGGATTCGGAAACCAGTTTTTCCCCTTGTTCCTCCTTCCCCTTCTTCCTTCCTCCACTGGAAAGATGAGGGCAAAAACGATCTCATCGAGAGGCCCGGAGAGGAAACGGGCGCCCCGTAAGCAAGAAGCTTTCTGGGGGGAGAATGCCGGTCTTCCCGGGGGATGATCTTGGACCGACAAACAGGGGGAACAGATGAGGGAAGGCGATTCAGAAAGTTCATCCAAGTCTATACCTAATGAATGGCCAAAAGAAAACTGATGACAAATTTCATCTAAAGCCGCGTCGTTGAAGAAAATCGCGCTGGCCTTCATGAGTATAACGTACCCGAAATTTTTCGGTGTACTGATAGGGGAGCCGCCTCCCAAGCCCTATTTGCTGTAAAAACTCTTCCAGGGAAATTCCATTCTCGGAACGGTTAAGAAGACCTAATGTACGGAAAGCCGCACTGTCAGACGTACAGAGGAGTGTGCTTTCGGGATTCTCTACAAGAAAAGCAAGGCATTCCGTTTCACCAGGATCTAACTCGGGAGCATATAATGGATCAAAGCCGCTTCGGAATTTCCGTAGCGACTCCGCTCCCATGTCAAATCGGTCTAGTAATTCTTTCTGAAAATCTTGGGTTAAATCAATCGGAACGTGGCCTTCTTCTGTCCTAAAATAATCCACTTCACTCACCACCGTTTCTGCTACTAGAAGCCGCCACCCCCTTTTTTGTACATGTAACAGTACTTCGGTCCAAACGCCCAATTCATGTAATTTGATGATCACATTTGCATCCAGAAGAATTCGTCTCACCAGTGGAGAACTCCTCCAAAGAAGAAGCCTGGGCTTCGGCAAGGTGTTCGGCCCAGATTAAAGCCTCCTGTCGAGTGATATCCATATATTGGGCAAAAACACCGATAGAGATCAAGCCTTGTTGGAGGGCCTTTTGAGCCAATGCTTCATAACGTCGCGGCAACCGAGGCGGACTATCCGATGCCCGATTCTCCCAAAAATCTTTCAAATACTTACATTGTTGAATGCATCGGCTCGCCCAGTCATCGGACATTCTATAGAGAAACCGAATTTGCCAAATAACCGCTTCCATGGAAACATCAAATCGTTGAGCAATCCGATAGATGGCTGGAATAGTAAATCCCCCGGCTCGTTGTTCTTCTTCGAGCGTCTGCTGAAGCAATTCGGGAGGCAAAAGCAGATTACTAGCAAAACAGGTAGCAAAACGTTCCTCTTGTTCAGAAGGTTTGTTTCCCGGCTGGGGCAATTTGCCTCGGAATGTTTTCCATGTCAACAGGTGGAAAAGTTCATGGGCTAGGTCAAAGTTCCGACGCCAGCGAACATTCCGAGCATTAAGCAAAATGGCTGGTCCGAAACTCTCTCCCCACGCACAAGCCGCTGTTCCCGTAGGCTCAAAAGGAAGATGAAATACTTTTACCTGATACACTTCTTCCAACACCCACAATAACTCACAGGCGGGACAGGAATCCAGTTGGCTTTGCGATCGAAACTGCTGGGCCAGCCTCTGAACTAAAGGATATGTCATCTCATGGGGAGGGATGTCCCAGTCTGGAAGGGAAACCTCGGTTTGCCTTTCTTGACAAAGTACTTCCAAACGGTGGTATTGCTCGGCCAATTGGAGAAATTGAGCTTCAATTTCCTCCACCTGCGGCGAAGACGGCCTCTCGCGCCAACAGATCACGGGTTGATGGGGTATCGGGCCTTCCTCCAGAAAAAAACTTAGCGGACGATGATACAGTTCTGCTAAACGTTTCAACTGCCAAACCCGGGGTTCCCGCACGGCATTCTCAAAGTCGGACAACGTGGATATCCCAATTTCTGTTCGGCGGAAAACATCTTGAAGCCGAAGTCCCATCGCCTCCCGCGCCCATTTTAACCGTTCTGCTAAGCTCATCGGGCGATCTCCCTCAAAAACCTCATTTCGATTTATTCGAAAATGATAGCACAAAAAACAAAAAGAAACAAACATTTTGTTTCGATTTTCAAGAAAAATATCTTCGTTTGCTTAAATTAATGCATCCAAAGTGGCATTTCCATACCCCTTACAATACGTATGTTTTCCGTTGGATATAAGATAGCCCCTAGATAGTGAAAGCTCCTTCCTCAGGGAAGGTTCCTCCTTCAAAGATTGCCGGTGGCGGCGGTCGGGGCTTTGTCCGGGTAGATGACCAGTTCGATGCGGTGGTTCCGCTGCTGGCCTTGGGGGGTGGCGTTGGAGACGAGGGGGAAGTTGCTCCCGTGGCCGGAGACTTCCAGTTGATCGGCCCGAAGAGGGGTTTGAGCGGCCAGGAAGTCGAACACGGTCATGGCCTCGGCATAGGTGAGATGGTGTAGAGATCGCCACGGGCTGCCTGGCGGTAGCGTCGTCTTTCCGACATGGCCCTGGACGCCGATCCGGTGGTCGGGAAAGTCCCGGACGATTTCATGAGCGACGGCTGCCAGCAGACGCCCCCCCTCCGGGCTGAGCCGACCATCCCAATTAGGAAATAGCGTCCCGCCGGAGAGTTCGATCCGAATCAGTTCTCCGTCTTGCCGGACCGATACCCCCGGCAGATTCAGGGCGGGTAGTTTCTGGGCCAAGCTGCTGTTGGGTTGGATAGTAACACTGCCCCGGCGCTGGAGAGAGGCGTTAAGGGCTTGGACCCGGCTTTCGGCGGCCTGTTGGTCTTGGCGGGTTTGTGCCAGTTGTCGGCTGAGGCTGGCCAATTGCTCTTTCAAGGCAGCCACCTGGGCTTCGGCGGCTTGGGCACGCTGTTGGGCTTGGGCTAAAAGAACGTCTTTTTCTTGATTGTCCCGATCCAGGGCGTGGGCACGGTTTTGCAGTTCTTCGGACTGGCGGGAAAGAGCTAGTTGCTGTTGCTGGAGTTGTTGGAGTTGTCCTTTCAGGACCAGGGCGTTTTCTGCACAACCGGCCAGAAGGCATCCCAGGCAGAGTAAGCCCCCTCGAAAAGAACCGATCCGGGGCAGTAGATTGCCCACTATAGAGGGGATTTTAACGCCAAGCCTTCCCAACACGCCCGCATTCCTCTTCGAATAGGGGGCCGGATCGTACCAACTTCACCGCCGCCTGACAAGGCAGATTTCTTCCCACTAGCAGGCCGCTGGCCGGGGCCTTGGAACGTGGTTGCTTTGTATCCTTCCGCAGCGGCTTGACCCAAAAAGGGGAAACAGGGCCTATCAGCCGGTATTTTGCTTTTCGGCAGGGCAAGCCCCTGGAGGTCATTCGCACAAGTTCCCTTAGTAAGACCGGTGGAAGTTTTAAGTTCCGCAGGACCGATCCGGCTTTTTTGGTCCTTTCGGCTGATAGGAAAGATGCCTTTGTTAAAATCCATCTATCCCGACCTCTGGGGGAAATGCCGATTCCCTTTTGGCGGTTTAACCGATGCAACGGAGGGCCGATGGAGCCGAACGGCCCCTTCTCTAAAAATCCCCCCTCAACGGGGTAATAAAAAACGACGAAACCTTTGGCGTGACTTTTGAAATCTTTCGGGGACTTTCTTCGGAACACCGGGCTAAAGTAATCGCCCAACTCCTGCCAGAACATCCAGAAGGGTGGGCTTTATGGAAAACCTGCAAGTAGGCCAAACTGAGCGCCAAAGCCCCCATTCTCCGCATGTCGCAGTAACCCAGTCGGCGTCAATTCCTTCAGTTGGGGGGTGGCACTTGGTGGAGTTGGCCTCTCGGAGTGAGTTGGCCGATCTTTACCGAGCACGTCCGGCCCATGCGTCTCCGGATAGATTGCCGAGCTATGCCCTGAAAGTGCTCCGTCCGCAATGGGAGACTGATCCCAGAGTACGGGAGATGTTTCGTCGGGAATTGCATTTAGGCCGAGTGATTCGGAACCCCCATTTGGTGGCCGTTTTAGGAGGCCAGGTTCGCCAGCCGCCGATTTATCTGATTACCCCCTGGTTGGAGGGAAAGACGTTGGCCCAATGCCTGGCCCAGGGATGGCGACCGGATGCGCCAACAGCCCTATGGATTGCCCGCCAAACCGCCGAAGCCTTGGACGCCCTCCATCAGGCCGGTTGGATGCATGGCGACATCAAACCAGAGAATATCCACCTAGGACCGGGCGGCCATGTAACGCTGCTGGATTTAGGGTTTGCGCGTCGGACAAAAGATGCCGGGACGTGGCTGGATCGGTGTGTAGTGGGCAGTTGGGCCTATTTGGCCCCGGAGTGGGCTTCGTCGGTCTATCGTCCGGACATCCGAAGCGACCTGTATAGCTTAGGGGTGGTGCTGTTTCAGATGCTGTGCGGTCGATTGCCGTTCGAGGCAGATAACCCGTCGGAGATGACGGCAATGCATCGCCAGGAGCGGGCGCCGGATGTGCGTCGGCTGGCGCCGGAGACGCCTCGGAGTGTGGCGCAGCTTGTACAACGACTGTTGGCCAAGGAGCCGCTCCGTCGGCCCCAAACTCCAGAAGAACTCATCGATCAATTCGTTCGGCTGGAAATTGCCACGTTTGCCCATCGGCGCTGGACTGTGGATCCACCTGTCGGTTCTCGTTCTACCGGTTGTCTCTTGGAAACAGCACCCCGGAGCGAATATGCGGCGAAGGAGTTGGCCGCAAAAGTGGGGGGCCAGAAGTAGCCCATCGACTCGTCGGCTATTTTTCGATCCGATAGAGGGCGAAGTCGTCGTTGGCCCAAATGGGCTGAAGGCGGCGTTGATTTCGAGCGGCGAAATCAGCTAAAAATTGGACCCGTTCCAGCTCTTCTGCTCCTTGCATGGCTTCGGGGCGTTGGACCACCACCAGAAAGCGGGCTTGAATCTGACGGAAATAGGCCCAGAGTTCGGCGTCGTCTTGAACCGGATGATAGACCGAACATCGGCGTCCGGTTAGCAGGGCAAGGGCGCGGGGTTTAATAAATACCAGCGCATCATCGGGCTTGGTGTACTGCCGGACAGCTTGGAAAAGTTCTTGAGAACTAGGCCGACCAATGCCTTCGGGCAATGGGCCTGTGGGACGGGTCAACAACATGGTCCCATAACAGGCCGCCATGACCCCAGCTAAACCCACCGCCGCCGCAAACCGAAGCCGGTCCCACCGCTTCGGCCAATCGCTTTCTATGCCTTTCCAGGCGTAAAAAAGCCACAGCGGGACCACGGGGTCCAGCATCCGGAATCCTTGATAACTCGGCCAAGCCGCCACGACCACCCCGTAAAGAAGCAGAAAGATTTCCCGCACCGAAACCCTGCGGCGGCATTCTCGATAGTAGCCTACCAAGGCCAACAGGGAGACAATGCCGGCCACCACAGCCGTCAGAAGTTTAGAAAATCCGTTTCGCCAAAAGGCGGCCAATTGCCGGGCGTATTGGACCGCATGAGAGGCTAACAAAGCCGGATCAATCGAAAGCTGATCGAAATAGCCCGATGTCCCTGGAATCAGCAGGGTTTGCAGGGCAGCCAGTAGCAGAAACACCCCGCTGGCCCAAACGAGGGAAGACCGGATGCGACGATGCTGAAACGCGTCAGCCAGCAAGATGGCCGCCCAGAGAACCACGCCCACCGTTCGTGTAGCGAAGGCCGCCCAGGCTGCCAGCGCGGCCGCCAAATGCCAAACCAGGATTCGTCCGGCGAAGGGCCTTTCTTCTTTCTCCGAACGGCTTTCTCCATGCTGGCGAAACCGCTCCTGCCGATCCTCCCCACGATCCCCTTGCTGGAAAAAGACCAACGTTAAATACACCCATACTAAAAAGGGCAGGTCAGAACCAATGGCATTGGTCTGATCGAGAAAGAAATGATTCAGCCCGATCAGGACCACAAGCACGGTCAGAACCCCCAACGAGAGCGACCGTCGGAAATAGACCACCAGGAGGGCCAAAAATACGAGCAAACAGCCAATCATCGTCCCCTTCAGGGCGGTCCAATTCAGGCCCCAAATCCGATAGACCGGGGCCAAAAGCAGGGCGGTTCCCGGCGGATAGGCTGGCGGGCCAATCTGCGGATAATGCGGGTTGTAGATGTAGCCGGTTTGGCTGTGCGGTCGGCCCTCGGCCAGATTCTGGGCGTGCATTAGATACTGGGCGAAATCATCGCCCCAAAAATGCCCCGGACGAAGGAAATAGCTATGCACCAGCCCAATGCCCAGCAAAAGAAGCCCCCAAAAGAGGGTCTCTTTCCAACCGGAAAAATATCGTACACCAGCGCCGTTCCAACTCATTTTCTGGCTTTTTCATAGAAATCGGGAACACTTCCGCCGAACGAAGAATTGCCCCTATTTGTCCTCAACAGGAAATCACCCCCAATGCGGTCGCCTATTACCCATTCCGCCGAATGAAAAGGTCATCCCCGTGAAGGCAGGTATCCAGAGCCCCATCACTTGTCCATTCTGGATTCCCCTTGCAAGGGAATGACAGTTTTTGCCGAGAAATCCCCGGAGCATCTCCATTCGGTCGAAATGTTGCCCAAAATGTTCCCTCTATAGATTATCCCACGAGCAGTTCCATAGATTCTAGGCGGCCCAGAGTCGGCCTTGGCGCGGACGCTAGTTGGGAAGAAGGTCGAATTCGGGGCCTCAAGAAAAAATTATCCGTCGCGGGGGTCTATCCGCGACGGGTTAAGCGGAATCGGCGAGTGGAAGGATGGTGGAATTGGTCAAGGTAAGGTGAGGACCTTAGACCAGCTCTTTGCGAGTGCTGATCAAAGTCCGAAGCCGTTCGGCCAATAAGGCCACATCGAACGGCTTTTTGAAGGTTTCGTTGATCGCAGAGCGGTCGAAGCTCAACATGCTGCCGTCATCGGGCAACAGGGCGATCAGGACGACTTCAGTAAATTCGGGATTGCGTCGCAGGTTTTGGCAAATCTGCAAGGCTTCGGTGCGACCGATGGAAAAATCGACGACAATGCAGTCGGGGTTGAAACTTTCGGCCTGAAGGCCGGCTTCAAATCCGCTAGCAGCCGTAGCGAATTTGAAGGACTTCTCGGGCGGCAATTCCCGTTTCAGGTTTTCGAGTAGGACCTGATCTTGGGAGACGACGAGGACTTTGGCTGTCGTCTCGTCTTCCAATTCTCCCAGGGGCATCCCATGTTCTTTGAGGAACTTAATGAGATACTCCCGAGGGATACGACGGTCTTGAGAACCTGGGATTCGGTATCCCTTAAGCCGGCCCGAGTCGAACCATTTGCTGACGGTGCGCGGGGCCACCTTACAGATTTTGGCGACCTGACCAGTTGTGAAGACCTTCATAGCAGGCACTCCGATATCACTCTAGTATGTGGAAAACCGTTCCGGCGATCCCCACAGGTTTCAGCCGGAACCAACCACCCCTGCTTGCAGCCAAGGCCGTTTGTCGATCCTTCGAGCCGGCTGTGGGGGAAATCGACCTGCCGCAAGCACCTGGGTCGGGGCGTAATAAATTGGGTGTCGGAGGGCTGGACTCAGTTCCCTCTGATCCGCGCCTCAGTAATGAACATCGGCAAGAAGGTTTCGGAAAGTCAGAGAAAATCCGTAAAATAGAGAAAGCTTCGTCCAACCCAACTCCTCCCCAATATTGCCCCTATCCGTCGTATCCGTGGGGTAGGTATAACCTATTTAGGTGGAATCCCCCCATTGGGAACCAGGCATAGAACTGCCTAGCCGCGCAGCTAAGCCTTTGCTACGCATGTAGATTCCCCCCTAATTTTTCTCCTTCCCGCCACCAATTTCCTTGGATGGCAAAACTTCCTAGGCAGAAAGAAGTCTCCGAAGAATAGTTTCGATTCTTTCGCGCATACGACTTTAGAAACTTTATCCAATCGTAGCGAAGATACCGGTTATAACGGTTAAAACGACCATGCCAAGTTTACCTCCCTGAATTACCCCCACAATCTGGCGGAATCTTTCCCACAAAAAGTATAGCTACTCCGCCTATCTCCCCCCGCCAAATCCCATCCGTTCCAGGGCCTCCCCACCGATTTCTCTTTTCCCATGGTTTTTGCTAGCAAAATAGAAAGACCCAGTTTATACTGGATTTTGTTAGTTGAATCCTATTCGGATGGGGCCAGACGCCGCATTTTATCAGGGCGGAAGCTGTTCCCCTGAATCGTTTAGGTAGGTGGAGGCACACCAGGAATCCTGGCTTCCTGCGTACGCGGGAAGGATAACTTCGAGGGTGTTCTACCAGACGGCTAAATTGGTCCCAATTTCCCATTACCTCTTTCCCTCTAGGGAGGTTGTTCCGTGTCCAACCGACCTGAAGAACCTGCTGATTTTGGAAGCCCAGATTTTTTGAGGAATCCAGAACCCCCCTCCGAAGGGGAACCATTGGGGATGGAGACTGGGCCATTGTTCGGCGAAGAATCGGTAGGCCCCCCCCTGGAAGAAGGAACTGGGGAATCAACCGCATCCGTGGAAATCCCCATGGAGTCGAGCACCCCTTCTATGGAAATCTCTGATTCCGAAAGCGCTCCCTCCCTGGAAATCCACGAAGAAAAACCCGAAACAGAGACAGAGGAAGAAGAACCTTCTGAACCAACCTTTTGGGAGCGCCTGGTCGCCCAATTGGACACCTATACGGTCATCCTTTTAGTCAGTCTGCTGGCCATTACCGTTGCGGTGGTCCTGCTCGGATTGGAGCTGGGCGCTTACCAGTGGGACATCGGGGCCAAAGCTACTGGCGGCTGAGGGGAAAAACTCCCCTGGGACGGCATCCTTCTTCACCGAATGAATGTCCCTTGGTCCCACCCCCCCAATTTTTCCCCCAACAAGGGGTATTCCCCGGAGGTGCGATCTGGGGCAGAGGAATCTTGAATAAGGGGGTCAATCTCGGCTTACAATGAGGGCGGCGGCTTGGCCGGTACGGTTCCAGTTGATCGCTAGGACTGGCCCGATCGATTCTTCCGGGCTGCCATGCACCACCTCGACCGGACAAGCCGGGTCGGGATTTTGGTAATTCAGCGTGGGCGGAATCACTCCATGCATCAAGCCTAAAAGGCTGATCGCCACTTCGACTGCCCCACCAGCCGCCCCTAAATTGCCGAAAAAGCTCTTCGGGGCAGTAACCGGCGTTTCCGGAACCACCTGGTGCAGTACCTGGGCTTCCAGGGGATCGTCTTCCACCGTGCTTAGCCCATGGGCGTTGATATGGCCCAGCCCCTGGGTGTTTAGACCGGCCTGCTGGAGGGCCTGTTGGATGACCCGTCGAAGGGCCGAGCCTTCGGGCAGTCGGCCTTGTCGATACGGTTCGCTGGCACTGGCGGTGCTAAGGATTCGTCCAAAAATCGTTGCTCCACGGGCCTGGGCATGGGAGGCTCGTTCCAGCACAAACACGGCGGCGCCTTCCCCGCGAACTTGGCCGTCCCGAAAAGCGTCAAAAGGTCGGCAGGCGCCCGCCGGGGCATCGTGTCGGTGCGAGAGGGTGTTGAGGGTGCAATGTCGGACCCAGTCATAGGGGTCCATTTGAGAACTGGCCCCCCCTGCCAAGACCACATCGGCCCATTCCCGCTGAAGCACACGAACCGCCTCTTCGATGGCCAGCAAGGAAGACACATCCCCCTGATGGATGGTGTTGTTCGGTCCGCGGGCGTCAAGGCCGATTGAAATATGGCAGGCGATCATGTTCGGCAACACCCGCAGGAAACTCAACGGATAACTGGCTTCCATGCCTACCGTACCCCAGCGGGAAAAGTCGAATCGGCCATCCACCATGCAGTTTCGGTAGGCAGCCTCGCTTTCGGGTACTGGGTTGCAGATGCGGTCGGCGCCCAGGACCACGCCGATACGGTCTGGATCGACCATCCCGGACCGAAGGCCAGCGTCCTCCCAGGCCAGTTTGGCCGCCGCCACTCCCAACTGGGTGTCCCGAGCCATCAACTTCAGGGCTTTCCGGTTGTAAAGAAATGGCTTCGGATCGAAATCGGCAATTTCGCCGGCGATCTGCACCGGCAGCCCGCTGGGATCAAACAGGCTAATCCGCCGTACGCCGCTTCGGCCCGCCAAGACCGACTCCCAACAGGCCCCTTTGCCGACGCCAATCGGCGAAACAATCCCTATCCCGGTAATCACAATGGCACGGTCTGGAGTTTCCACACGTATATCCTATCCTACTTTAATTTCTGATTTTTCGTAACACTTTAGCCGAATGCAGTACCTTGTCACTGCCGCGCAAGCGCCCAATCTAGGTCTTTCAAGAGTTTTTGTTTTTCTGGATTCCCGCTTCCGCGGCAATGACAGTGCCGGGCAAAATTCGCCTAAAATAAGCCTCCTCTGCATTTGGCTGCAATGTTACTTACTTTTCCCGGCCTCCCCCATCGGGCGGGATAGTCCTGTTATCTTATCTTGATCCTATGGACCGGGCCAAGAGGGCCCGCCCCCCTATAATAATTAAGGAAAACTTTTCTCCAAATGCTTGCCAACTCCCAGAGAGGGGAGGATTATACTACAAAAGGTAGTAGCTGTTTTTGTAACATTTTAGCCGAATGCAGTCCTTGTCGCTGCTGTGCAAGCAGGAATCCAGGTCTTTCAAGAGTTTTTGTTTTTCTGGATTCCCGCTAGAGCGGGAATGACAACCTTGGGCAAATTTTGCTCTAAAATAAGCCTCCTCTGCATTCGGCTAAAATATTACCTGTTTTTTAGTCCTCTTGGGCTTGGAAGCCACTTTTGTCGGTTTTCGCAGTCCACGAGATTAAAAATAATTATTCAGAGAGTCCGATTGGCGACGGCTAGCCCTCGAAATGTATGAATGCAGACGAGGCGTCTGTCCGAGTATTTGGCCTTGGGGTGGCTCAAATATGATAGCTTCCAGATGTACGAATGCATAGGCCCGCCCCACGTCTGTGTGCGGTACGTCATGGCGGCCTTTTCTTGGTTCCCAGATCCCCCATCTGGCAACAGGCCCTTCCACCGCTTGCGTCGCCGAGGATCGCCGCGTATACTCAGGATGCTGTATTTCGTGCTATAGGGTAAGGTAGCCCTTTCTAACCAGAGTACACGAAATCAATGAACCCGCATGTGAAATCGAAGCAACGGGTAACCGATTACGGCGAAGTATTAACACCTCAACATATCGTCAACGCTATGCTTGACCTAGTCAAGCAGGAGACCGAGCGGATTGATTCGCGCTTCCTGGAGCCGGCCTGCGGCACGGGCAATTTCCTCGTCGAGGTCTTGAACCGAAAACTATGGGTGGTGGAATCGCGCTATGCCAAGAGCCAAGTGGAATACGAGCGCTACGCCATCCTGGCCGTCTCCTCTATCTATGGCATTGACATCCTGGAAGACAACGCCGAGGAGTGCCGGCAGCGGCTGTTTGCCGTTTTTGATGAAGCCTACACGCGGCTCTTCAAAGACAAGGCGAAAGCACAGTGTCGGGAAGCGGTTCGCTACATCCTCCGCAAAAACATCGTCCATGGCGACGCATTGACGTTAAAAACCGTGGGAGAAAATCCGCAGCCGATCATCTTTCC
>JAKPGL010000098.1 GCA_029550925.1 Planctomycetota bacterium
CGGTCGGGCTACTGTTGACCCGTCGGTTTCTGGCCAGAAAATCGACCACGTAACGCCTGCTGGTAGATGTACCGCCCGCTGCTTAGCGGGCGACCGGCTCAGGCTGGACAGCGACTCAGGCTAGACAGCCTAAGTTACGTAGCGCCCGCTGTTTAGCGGGCGCGTCGCTCAGCCTAGACAGGCTAAGTTACGGATTACTCAGGCTAGACAGCCTAAGCTACGTAACTCAGGCTGGACAGGCTAAGTTACGTACCGCCCGCTGTTTAGCGGGCGCGTCGCTCAGCCTAGATAGGCTAAGTTACGGATTACTCAGGCTAGACAGCCTAAGCTACGTAACTCAGGCTGGACAGCCTAAGTTACGGGTCCAAATGGAATCTCGACGACCGAGGGGAGACTCGGAAATCTTGGATTTCCGCTTGTGGGGGAATGACACAAAAGGGATTCCCAAAAATTTGCAACCGTAAAATAGTCGGGGTAAAATAATGCTTGAAGATCTTGTCTTTTCTGGGGGGAATTTCAAAGGAGACCGACCTATGAAACGCACCGGCTTTCACTTGGCTCCGGGAAAGGTATTTCTCATCTTGAGTCTGGGCGGGATCGGTTGGCTTTTGGCTGCCGGCAACTTGCAGGCAGGCATTATTGATCATCCCAACCTGGTTAGCTACTGGCTGTTGGACGAACCGGCCGGGACTTCAGGCCCAGGCTCGGTCAAAGACGCCAAATCCACCAACCACGGCACGCCTGCCGGCGGAGTAACCTTCGGTAACGCATCGGCCATGAGCAGCCTGGGCACAGCGGCCGTCTTTAACGGCTCCAGTGGCAAGATTGACGTTCCTTACACGGCAGCTCTCAACCCCAGCGACTTTACCGTCTATGTCTGGGCACGTGCCGATGGCGGGGCCGGCACTTACCGTTCCCCACTGACCAGCCGAGGCTATGTTTCCAGCCAAGAAGTAGGTTACCTCTTTTATGCCGCTAGCAACGATACTTGGCAATTTTGGACAGGCCAGAAACCGGGCTGGCATGTGATGGGAGGGCCCAGCGTCGTGTTGAACCAATGGGTCCATTTGGCCGGTACGTTCGATAGTAGCACCAATACAAAAACTTTTTATGTGAACGGCCATCCGGTGGCCTCGGCCACGGGAAGTTTGTATCAGCCGAATATGGCCTCGCCGCTTCGGCTCGGCGCTGGGGCTTCAGAAGGGTCTGGCAATTTCTGGTTTAATGGGGCGGTGGATAATGCGGCGGTGTTTAATGCCGCTCTCCAGCATCAAACCATTGCGGATCACTACAACAGCTTCTCCCCGTATGCCCAGGAGGTGCTGGCCAGGGGGCCGATTGCCTACTGGCGCTTGGGCGAACAGGCGGGGACATCGGCCTATAATGCCGTCAATGTATCGCAGCATACGGGTACGTACCAAAACGGCCCGGTGCTGCGGGTGATGGACACCCCGCTGGTAGCTGACATCGACACGTGTGTGGATTTCGACGGCACGGACGACCGAATCCAGGTTCCGTACAATGCGGCCTTACACCCGGCCAATTTGACGGTCTCTCTGTGGGCTAAGGTCGAAGGCGGCGAGGGGAGTTATCGGTCTGCCTTGACCGCACGCACTTCCGGTTCAGGAGCCCAAGGTTATATCATCTATGCGGGGGCGGATAACAAATGGCATTTTTGGACCGGCAACGGTTCAGGCTCATGGGATTACATAGTAGGGGCGCCGGTGGTGTTGAATCAGTGGGCCCAGGTGGTTGGCACATTCGACGCCGCCACCCAACAGAAACGGATCTTCGTCAACGGCCAGCTTTTCGGCGCAAGGACCGGAAACTATGCTCCGATGACTGTAACGAATTCCTTGTGGATCGGGCGGGGTTCGGACGACGGAAGCCAATATCCTTTCAACGGCAAGATCGACGAGGTAGCCATTTACGACCGGCCGCTCACGCGGGCGGAGGTGGCCCGGCAGTATGAATTGGCCGTTACCGGCACACTGACGCCCAATAAAATCTTCGGAGTTACCTACACGTATTCTGCTACGCCGGACGCCGACCCCACTTTGTTTAAGGACGATCTAAAGACGGCCGGGAGTTTCTCCGGCGATTTGGCCGACCTGTGGGTGGCAACCGGGTCGTATGCTGCGGGCGATACGACCGTCGGTTGGCAGGCCACCACGCCGGTAACCATCACCTTCGATCTGGGCGGCCTATATAGCCTGCAGAAGATCCGAATCGGCTACAGTTACAATGCCGATGCCGGGGTGGCTGGCCCGGACGATGTTCGGGTGGCGTGGAGCACCGATGGAGTGAACTTTACCACTCCGATCCAATTTGCCGGCTTCACCGGCACGGCGCTCCATAACGACCTGGTGGTGGGCGATTTCAACCATTGGGCCACGCACGTTCGGCTGATCTTCGACGGTGGGGCAGCCTACGGGATGAGCAAATACGTGCTCGACGAAATCATCCTTCTGGAAGGCGTGCCGGAGCCGGCCAGCCTGGTGCTGTTGGCCCTTGGGGCGGTCGGGCTACTGTTGACCCGTCGGTTTCTGGCCAGAAAATCGACCACGTAACGCCTGCTGGTAGATGTACCGCCCGCTGCTTAGCGGGCGACCGGC
>JAKPGL010000141.1 GCA_029550925.1 Planctomycetota bacterium
GCGGAGAGGACAGGATTCGAACCTGCGGAGGGCTAAAAGCGCCCTCATCGGTTTAGCAAACCGACGCTTTCGACCACTCAGCCACCTCTCCGGAATCTTCCCTCGGCCTATCTGGGACGCCGAAGGAAGGGTTTTTCTTTCGGTAATACTTCAGCCGAATGCAGCCCCCTCTCTTGTCATCCCCGCGAAAGCATCCGATCCAGGTCCCCCTCACCCAGCCAAACCTGTCGTTTGGCCGGCCTCTCGACGGCCAGGGGAGAGGCGTAGATCCAGGACTGCCGCCTGGCGCGGGAATGGCAATGGCAAACTACTGCATTCGGTTAAAATGTTACGGATAGTCTTCTCCCAAAAACAGATACTCAATTCACTCGGCTGACCTCTTACCCGAATTGTAGTTTATTTTAACATTTCGGGGAAGGTTCTGCACCCCAGTTTTTGCCATTTTTGAGGTACTTTCGTGTTCCAGCGGAACAGTCGCCCGAAAGGGGGCGTCCCAACCTGGGATAGGTAGGGATGAACGGATTCTGCCTCACCTCCTGCGCCGTGAAAGGGGCCGTGTCCCCCTATAGGATTCGGGCCTCTTCTCATCGGAAGGGTAATTTGGTATGACTATAAACGGAATGGGAACTTTTCCGAACCAATTGCTTTGCAAGGACCTGTGTGCGGCCGGGTGGAAATAGGGAGGTAGGTAACATTTCAGCCGAATGCAAAGGAGGCTTATTTTTGGGCGAAATTTGCCCAAGATTCTCACTGCCGCTTACGCAACAGCGACAAGGTACTGCATTCGGCTAACATGTTACGGAGGTGGATTTTCTTGCTAGCCCGTGGAGGTGGGCGTATAGAGGGCCTTCCGGGAAAGTGAAAGTAAAAGGTTACGGACTGGCCGTTGGCGGGGGCCAGGACCGTTGGGTGTGGAAAGGCGAAAAGGTCAAGAGGTGCTCGTGGAAAAGGAGGCTGACGATGGCTACGTTTTTGATGTTCGGCAAGTACAGTCCGGAGGCGTTGAAGGGGATTAGCGGCGCTCGGACCAAAAAGGCGACTGCCTTGATCGAAAAGCTGGGCGGTCGGGTGAAGGGCATCTATGCCCTACTGGGCCAGTGGGACCTGGTGTGCATTGTCGAGATGCCCAGCATTCAGGCGGCCATGCAGGCTTCTGTGGACCTGGGCAAAATGACAGGCATCGGGTTTACCACTGCTCCGGCGGTGCCGGTCGAAGAGTTCGACCAACTCATGGCCGAGAAGTAGGCGTCCGTCCAGGGCCGTTCGGTTTCTGGCATTTGCGGCGACAAAGCTCGACCCCGGCTCGACTCCAAGAGAGGATTTGCCGGGTCTGACGCTTAAACTATGTTTGGGCGGCATATCTAGGCGCGGGGGGCCTATTTTCCGCAGCGGGCCGGGGCGAGAGGGACGGGCAAGTCATCAGGCCAACAAGACAATAGGTATTCCGAAGGTATTCCGGAACTATTCTGATCTTCGCGGTTTCAAGCCGCTTCGATCGGATCAATCCGATTCGGCCAGAGCGACATAGCAGACGAAGGATCGGCCTTCGAGGCGGATGCGTCCATTGGCGGGCAGCGGCGGGCCGTTCAGCTCTGGGTAGATGTCTTGCGGGGGTGGGGCGGCGGTTTGGATGAACAGTCGCCACGGAAGCCCCAGGGCCGCCCGAGGCACAGTAAACGTGCGGGGTTCGGGAGCGGCATGGAAGCACATTAAAAGATGATGGGTTGGGGGCGAAAGCGGCGATGGTTTCGGTCTGGCCGCCCACAGGCACACCAGGGAGGATTCTCCTCGAACCCAGTTCATCGGCCCGCCGTCTGGGCCGTACCAACTGACATCCGGCAGTCCACCCGGCTTGACCGGTCGGCCCGTCATGAAGTTGGTCTGCCGAACGGTTGGCTCCGCCTTTCGGAAGGCAATCAGTGCCTGTACGAAGCGAACCAAGCTCTTGTGGCGACGGACCCGGCGCCAATCGAACCAGGAAATCTCATTGTCCTGGCAATAGGCGTTGTTATTGCCCCACTGAGTGCGTCGGCATTCGTCGCCAAACAGCAGCATGGGCACCCCTTGGCTTAACATCAGGGTGGCCAACATGTTTTTAATCTGGCGTGTGCGGATGGCATTGATGGTGCGATTCCGGGTGGGACCTTCGCAACCGTAATTGGCGCTGAGATTGTTGTTTTCGCCGTCCTGGTTGTTTTCGCCGTTGGCTTCGTTGTGTTTGCGTTCGTAGGAGACGAGGTCGTTGAGGGTAAAGCCGTCGTGGGAGGTAATAAAATTGATGCTGTGGTAGGGTTTCCGACCGCTGGGCTGATAGAGGTCGCTCGAGCCGGCGATTCGGGTGGCTAGGAGTCCCACCATATGAGGCTCGCCCCGCCAAAACCGCCGCACATCATCCCGGAACCGGCCATTCCACTCTGCCCATCGAAGGTTGGCGAAGGTCCCCACTTGATAGGCGCCGGCGGCGTCCCACGCCTCGGCGATGATTTTGGTGTCGGCCAGGAGTGGGTCTTCGGCAATATGTTCTACGACCGGGGGATTCGGGATGAGATTGCCTTGCTGGTCCCGGCTCAAAATGGAGGCCAAATCGAATCGAAATCCGTCGATATGGTAATTGTGGACCCAGTGGCGGAGGCAATGGAAGATCATCTCTCGGACCACGGGATGGTTGCCGTTGAGCGTGTTGCCGCACCCGCTGTAATTGCGGTAGTATTTGCCGCCGCCTTCCAGCATGTAATAAACCCGATTTTCCAGTCCTTTCAGGCTGAGGATGGGGCCTTCGTGGTTGCCTTCGGCCGTGTGGTTGAAGACCACATCGAGGATCACCTCAATGCCTGCCCGGTGGAGGGCAAGGACCATTTCCTTAAACTCTCGGACTTGAGCGCCCGGCTCTTTGCTCACGGCATACCCCCGATGTGGGGCGAAAAAGCACAAGGGATCATACCCCCAGTAGTTCGGTCGGGGGGGGCGTCGGCCGGTGATGTCGTTGATGGGGAACTCGTGCACCGGCATCAATTCGACTGCGGTAACCCCTAACGATTGCAGATAGGGGATCTTTTCAATCACTCCTAAATACGTACCCGGATGTTTTACCCCGCTGGAAGGGGATTGGGTAAAACCCCGAACGTGCATTTCATAGATGATCGTTTCCGACAGAGGCCGCCGAAGATGCCGGTCCCCTTGCCAATCAAACACGTCGTTGACCACGACACACTTGGGGGGGCGGATGATGCCATCATCGTTGGGTTGGAAACAACCAGCCAAAGCCTTCGCATAAGGGTCGATCAAACGGGCTTTGGGCTGGAAGAGATAGCCTCGGTCGGGCTGATAAGGGCCATCGGCCTGAAGGTGATAGAGTTGGCCGGGGTTGAGTCCCGGCACAAAGATGCTCCAAACATCTCCCCAACGGTTCAAATCCGGATCGAATTCAATCACTTCGGTGGGGTCTCGGTCTTCCACCCGGTCATATAAGAGGACTCGCATTGCGGTAGCCGACCGGCTGAAGACCACAAACTGAACGCCATCTTCATGGACAATGGCCCCATAAGGCAGCGGATGGGTAAAGATCGGGGAGGGATGGCGTTCAAACATGTTTTCGGCTGGCGCCGGATGCCCCGGCGTAAAGACCCACTCAGTCGGTTCCCAGAAACGGATGTTGGCGTTCATCACAATTATTACACGCGGTAAAGAAGCGAAAATCGTACCAAATTCCTGGGCCCCTGGAGCAAAGTCCAACGGGGGGGCAGGGAATTCTTTCGGAATCCAAAGGGAGAAAGATAGAGTCCAAAATGGGTTTCAGCCTACTTTTGTCCTTTCGGAAGGCTTGTCCTATCGAACAGGACGCCTAATCCAAGGACTAAAACCATCCCGAAAAAGGCGGCCAAACCGAATACACCAACCAGACTAGGGCCTGGAGAGAATCCTGCTTTTAAAGCAGTTTCTGGGACCTCCGTCTGGTGGTGATATCGCCCCCTTAAAATGTGTAGGCAGGAAGAGAGGGCCCTTTTTGGCGAATGGATTTCTTATTCGACTAGGTCTTTTTTGGGGGATGTTTTCCCTAATCAGAGGGGAAAACTAGAGAGCAAATAAGACTCTCGATCCCCACTCCCCCAAAACCAATCTTTCCTCTAAAAGCCCCGTTTTGAGCTGGAAAATAGGAGATCCCATTTGGGCTGGCAACGCGGTGGATGCCCTTTTTTCTAATCCACTCAATCGGGCCGCAAACCGCTAAATTGGGGGAAATACCTCCTCCTCTGCTTGACAGGCCGGGCATTTGCCGGTATCGTTACAGGATTACGAAGAGCCGAGTTTTATCTTCGATTGAGCCAGATTCCCGCATTTTTTTGTGGGCAAGTGCGGGAAGAAGGGATATTGTGTTTTTAAAAGGCATTTAAGCCTCTTGGAACTTTTTAGGCCAGACTGACTGGGGAGCTAGGGATTAAAAAAGCTCCTTAATGGAAATCGGATGGAATGGGGGAGCACAGAAGCCGATGAATCCCAGCGAATTGCTTCGGATGGTTGATGTCATCCATCGGGAAAAGAATATCGACAAGGAGATCGTGTTTGCAGGAATAGAAGCTGCGCTGGTCTCGGCGGCCAAGAAACATTACGGCGAAGACCAGGAGATCATCATTCAGATTAACCGGGAGAATGGGACCATTACCGGTACGCATAACGGCGTCCTGATGACGCCGGAAGAGATGGCCGAGCGGATCGGGGCGCAGACGGCCAAACAGATCATGATCCAAAAGATCCGCGAGGCGGAGCGGGATGCGCTCTACGCCGAGTATAACGAATTGATGCACCAGTTGGTTACCGGAGTGGTTCAGCGGATCGAAGCGGGGGCCTTGATAATTGGTTTGCCGAATACGGAGGCAATTCTGCCCAAAGCGGAACAAATTCCTGGGGAAAGCCATCACATCAACGAGCGGGTTCGGGCGATTGTCTGTGAAGTGAAAAAAAGAGGGACCCGGGTCAACGTGGTCCTGAGCCGATCGCGGGTGCAATTTGTCGAACGGCTTTTCGAGCAGGAGATTCCGGAAATTGCCGACGGAGTGATCCAGATCCGGGCGATTGCCCGAGAACCTGGGTATCGGACGAAGGTTGCCGTCAGCAGCACCGATCCTCGAGTGGACCCGGTAGGTGCGTGTGTAGGAATCCGCGGCAATCGGATCAAAAATATCGTGGATGAACTGGGGGGCGAACGGATTGACATTGTTCCCTATATCGACGATATGCAAAAGATGGTTCCCAACGCACTTCAGCCAGCTCAGGTGGAAGAAGTGATTTTATGCCCCATGCTGGGTCGGGCCATCGCCTTGGTCCGCGAGGATCAGCTTTCTTTGGCCATCGGAAAACGAGGGCAAAATGTCCGGTTGGCGAGCAAGTTGTGCGGTTGGGACATTGAAATCATGACCCGGGAAGAACTGGATGAACAGATTGAGAAAGCCGTGGTCGGCTTCACGAGTTTGGATGGGGTTTCCGATGAGTTGGCCGAAAAACTGATCGGCGAGGGGTTCCTTTCCTACGATGATCTGTCGGTCATTGAACCTAGCGACTTGATGGCCATGGGGAATCTCACCGAGGCCCAGGTCGAACAGATCATCCAACAGGCCGAGTTGAAGGCCGAGGAAGCCGAACGCTTGGCCGAGGAACAACGTCGCCGCCAGAAAGAAGCCGAACAACGGGCGCCCGCCGAGGTTTCTTCGGAGGAGCCGGAATCCTCGCCCGAACCGCCCAGTGGTTCCGAGGCCGGGGACCAGGAAGAATCGGCCCCGGCCGATACGTTGCAGTCTTCCCCGGAGTCGGAATGATCCTTCGGGAAAACGGAGACCTCCGAAGAGTTCCGTTCCCCGAATGGCCGGAAAGTCTTTTCCCCAAGGTGGGATTAGGAAGGGTTGCTTGGATGACGCCCTGGGCATGTCGAAAAAGCCGTATTTTAGGGGGGTGCCCGTCGGTCGGTCGGATAGACCATTGGCAAAAGGAGGCCGCATATCTGGCCTATATGGAAGCGAAGGGGGCCATCGCTTGGGGGGATAAAATATAAGGCAGAAAGGGGAGGAGGGAAGTATAATTAGGTAATCATATAGAAAGCGCTTAGCCGTCTGAAGGAAACTGCCCATTGGTATTATCCAAGGGCGTTTTTTGTCAGTAACATTAGAGTAACATTTCAACCGACTGGAGGAGTCGCATTTTCGTCTCTTTCCTTCTCTCCTGGTGGGAGGGTTGCCTACTGCCCCCTCTCCGCGGGGTGAGAGGGCCAGGGGGATGGGGAAAAGGGAAATCACCATTTTGTCCTCTCGCCAGGCTAGCCGGCCTATCCTGCGGGGGAGGCGGTTTTCTTCACTCGGTTGAAATGTAAGAAAGATAAGAGAGATAGGTTTCCCGGTGCGAAGCCTAAGGCTCGTTTTGCCGAAGGAGGCGCCTCTTGCCGATTCGGATTTATACGTTAGCAAAAGAACTTCATGTGGATAACAAGGTGATTTTAGATGCCTGCGAGAAGGCGGGCATCACGGGCAAGGGGTCTGCGCTAGCTAGTCTGACGGATGAAGAAGTCAGCCAGGTGAAGGCGATTCTTGCCGGCGGGGGGAAATCGGCCGGAGGGAAAGTCAGCGCTGCTCCAGCGGTGGCCAAACCGGCTTCGGGTTCGCCTTCGGTGCTTCGGCGGGAAGATTATATTGGGCCTTCCGGGGCGGCGGGTGGCAAAGTGCCTGTGTTGTCAGGCAAATTAGCCCGTCCTTCGACCGCCAAAAAGGCTGCGGAACCAGAACCTCCGATACCGGAGGCAGAAAAAGGGGCTGAAATACCCGAACCGCCCAAGGTGGTGGAAAAACCGCTTGAAAAACCGGAAAAGCTCATAAAACCCATTAAACCAGAGAAACCTGCCAAACCTGAAAAACCCGCCAAACCCGAAAAGCCGGAAAAAGCGGCGCCCGTGGTGAAATTAGCCCGGATGCCGACCCCTCCACCTCCTCCCGCTCCCCCCAAGCCGGAAGAACCCCCTCCGCAAAAGCCAGATTTACGCCTTCCGGCGGATGTGATTCGGGCCAGTAAAATGGGTATCCCTGTAGGCCCGCTCGTGAAAGAAAAAGAGGTCAAGGAGAAAAAGGAGAAAGAGGCAAAAACTGTGCCTTCGGCGGCTGAGGGACCGCCGAAACCCCCCACTTGGCCGGAGGAAAAACCTGCTCCTGCTCCAGGGGAACGCAAACCGGAACGTCCGAAGCGTCCCGGGAAAGCGGCGGGGGAAGAGGAAGAGTTTAGCGCCGGTCTGGGTGGCCGGGAACAACGCCAACTGAAGCGGAAACAGGCCCTCAAAAGCCGAAAAGCCAAAACCGCAGAAGAGGAAGAAGAACCGACCCAGGCGCCTCAGCGGGCTAAGCGTCTGGTCCACACGGGCCGGGATACTTCTCAGCCTCGCAAACAAAAAATTGTGGTGCAAACTCCATGTACGGTGCGAGATTTTTCCGAAGCGGTTGGTGCGCCGGCCCGCACCATCCAAAAGAAGCTCATGGAGATGGGGCAGTTGGCCACCCTGAACACGCTGCTGGAGCAAGAGACTTGTGAGCTGTTGGCGTTGGAGCTGAATCTGAACGTCGATATTCGTCCCCCAGAGCGATTAGAGGAAAAGCTCCGTGATTTGGAACAGGCGCCGGATGATCCTGCGCTGTTGCAGCCTAGGCCGCCGGTGGTTACTTTTCTGGGGCATGTGGATCACGGCAAGACCTCGCTATTGGATCGGATTTTAGGGCTGTCGATTGCCGCCAGCGAAAAAGGAGGGATCACCCAACATATTCGAGCCTATCAGATTCTCAAAGACGGTCAGCCAATCACTTTTGTGGATACGCCTGGGCATGAGGCGTTTACAGCGATGCGGGCGCGGGGGGCGAATGTAACCGATATTGCGGTGCTGGTGGTGGCGGCCGATGACGGGGTGATGCCGCAGACGGAAGAGGCCATCAGCCATGCACGAGCCGCCGGCGTACCGATCCTTGTGGCCCTGAACAAAATCGACTTGCCGGTTTCCCAGACGAAAATCGACCGGATTTATCAGGACCTGGCGACCAATGGCCTGTTGCCGACCGAATGGGGTGGGGAAACCGAAGTCGTCAAAACCAGTGCGCTGACCGGAGCGGGAATCGATCAGCTTTTGGAGACCATTCTCACCCTGGCAGAATTGCACGAGTATAAAGCCAATCCGAACCGTCCGGCGATGGGAACCTGCTTGGAAGCGGAGTTGCAGGAACATCGTGGGGTGGTGACCAAACTCTTGGTGCAAAATGGGACGCTTCGGGTGGAAGATATTGTGGTCTGCGGGGTCGCCCACGGTCGGGTCCGAGCGTTGTATGATACCTTGGACCCGTATAAGAAATACGAGGCGGTGGGGCCAGGCACGCCGGTGCACATGATTGGGCTGGATACGCCGCCGGGGGCGGGCGACCGGTTTTATGTGTTGGAGGACATCGGCTTGGCCCGCCAATTGGCCGAACAACGTCGAAAGGCCCTCCGGCAGGAAGAACTGGCCGGCATTCGGCCTCGGGTTACCCTGGAAAATTGGAAAAACTTGGTTCAAAAAGAAGACAAGAGCCAAACGTTGAATTTGATTCTACGGGCCGATACGCGAGGCTCGATCGAAGCCCTGCGGAAAGAGATCAGCAAACTGGAGAATCCGGAGGTGGAGATCAGAATTCTCCAAGCCATGGTGGGCGGGATTTCCGAGGCCGACGTGTATCTGGCCGAGGCGTCGGAGGCCGTCATTATCGGCTTCAATGTGGTTCCGGATGAGTCGGCTCGACAGTTGGCCGACCAACGCGGGGTCCAAATCCGCCGCTATGAAATCATCTACCAAGTAACCGAAGACCTTAAAGCCGCTATCGAAGGGATGCTCCGACCCATCCAACGGGAAGAAGAACTCGGACGGGTCCTGGTCAAACAAATCTTCCATATTAGCCGGATTGGCACGGTCGCCGGTTGTCAGGTGCTTTCCGGGATTGTGGCTCGAGACGCCCGAGTCCGTCTTATTCGCGACAGTCGGATTATCGGGGACTACCCCATCGAATCCCTCCGACGAGAAAAGGACGACGTCCGGGAAGTCCGGACCGGGTTGGAGTGCGGTATTAAACTCAAGGGCTTCGAAGACATCAAAGAAGGCGATCTGTTGGAAGTCTATCGGATCGAAGAAGTCGCTCGGACACTCTCGTAAAATTGCTATGGATTCTTCCCGCCGCGCTCAAAAATTGGCAGAAATCGTTCGAGAAGTGGTCGGTATGGCCATTCTTCGGGAACTGAAAGACCCCCGAATTCGGAACGCCACGGTAACGTATGTTGAAGTTTCCGGGGACCTTCGGCTGGCGAAAGTACACGTATCGGTGATGGGCACTGAGACCCAACAGCAATTGACGTTGTGTGGTTTGCAGAGTGCGGCGGGGTTTTTGCAGTCCAAGCTCCGGGAGCGGGTCGAGACCCGGTACCTTCCTAAGTTGACCTTCCATCTGGACCAGGGGGTGAAGAAATCGATCGCGGTGGCCCAGATTCTCAAGCAGGTCTTGCCTTCTTCCGGTCCAGCCGCCGAAAGCCCTCCGTCGTCGGAAACATCGCCTGAGAATCCCCCAGAGGATTTCTTAGAAAGTCCTTCCGAGAACTCGTAACCTTCCAGGCATTCAGAGGTCCCTAACCTATTTGGCGTCCTGTCGGTATAGGGTTTTCCTATGACCCCATCCAGTCGAGCCAGTCAGTTTGATAAACTTTTCAAAGTGCTCCGGAAATACTACAAACCGGTCTTTCCCGATCCGAACCTGCCTGTGTTGGACCATCTGCTCCGGGCCTGTTGTTTAGAGAACGCCAGTTATCAGGCGGCGGAGACCGCCTTGGCAGGTTTGTTTCACGAGTTTTTCGACCTCAACGAAATCCGAGTGAGCACGGCGCGGGAATTGGCGGAGGTCATGGCGAGTTTACCCGATCCGGCCGCCGCTGCGCAGCGAATCAAACGTATCTTGCAGCATGTCTTTGAAGAAAGCTACACGTTCTCCCTGGAAGAACTTCGGAAGGGGACCCTGGGGTCGGCTATAGAACGGCTCCAGAAAATCGACGGGGTCAGTCCGTTTGCAGTGGCGTATGTGGTCCAGTCGGCTTTGGGCGGCCATGCCATCCCCATTGACTCCGGGACGATGGAAGTGCTGAAAATCCTGGACTTGGCGACCGACAAAGAGGCGGCTTCCTGGCAGGTATCGGGGCTGGAACGGGCCATACCGAAAAGTAAAGGCGTTGAATTCGGCTCTCTGTTGCATCAACTGGGCGCAGACTTCACCCTCAACCCCTATAATCCGGCGGTTCATGAAATCCTGACGGCGGTCTATCCCGGGGCGAAAGATCGGTTGCCGAAACGCCGAAGCGGCCCGGCCCCTGGGAGCTTAGAGATGGCTCTGGGACAAGAGAAGACAGACGTTGCCCCGGCAGCAGGGGACGCCGCTGCCGCCTGTGTTGGACAGACCGGGCAAACAGCTCCTCAAGCCTCCTCTGCCCAGCTTCCGGAGCAACCTCCCAAAACCCGGGGGAGAAAGAAAAAAACCGCCGAAACAAAAACAGAATCTTCTTCCACGCCAGAACCTGGAACAAAAACGAAAGGTCTCTCCGTCCCTCCGTCTGAGGGAGAAAAAAAACCACTTTCTTCCAAGGCGTCTTCCGAATCGTTAAAGGACAGTTCGGAATCGGTTCCCTCTTCATCCCGGCAGGGAGGAGCGAGAGAGACTCCCCCTCGCCACTCCAAACGTTCTCCTTCTACCGCGAAACTTTCCAAAAAGAAACCTCGGTAATTGGAGAGAATGGCTTTTCGTTGGAGGGGCCAACGGCGCAGCAGCCGATCTGTACCATACAACGCCGTCTGTCAGAAAGTTGCCCCGTTTCCTATTTCCGCCCCCCTTTTTAGGTGGGAGAGCTTTTTCAAACTTTCTTCCTAGGCGAGAATAAATAATAAGATCCAAAATAGATGCTAGTTCCGCTGAATGGGGGAACCTATCATTCGGCGGAATGGGACCGAATAACCTATCTCCTGCGAGGAACCTTTTTATGGCAGGCCATTCCCATTGGGCAAGTATTAAACACAAAAAGGCACTTGTGGACGCCAAACGGGGTAAACTGTGGAGCAAGCTCACCAAGGCGATCATCGTGGCGGCTCGGCTGGGCGGAGGCGATCCCGATCTGAATGCCCGGCTTCGGGACGCCATCGACGACGCCAAAGCCGCCGGCATCCCCAAAGACAATATCCAGCGGGCGATCAAGCGGGGGACCGGTGAACTGGAAGGCGCGGGAAACCTCGAATCGGTAGTTTACGAAGGCTATGGACCGGGCGGAGTCGCTGTCTTGTGCGAAGTGCTCACCGATAACCGCAATCGCACCGCTCCGGAAATCCGCAAAATCTTCGAACTCTCGGATGGAAAGCTCGGACAATCCGGCAGCGTGGCTTGGATTTTTGAAAGTAAGGGAGTCTTCTGGATTTCTCAGCAGCAGGCCCAAGAGGACGCCTTGATGGAGATCGCTCTGGAGGCGGGCGCCGACGACGTTACTCGGGAGGGAGACAAATTCTGTATCACTTGCGATCCGAGCGTCTTTCGTCTGTTGAGCGAAAAGCTTCAAGCCGCCGGTATTGAGCCGGAATCCAAAAAACTTACCCTCATGCCCAAAACCACGCTCGACATCACCGATCCGGATATCGCCCGAAAGGTGCTCAAACTCATGGACCGCCTCGACGACCACGACGACGTGCAAAACGTGGCCAGCAACTTCAATATCCCAGACGAAATCATGGCCCAATTGGCCAAGGAGTCGGAATAGTTCGGCTTGTGGTCGCCGGTTGGGGACGGGTTCCTTTGGGGCCTGCTTATCGGAGTTTCGTCATAAATCGCAAGAATTCGGCGTCCAAGGTTTGAAGGTCTTGACCGAAGACGGCTTGGAACTCTTGGAGTCGTGCAGCCGGCTCGTCCCGCAGGAGCGGTTTTTTCCGCGAAATCCGTTCCAGATATTCCAGATATTGCTTGGGGCGTTGTTTGAGCAGGAAATAGGTAAGCGCCCATGCCTCCGCATACGCATCCAAGCCCGTCTGAGGATTGCGAAACCGATCGTCCTTTTCAATGAGCGTCCGAAGCGAATCCGGAGGCCGATTCTTCAGGTATGTGGAAAATTGCGTCATTCGCGCCCGATTGATCGCCCCGATGCTCTTCCAGCCTTTCGAGCTAGACAGATCGGGCGTCTCGAAGTAAATGGCGATTCCTTCGCTCACCCACAACGGACAATCGCTCAACCGCTGGTGCAGCCCGCAGTTGAAGGCGATCTGGTGGGTTGCTTCATGGATGATGGTGGCTACGGTGCGTTCCGCTTCCGGATGAGCCAGGATTTGGTTGATCTGGCCGGTGGTCATGCGAGATCGGGACGCCCCTGGTCCGCTCGACTGTTCCAGGCCCGTCAGATCGTACATCGTCATCCGATTGGTCATCAAACTATAGTAGGCGATGATCTTTTCTCCCGCCTCGCCCAATTCCTCCCGCGAAAACTCCTGATAACCTTTCCGATCGGCAAATACGACGGCGATCAACGGAAACTCCGGCTTGGAAAGTTGGAAACCCCGGCGCTGCCAATAATTGGTGAACCCTGTAAAAAGTCGTTCCAACAGGGCGCCGCACCATTGGGCGTATGCTTTGGATGTGTTGTGAAACACCAGATAATTGGCCGTCTCGTGGACTTCAAAACCCGCCGGCAACAGGCGGAGGAGTTGGCTGGCGAATTCTTCTCGGCTCAAAGGGGAGAAGGGGGCGTCGTCTCGGCTAATGCGTATTTGTTCATCTGGCGGGACGGCCCACAGCAGACCGTCCCGGGCCAACAAAAGAACGCCGCCGTCTTTGGCGGTTACCAGCACCCGGCCTACGATGGTCTGTTCCTGATTGTTCCGGCGGAACAGGACCGTTTCGACGGCCCAGGCGTTCATCGCAACCGACGCCAACAACGCCGCCGCCAGCCCCCAGACCCAATCCGGCGGCCTTCGGGAACCCGCGCCACTTCGGCGTCCCACTCGTCCGGGGACCAATTCCCTCGAGGACCGCCGCCTACAAGAAAAAAAGGCCAAGGCAAAACAACCCCGTAGCAATTCTCGCACCCCTGGACGACGCACATTCACAGGATGGACCCTCGGCTGGTAGAGACGCTTCACTTCCTCTGGCTGGCATGTTGGCTTCAAAAAACCGTTAGGAGGCTATGGGCGGCGGTGTCGTCGCCATTTCTCCGTACTATATATATTGTAGCCCAGAACGCCGGTCGGGGAATGAACAAGCCCCCGCGTGAAGCAGAGAAAATAATCCAGCCGACCGCCCGCCTTTCATGAACTTTTGTTCATTTATCAGGAAGACGGCAAACGGATTGGCAAAAGCGATAGCGCGGATCGGCGGACGAAACAGATCGGCGGGCGGTCCAAGTTAGCGTTTGCCTAGCGAAACGTCGATCATCGCCAAGATGGCGTCTCGGGTCCGCTGCGGCATGGTAGGCCAGGCGTCTATGACTCGGCTGAGCTGCGGGTCGAGTTTGCCCCGGATCATTGTTACCGAACTGAAGCCGCCGCGAGAAGGCTCGGAATACGCCTCCAGACTTCCGATGGGCAAACTGGGCTGTCCAGGCGCCGGCGGCTCAATCGGCGCCGGCTCGAACAGACGCCGACGATCCACTCCCGGACGCCGGACAGAGTTCGGCTGGTCTGCTTCCAAGACCATCTCTTCCAAGAGCACTTCTCCCCCGGACGTGTCCTCCTCCAACGTCGGACGCGCCGCGGGCATTTCTACGGTTCGCCCGCCGGCTCCACTGGGGCTATTTTTCTTTGCCGAAGTGGGTACACCGGCTCGTTCCACACAGGCCACCAGTTCCGATGCGCTTACCTGACCTTTGGGAGAATCGGACGCTGCCGAAGGACTCTCTGGAGGCGTTTTTCGCTCCGGATTCGGCCTGGCCCCGGAAGAACCCCCTGCTAAGGAAACGACCGGAGCAGGAGGAGCCTCGGAAGGTATAGGTTTGCTCTTCTCTTTCCTCGTACCGGCAACAGGGGCAGAAATACACCCCCCCGTGGAGCTGGCCCCAGCAGAAGAAGCAGAAGAAACCGGCGCCCCGACGGACGCTCCTGGATCGGAGGGTTCACTCCTTTTGGGAGAAGAAGTCGCTTCCCGCCGGGAACCGTCCCGACAGACCACTCCCCAGCAAGCCGATCCTCCAGCCACCGGAGACTTCTTTTCGCCTTGCGCAAATACTCCGCCAAGACGATCATGCTGGGACCACGGAATGGGTGTTGGCGTCGGGGTCATAACCTGCTATTTACCTGGGAAGTCCAAAAAGGGGTGTGCTCCGTTCGTTCTAATCCCGTTTTCCCTCATCCCCCTGAGGCCGGAAGGGAAACGCCCTCCGAAGAGGCCTATGGTTCGTTTTACCGCCTCGTCCCCTATTCCCTCCAAGTCCACCACTAGGAAAGCCCTCTTTTTCGATGCTTTCCCAAATCTCCGGAGGCTGCCGTCTCAACGACGGCGGCGCAAGACGCCTCCGAAACAGAGGTTCTTCTAGGCGGCTTCGGCCGAAGATTTCACTTCGCTCCAGGTGCGTTTATATTGGAGGGCTTCCAAAAGTTCGGTCAGCGTCAGGGTCTTGTTGTCCAGTTCCAGAGGGATTTCCATGCCCGGATCGCACACCAAATCTACGGTTCCGTCTTCGCCAATCAAATGGTCAAATTCCCGGAGCAATCCGTCCTGGACCGCTTGACGCACCAGATGGCCCCGAGTGGCTGCCACTTCATGGGCGCGTTCCCCCAAACTGTCGGCCGCCCGCTTGGCCAAAGCCGGCAGATATTCGCTGGGGATATCCACGATTTTGGGCACATACACTTTCACTTGCATCGGCATGTCTCCTCCGAGTCGAAAAAAACAAAACCGCCCGGGGGTGTTCTTGACCATAGTCCCCCAGCCTGCTTGGCGGTCCTTGGCTCAGTGTCCCAATCGGTTATCGGCTGAGAAGGTATAACGATTGTAGGGATTTTTGGGAATTTGCCAGTTTGGGGAGGCCCTGGTGCCTCCCTTCTCCCTCAAAAAGGGGGATTCCAAGGCCGCCTCCATGATAAAATTCTCCCCATCCGGGTTGTTTTGGCGGCCTATTGCCCCGGCGCCGGTTGCGTTGTAGGACTTCAACCACTATGGTTTGAAACTGGTTAGCATCAGGATGCGATCCCAAGCGGTCGTAGCTCGGAGGCGACACCACACCGGTTCATTGTCCAGGAACTTGTAGGATTTCTCCATCGCTGGTAGCATGTTGATTTACCGCTTATGGAGCCTGGACATGAACACTACGGGGCCGACGGACCGGTGGCGGACGACCCGCGAGGAGTTTTCTACGGGGCTGTTTGATCTGCTGGTCATCGGCGGCGGAATTGTAGGGGCCGGGGTGGCCAGGGATGCCGCCCTGCGGGGACTGCGGGTGGCCCTATGCGAACAACACGATTTCGCCTTCGGCACGAGTAGCCGAACTAGCCGACTCCTGCACGGCGGCCTTCGCTACCTGGCCCAAGGTCGGCTCGGCCTAGTCTATGAGGCAAGTCGGGAAAAATGCACCCTGCATCGCATCGCCCCGCATCTGGCCCAGCCGCTAGAGTTTGTCTTTCCCACCTATCGCCGATCGGGTTGGCCTCGGTGGCAGTTGGCCATCGGAGTTAAACTCTACGATCTTCTTTGCGGAGGACGAAACCTGGGCCCTTCCCGCTGGCTTTCGCCGGACGGGGTGCGGCGGATTCTGCCCGGCCTTCGGCCCGAAGGACTCACCGGCGGAGTGGCCTACTACGACGCCCTGACCCAGGATGCCCGTTTGGTCCTGGATACCCTCCGCTCCGCGCATCGGGCCGGGGCAGTCTTGGCCAATTATATGAAAGTCCTCCAAGCCCACAGGACCGACACCGGCTGGCAGGTCCAGGTGGAGGATCAACTAACCGGCCAGGCCTTAGAGGTTTCGGCCCGGGCTATTGTCCATGCCGCCGGTCCTTGGGCCGAACAACTGCCGCAATCCTCCCTCCGCCTGCGCCGGACCAAAGGAGTGCATCTAGTATTAGACCTCCATCGGCTGGACATCCGTCCAGAAGGAACTGGCCCAACACCTCCAGCAGACGACTCGCCTTCCGGCGCCTGTCCGGCGATTGTCCTGGCCGAGCGAAGCCGGATCGTCTTCCTCATCCCCTGGGGCAATCGGCTCATTCTGGGTACCACCGACACCGATTACACCGGTCCCAACGAAGCCGTGCGCACCGAACCGGAAGACGTTCAGTATCTTCTAGCCGTGGCCAATCAGTATTTCCCCGACGCGAAATTAACCGAGTCGGATATTTTGGCCAATTGGGCTGGGATTCGCCCGCTGATCTATACCGGCCGAGGCGGGCCGTCGGATATTTCCCGCGCCCATTTGATTCGGTCGCCGCAGCCCGGTTGGATCGACGTGGCCGGCGGCAAATTGACCACCTACCGGCATATCGCCGAAGAGGTGGTGGATGCGTTAGGCCGACAATGGGGCCAACGCTTACCGCCCTGCCGCACTGCGGAACTACCCCTGCTGGAATCTGCCGGGGATGCCCGATGGAGCGGCATTCTGCCGCCGCCTGTGTCCGCCGAAGCGGTCCAGTATTTCTGCCGGCACGAATGGACCTACCACCTGGACGACCTGATGCTCCGGCGGACCAGTTGGCATTATTACCTGCCCGATCCTGCCCGGACAGCCCACGAGGCGGCCGGTTGGATGGCTCAACAGCTCGGCTGGACCGCTCAGCAACAGGAAGTAGAATATAACCGGTATTTGGAAGCGGCTGGCGTCATACAGAACCGGTACAATTAGGGCGTCAGGGCGAAGTCGAGGCTGCTGCTGCCCTCTTCAGGGACCGTAGCGGTAAGGGTGGTGCGTTGCAAGTCGCTATAACGAGGGGGGAGCACTTGGCGGGCGGGCGAATCGGCCGGACCTACGCCAGCCTCGGGCGTATAATCCGAGCCGTCCGGCATGACCAGTTTCATGATCGTTACGCGGTAGGCGCCCGGTGCGGCCCCCCGACCTTGCTGGGAGGCAAGCTCGTACCGGCCTTGCGGGTCGGTGCGTCCCTCGGCAACCGGTCCCCGGGTCGCACCGGTAGGGACGAAAGTAACCATAGCTCCAGACAGTGGTTTACCGGCTAAGGTAACTCGGCCGCCAGCCGGTACAACCCGGGGCAGGTTCGGATCTCTCCCGCCGCACCCGCTCCCGGCCGCCATCGTAAAAGCCAGCACCCAAAACATGACGTACTTCGTGTATGGAAGCATCTTCATGGGATAGACGCCACCTCCCCGCCTGCCATGGTCGAAAGCCGCTGAAGCACCACCGAATCCGTGTTCTCCGAGAGGAAATGCACGGAGCCATCGGCCATCAGCACATGGGCGCCGCCCGGATGGAGACTGCCCATGTGGCCCCAACTGCGCAACTGTCCCCGCCGCGGATTGGCGATGATGCCGGGCCATTCCCAGCGGTTGATTCCGTAATTACCTACGTCAATGCCCACCATGACCCAACCCCGGTATCCCCAGGCGGCGCACTTGCCGTTATAGACATCGTACAACGTCTCGGCCATGGCGATCGTGTTGGCCGTGCCATCGAGAATGTCGGCGATGCGAGTCCCGGTGTCCTCGCCGAAGATTCGCCGGGTGGTGGGCGACTCCTTAGCCCAGGCTCGGCAATCGTAGCGGTAGCTGGTGCTGAAGTCGTAGTTAGTCTTTGCGCCGCGCAGGCCGCTTCCGGGTTTGATGCCATAATGAGGGCTATCGGCCGGAAGGTAAGGATCTCCATTGTCCGAAGGACATGAAAAGACGCTCAACCGGGTGGATACCACCGCCCCGTTGCCGCTAGCCACCGCATCGCCTGCCAATATGCCTGTAGCTGTGCAAGGACTGCAACAGCCCGTGTTGCCGTACATCGCGTTGCACGCACACTGCCGCCGGTCATATTTGTCATACAGCGGTTGCTGCTCCAGATAGGGCAGGAGCATCAACAGACCATTGGCGTTCAGCACAATGGGCGCAGCGCCTTGCTCCGGATAGGTACACCAGCCGTACCCAATCCCCGCTGGCGGAAAACTCCTCAAAGCCGCATGGTAATTGTGCAGAGCCAGGCCGATCTGCTTGAGATTGTTGGAGCATTGCATGCGCCGGGCCGCCTCCCGGGCCGCCTGCACCGCCGGCAAAAGCAAGGCGATCAATATCCCAATAATCGCAATAACGACCAATAGTTCCACCAACGTGAAACCATGTAGCCCTGGGCCAAAGGCATTAGACCTCCGGCCAGGAAGTTGTGGAGCCATCCCCCTCCGTATGCCCGGCCCAATCCCCCCCATAGCCCTGCTCCTTTCCGGATTGGAACGACACATTTGCCCTGGCGTTTCAAAGGCCTGGCCTTATAGATACTCATTAGGAAGCATTCTGGTAGTTTAAGACCCACAGAATTGGCCTGTCAAGAGTGAGGCTAATCGAGGCACTCCCCAAAAGGCCTGAATCGGCGGCAATCCCCCACTGCGAGCCGGTTGCAGTGGGGGACTTCAACTCCTATAGCTTGAGTAGCATTATGATGCTATCACAAGCAGTTGTGGGGCGGAGGCGACAACGCAACCAGTTCGAGCCTTCCAGGCTGCCCCTTGTTTTCTTGGACGGGGGAAATAAAATGGAGTTTTTCGGGCTTTGGAGAGGCAATCGTTTAGAGCAGACCTCTGAATTTCGCACTTTAGACAGGAGGATTCCGGAGAATACGCCTACTTCGGGAGCGGGGAGGTACCCTTGCCTGGAAAGTCCCGGTCTCTTGGCCGAGCTTCCCGGGAGGCTGTAGCTCAGCAGGTAGAGCAACGGACTTTTAATCCGTAGGTCCCGGGTTCGAATCCCGGCAGCCTCACTAAGTCTTTGTATTGGAATGGGTTGCGACAAGAAAGTTCTGGCGTAATCTGGAAAACCTCTAATTCTCGCGTCGAAATATCCCTAAAAAATTTCTGGGGTGAAGACGGGGAGTTGGTATCTGCTCTATTTATTTAGGCTCCACCCATTCGAGGATCGAAACCACTGCGTTGGAGCGGGCGTTGTGATTGACGATCCTCAGAAGGAGTTGGCCCGGGTTGGTCAGGGGTGGGCCGACCGGCGTTTCGATCCATTTGCCTTCCTCAAAGTTTTTGACTAGGCCAATCGACAGCTCCCCAAAAAGACCTCTTGGTCCCTGCCGTCCAGTCAAGACCAATTGCCTACCCGCCGAGCACAATGTCAGGAAATTGCTTGGGGGCGCTTGACAAGCCAAATCCTCCCATCTGGAATGACGTTAGTTGTCCCGTTGCCGTGGGGTTCCTGCGGGCATCGCAAGACTAAGAACCCCGTAAACAGTCGCGGCGTCTTTTTGGCGAAAGGAATTTTCTCATGATTTCAGGGCGTAAACGACTGGGGCGTAGAGTGACTCGGCGGGAATTCTTGCGGCGATCGGCGAGCGTGGTCGGGCTTGCGGGCTTGCCTACGCTGATTCCTGCTTCCGCGCTGGGGTTGGCGGACAAACCGGCTCCATCCGATCGGATAGTGCTGGCCTGTATCGGCATGGGCATTCAGGGCATGGGCAATATGCGCACTTTCCGCGGCAATCAGGACGTACAGGTCGTCGCCGTCTGCGATGTCCATCAGACGCAGCGCCAGCGGGCTAAGCAGGCCGTCGATGAATTTTATGACAATAAAGACTGCGCCGCCTACAACGATTTCCGCGAGCTGCTGGGACGAAAGGACATCGATGCGGTTCAGATTACCACTCCCGACCATTGGCATCCGATCATTGCGGTCGAGGCGGCCCGCCGCGGCAAACACATGTATTGTGAAAAGCCGATCGGCTGGAGTTTCCGTGCGGCCCAGGTGGTCCGAAAAGTCGTCAAAGAAACCGGTGTGGTGTTCCAGTTTGGCACCCAGCAGCGGTCCGATCGGAAGTTTCGGTTTGCCTGCGAGCTGGTCCGTAGCGGGAAGATCGGCCAGTTGAAGACGATTCTGGTCGGTGTGCCGCCCAGTTGGACTTGTCCCAAGCAGCCGACTGAGCCGGTGCCGAAGGAGCTGGACTACCAGATGTGGCTTGGCCCGGCCCCGGAAGCCCCCTACTGTTATCAACGGTGCCGACCCTGGACGGAAAAGGAAGGCTATAGCGTCTGGTACAGCATCCTGGACTACTGTATGGGGATGATCGGCAATTGGGGTGTGCATCATCTGGACATTGCCCAGTGGGGCAACGGCACCGAACTGAGCGCCCCCGTGGAAGTCCAGGGAAAAGGTGTTTTCCCTAAGGACATGTTGACCAATGCGGCCACCAGTTGGCAGGTGGAAAACCGGTATGCCAACGGGGTGGTGCTGGTCCACATGGACGATCATACGGCCAAAAAGCACCCGCAGCAGGTGGCCGGGCATGGACATGGTGTTTTGTTCATCGGCACGGAGGGCTGGATCCACGTCGATCGACAGAAATTGGAAGCCGAGCCGAAGTCGCTCCTGAAGCTAAAGCTCGGCCCCAATGATGTGCACCTCCAGGAGAGCAACAACCATCACGGCAACTTCATCGACGCAGTGAAGGGACTAACGAAGCCGGTCGCTCCGATCGACGTGGCGGTGCGTGTGGACGCCCTCTGCTGGTTGCAGCAGATTGCCATTTTGCTGGAGCGGCCTCTGCGGTACGATCCGACCGCTGAGGCGTTTGTCAACGATGAGGAGGCCAACCGCCTGCTGGACCGGCCCATGCGCGCGCCGTGGAAATTAGAGGCCTAAGGTTCGGCGTTCCTTCGGTTGAACAAATAGTCGCAGGCCGTTTTTTTCTTTTTCTCTTGAACCCCCTGCTTGAAGGAGCACTTCCCATGAAAGTTTTCGGCTGCGTTGTTCGAGCGGGTTTGGCGATTGCGGTAAGTGCGGCGTTTTGGGCGGCCGGTCTGACGGCGGCTTGTGGGGGCGAACTTTGGGTCGGATCGGCTACGGTCGATATCACCCCCGATAAACCCGTCGCCTTGCAGGGCCAGTTTCATCTGCGGATTTGCAAGGGTGTGGATAATCCCCTACGGGCCGTCGCCGTCGCCCTGGAAACCCGGCAGGCCGACCATGCCGAAGACCAGGCCATTTTCATCTCCTGCGACCTGACCGGCATTACCGAGGAGTTGCAACAGAAGTTGCGGGATCGGCTTCGGCAGGAGTTGGCCGATTTTGATGGGCGGAAGCTCGTGCTTACAGCCACCCATACCCATACCGCCCCGGTGCTCAATTCTTCCTGGTATGAGATTCCCAAACAGGGCGTCATGCAGCCGGCGGAGTATCTGGATTTTCTGGTGGATCGGCTGGTGCAGTTGGCCAGCCAGGCCTGGAAAGGCCGAAAGCCAGGCGGCGTTAGTTGGGGGCTGGGGTATGCGGTGGTAGGGCACAATCGGCGGGCCGTCTATGCGGACGGCTCGGCCATCATGTACGGCCCAACCAACCGGCCCGACTTCCAAAACTTCGAAAGCGGCGAAGACCACGGCGTGGAAATGCTCTTTTTCTGGGATGGGCAAAAACAGCCTATTGCCGTGGCCATTAACGTCGTTTGCCCGTCGCAGGAACTCGAAAGCCGCACAACGATCAACGCCGACTTTTGGCATGATGTGCGGGAGCAATTGGGGGCCAAATATCCGGGGCTTTGTGTGTTGGCTTGGCCTGGGGCCGCTGGCGACCAATCGCCGCATCTCATGTACCGAAAGGCGGCAGAGGAGCGGATGCAGAGGCTTCGCAAACTTTCGTCCACCCAGGAGATCGCCCGCCGGATTGCCCGAGAGGTGGAAGACGTTTTGGAACTTACCCGGCAGGATATCCATACTGATGTACCGCTCGTGCATCGTGTGGAGGACCTGGAGCTGCCCAAGCGGAAGGTTACGCCGGAGGAAGCCGCCGCCGCCCAGGCCGAGGTAGATGCCCTCCTGAAGAAAGCCTCGCCCGGCCCGGCTGATCACGCCCGCCGGGTCTGGCACCAAAAAGTGATCGATCGGTTCCAAATCCAGGAAAAAGAGCCGAACCTGACCATCGAGCTCCACGTAATTCGGCTTGGCGAGGTGGCCATTGTTACCAACCCGTTTGAGCTGTTTCTGGACTATGGCCTGCGTATGAAAGGCCGGAGCAAGGCGCTGCAGACCTTTGTGGTCCAGTTGACGGCCGGTTCGGCCGGGTATCTGCCCACGAAAAAGGCGGTGGCCGGCGGCGGCTATAGTGCGGTGGTTCAGAGCAGCCGGGTCGGTCCCGAAGGCGGCCAAAAACTGGTCGATCGCTCCGTTGAACTGATCAACAGCCTGTGGTAAGAGCGGGGCCATCCATTGGACCGATGCAACACCCACGGAAGAGTTCCTGGTGGAACCGCGGGCCGATGGGGAAGAAGACCTCTGAATCTGGATGGAATCGAACTCATGCTCGGCGCCTAAAAAACTTCCGATCCTGCTGATTTAGAAGCTTTAACAAAACGGCCTTGCCTACTCACTTCCTCCCGCGGGGAGAATAGATTGCATCTTTTGGGGCTTCGTTTTGTTAGAGCCTCTTAGACATTCTACCCAAGTCCTCCTCATCTCACCGGATGAGTGCTCACTGATTGGCTAGGCTGGAAAAAGTCGCAAAAGGCGAGCGCAAAACAGTACAAAAATAGCGCAAAACGGTACGTACCGACCCTCTGCGGCTGTCCGATTTGCCTGTCGGGGTGGTTATACTAAAAAAAGTAGCTGCCCAAGGCCTCCGCGGAGCGGAAAATCGCCTTGCCGACGGGTAACGCCGTCTGTTAGCCGGCGACCGTACCATCCGCTGTCCAGAGGGCGGTTGATTCAGCCAGGACAGGCTGTTACGTAACGTCCGCTGTCTAGCGGGCGAATTCCTCAGCCTGGACAGGCTAAGTTACGTTATGGGCTCAGCCTGGACAGGCTAAGCTACGTAACGTCGGTTGTTAGCCGGCGATCAGTCCAACAGTGTTGGAGCACCATCTCATGAAGAACTTTTGGCGGTTTGTTTGGGTCTTTGGGATCGCAGTGGGAGGGGCGGCGGGACTCCGGGGTGTCGCTGCGGCGGAAGGGGTGCAGCCGGTACCAGCGGATTGGACTCCGACGGACATGCGCCCGGTGTTTCCGGTCGAGGCGACGGCTTCGTCCACCTTCTTGGGAGCAGGCGGTCCTTATGCGCCCGAGCTGGCCATTGACGGCGACCGGCGCACCAAATGGGTGGCCGAGAAACAACCTACTGCCCAGTCGCCCCAATGGATCGTCTTGGAGCTTGCAGGGGAGCAGGAGGTGGTGGGATTGGCCCTTTTTGGCGAGCGGACCGACAACGATGGGGTGCTGGATGCTCAGGTGCAGTCGGCCGGCCCGGGACAGGATGGGTTCACCACCGTCGCCGAGGTCAAGGACGCCCAAACCGCCTTCTGGCTAGTGCGGTTTGCGCCGGTGAAGACGAGCAAGGTGCGGCTTTTGATCACTCGATCCGGCGGACCCAGCACGCATACGGATATCTATGAGATTGTTCTCTTGGGTCGGCCTCTGTCGCCGGAGCAGCTCAAGGCCGAGGTTGCCGCCCATCTCCGCACTGGCGAGGAACAGATGAAAACTGTTCAGGAGGCCATCGGCAAATGGCCCACCGATCAACTCGCCGCGATCCCATCGGTGGTGCAACGGGCCAACGCCCTAGCCGAGCAGTGGAAGACACTGGCCGCCCGGTTTGCCCAGTGGGACCGCCTGGACGCAGACGCCCAGAGGGAACTGGCCGAGACGGCCCAGCGATCAGCCATATATTGGAAGAGGTATGGTCCCCGTCTCCAGGAGGCGGCGGCGATCTGGTCGGGCAGGCTGGCGGAGATGCAATCCCTGCGGCGGTCGGCCCAGGAAGTCGGCCCGGTCGAAAAGGCGGCGGCTGCCCGTACCGAAAAAGGTATTCGACTTCTCAACCAGCATGTGTTTGTTCGGTTAAACGAAGCGGACAACCAGTGGGAAGCCGTCTGGTCGGGGCCGGTGGAGGCCGCCCTCCGAGGCGTATGCATGGCGGTCGAGGTGAACGGTCAGCCGCTGGCGATCCCTCCAAGCAAGGCGGAAATCGTTCCGGTTACCGACAAATTAGGCGCCGGCGTCTCGGTGCGACAACATTGGGAACAGGGCGGCCTGGTGGTCGAACGAGAGATCAAACTCTATGACGGCAAACCAGCGGTTGTGCTTACGGGCCGGATCATCAATCGCACTGATCGCGAGGCGGCGATTGGCCACGTGCGGTTGGTGGATATGGAGGACGGCCAGAACGCCTGGTGGTATGCGGGCGATCCGGTCCAGGCGCCAGGGGCGGTCTATGTAGCCGGTATTTCGGAGCTTTCCAGCCAGCCGATTGTCAAATCGTTCGAATCGGAAGGCCAGCGCCGGCAGTTTGCCGGTACGTGTGTGCTGGCCATGGGGCATGAGGCCCCGGGCGGGGCGCTGGTGTTGGGATACCTGACCGCGCTGGAGGCGAGGCCGGATGTCTATGCTCGGTTTGAGGCCCCGCGGGCCGGTGCGGCCCTGAGGACGGAGCAACGTTTTCTGGACCGAAAACTGCCGGCTGGGGCGACGTTCGAACTGGATGCGGTTTATGTGTCGGCGCACCGGGACGTGTATGAAGCCCTGGAACATTACGGGGACGCCGTTGCCGCCGCCAGCCGACTGCCGGTACGAAAAGGTCCTACTTCGCTTTGGTGCAGTTGGTACGCCCATCGGATGGCCATGACCGAGGAGTTGGTCTTGGCCAATGCGGCGGTAGCGGCCAAGCACTTCAAACCCCTTGGGATGGAGATCATCCAACTAGACCACGGTTGGCAACGCGGCGACATTACCGGGGATTGGGTCCCGAACGAGCGGTTTCCGCACGGGTTGGCCTGGCTGGCCGACGAGTTGAAAAAACGCTATGGGTTCCAATTGGGCGTATGGATTTCGCCCACGGATGTGGCCGAGACCAGCCAGACCTTCCGCCAACATCCGGACTGGATGCTCAAAGACGAGCAGGGTCGGCCTCGGATCAATTGGCGATGGTATTGGAAGCCCAATCCAAATTGCTACGAGCTGGACGCTTCGCATCCGGAGGCGGCGAGGTTCATTCGGGAGACGTTCGCTCGGCTTTCCGGCGAAGGGGTGCGGTATTACAAGATCGATTTCATTGGGGCCTGTGCGGGCGAACATTTCGTGCAACACGACCCGACGGTTACCCGCGGTTGGGGCGTGCTGCGGCGGGCGATGGAGGCCGTGCGCGAAGGAGCTGGCCCGGAGGCCTGGATCCGCTACTGTCAGACGCCGCCCCTGTTGTCGGTGGGGTTGGCCAGTAGCGCCTACGGCGGCTCGGATACGCTGGACGCCGGCCTGGGCGGTCGGATCGACGTATTGCGCACCAACGCCCACAGCCTGGCCGCCGGCTACTGGATCAATGACCGCCTCTACCACCGGGAAGTCTGCGATATGAGCGTACGAATGCACGCGCCGGTGGAAGAGGTGCGGATACGACTGGCCATGATGGCCCTAGCGGGCTGTAGCATTTCGTTTAGCGACGAGTTCCAGTATCTGCCGCCCTCGCGGATTCGTATGATGCAACAGGCCCTACCGCCCGGATCGCCGCCGATGAGGCCGCTCGACCTGCTCCAGCGAACAATTCCTTCGGTCTGGCATCTTCGTTGCAAGACCGAGGCGGATCAGTGGGACGTGGTGGGACTATTTAACTTTGAGGATCGGCCCGAAGAGCGGACCGTGGAGTTGGCCCGACTTGGGCTAAAACCGGACGAACCCGTAATAGCCTTCGAGTTTTGGGAAGAAAAATTGTTAGGCGTGATGCGAGATCGGCTTACCCTCTCCATGCCGCCGCAAAGCAGCCGGATTGTCTTCTTACGCCCCTTGGCGGGCCGACCGCAATTTGTGGGTACAAATATGCATCTATTGGGCGGCTGGCATGAACTTCAAAAGCTCCATTGGGACGGGCAGAAAAGGGTGCTCTCTGGCCGATACCATCGGGCGCCGGGCTTGGAAGGCAAAACTTTTTTCTACGTCCCGCCGGACTACCAGCCGCATTTCGATTTCCCCTTGAACCCCAGCTCCGCCCGGCTGACCAATGTGGGCGGCGGCCTGTGGATGCAAGAGGTCCAGTTCCAACAGGCCGATGTCGAATGGTCCATCCCGTTCGACGGTCCAGAGGGTAAGCCCGAACCGACCCCAAAACAAGAACCCAACCAAACCCAATAACCGGCCGAAACGCCGTCGCCATTTCCACGGCAGATCGGAGTTTTGCCTGCGCCCTGTGTAGGAAAAACGTCCATGTATAACGCCTTCGATTTTCTGTTTTTTCTGGGGACGCTCTTGGGCGTGATGGCAGTGGGGTTCTGGACGGGTCGGCAAGAGAAGAAGTCGGTGAGCGGGTATTTTCGCGGCGGCAACCAACTGCCCTGGTATGCGATCGGCTTTTCCATTGTGGCCGCCGGCATTAGCTCCGAGCAGTTCGTCGGCGAAATGGGCTACGCCTACAAGCTGGGGATGCCGGTGGTGAATTGGGAATGGTTGGTGTTTCCGGCGTTGTCGGTTCTGCTGTGGATTTTCGTGCCTTTGTATGTACGGCATGGGATCACCACGATGCCGGAGTATCTCCAAAAACGATTCGGCCCCCACACGCGAACCATCTATGCGTACCTATCGACGGTAAGCTATATCTTCGTCAATTTTGCGTTGGTGTTTTATACGGGCGGGTATGCGTTGGAGCAGATGTGGGGGCTGGATCGGCTGTGGGCGGTGTGGGGGCTGGCATTGCTGACTGGACTGTACACGGTCTATGGCGGGCTGTCGGCGGTGGCATGGACCAGTTCGCTTCAGTGTATCTTGTTGCTAGGGGGCGGACTGTACGTATTTTTTTCCGGCATGTGTGCAATCCAGTGGGATTTCCGAGCGATGTTGGGCGAGGGCCAGCAGGCCCACCTGGCTGTCCCGGCGGACCACCCTGAAGTGCCTTGGCCCGCCTTGATCATCCTGGCCCTTTCGACCAATCCTTGGTACTACGCCGCCAATCAGTACATCAACCAACGGTGCCTGGCCGCCCGGGATGAATGGCATGCGAAAATGGGGGTACTTTTTGCGGGCGGCTTGCAACTGCTGATTCCATTGGCGACTTGTTTCCCGGCGATGGCGTACCGGGTGATCCAACCGGCGCTGAGCGACCATAATGCGGCGTATCCCGCCTTGGTGGCGGCGTTTGTGCCGGTTGGTTTGCGGGGGCTGGTGGCCGCGGCGATTGTGGGCGCCATTATGTCCACTATCTCTGGACTGGTCAATTCGACTTCGACCATCGTTACGTTGGACATTGTCCGGCGGGGCGTGGGGCGAGATTGGTCCGAGGAGCGATTGGTTCGGGTGGGCCGATGGTCTGGTGCGGCGGCTCTGTTGATCGGCGCCCTGTTTGCGCCGGTGGTCATGCGATGGGAAAGCCTGTTTCGATACGCCCAGGACATTTGGGCGCCCATGGCTGCTCCGGTGGTGGTCGTCTTTTTGGCCGGCGCGCTATGGGAAAAGGCCGATCGGCGAGGCGCCAACTGTTGTCTTTGGCTCGCCTTGTTCACCGTACCGTTGACCCTGACCAAGTCCCTGCTGGCGGACAGGGGAATCCACTTTTTGCCGGAAAACTTGGAAAATCCCATGGTTTTGGCCGGCGCAGTCAGTTTGGCCTCTTGGGCGCTGATGGCGGTGTTTTCCTTGGTGCGATCCTGGGCGGCGGCCCTAGCGCTGGCGGCGTTGGGCTGGGGACTGATCGGTCTGATTGCGGTCCAAAGTCCGGCGGCCACGGCCCTGCTGCTGGCGGCGGTGATGGGCTTGACGGTGGGCTGGCCTCTGGTGCGAAGGAAGGCCCCGGCTGCTGCCCTGTGGGACCGCTCCATGTTGCAAACGCCGGGTCAGCGGCCTTGGTACGGGAACTTATCGTTTTGGTGGGGCTTGTTTGCCGGCGTTTTGGGCTTTTTGTATTTCCTATTTTGGTAAACGGGCGTGAATATGGAATTGGCCAAACTTCGAGTCCTTTCGGACAAAGAAATCCAACAGATTCATGAGGCTACGTTGGAGATTTTATCGCAGTGCGGCGTGAAGATGCACCACCGGCCCATGCTCTGCTTTTTGAAAGAAAAGGGAGTGACGGTGGACATGGAGTCGGGAATCGTGCGATTTTCTCGCAGTGCGATTGAAGACGCCTTGGCCGCTGCGCCGCCGCAGTTTGAGGTGTTTGATCGGCAAGGGCGGTTGGCGTATGTGCTGGGGGACCGCCGAGCGAAGATAGCGGCCGGGCACAATGCGGTGTTTTGGGTGGATAGCGAGACGGGCCAGACCCGTCCGGCCCGCGTGGCCGACGTGGAACTGTTCGCCCGCATCTGCCAACAGTTGGAATGCATCGACATGATCGGCATCCCGGTCATGCCGCAGGACGTGCCGGAACCCAGGGCGACGCTCCTCTATGGCGTGCGTGCGGTGATCGAAAACAGCACAAAACCGATCTATTTTTCCACGGACAACGGGAAGGCGAATCGGGCGTGCATCGAGTTGGCCAGAGCGGCCTTTGCCGGGCGGTTGGAAGAACAGGTCTATGCCATTAGTCAACTTTCGTCCACTAGTCCGCTTTACTGGGAAGGCGGCGTGTTGGACGCCATTATGGATACGGTTCCGGCGGGCGTCCCGCTGGCCATCCTGCCGGAGCCGATCGCCGGATTCACCGCCCCATACACCTTGGCCGGCCTGGTAACGATGAATAACGCCGAATGCCTGTCCGGGTTAGTGATGATCCAATTGCTCCAGCCGGGGGCAAAGTTTCTGTACGCCAACTCCTGGACCACGCTGGACATGCGAACCGCCTCGGCCCTGGTGGGTTCCACGGAAACGAGCATCTGCCGAATCGCCGGGGCGCAATTGGCCCATTTTTATCGGCTTCCCTGCCATACGACCGCCCCCAACTCGGACAACCACGCCCACGACGAGCAAAACGCCTGGGAAAAGACCTTTAGCCAATTCTGCGCCATTGCCGCCGGCAACGACCTGATCGTCAACTGCGGGATGTTCGCCACCGGGTTGACGTGTAGCCATGAACAATTGATCATGGACGAAGAAATCTCGGCGATGGCCCGCCGGATCGCCGAGGGCCTGCTGGTCAGCCCAGAGACCATCGCCGCGGACCTAATCCGGCAGATCGGCCCGCGCGGCGAAGGGTATCTGACCTGTGAGCATACGCTTCAATGGCTCCGGTCGAAGGAATATGTGCGTCCGCGGCTTTCGGTGTGCGGTCCGCGCACGGTGTGGGAAGCCCGCGGGGCCAAGGACACCTACCAGATCGCCCGGGACAAAGTGCGTCAGTATGCGGCGCAGACCGAGCCAACCGACCCTCTGCCGGAGTCCATCCGCCGACACTTGACGGAAATCATCGCTTCCTTTGAAAGGGAATTGCCATGAGTTCTTCTACGATGAGTAAACCCATCTTGGCAATCAACGGTGGTCCGAAGGCGTTTCCTGGTCCTCGGGGCCGAATGCAACCGAAGATCGGCCCAGAAGAATTTCTTTCGGTGGCCGAACGATTCGGTCTGCCGCCCGAAGCGATCGAAAAGATTCGCGCGGTCGTCTGCGCGGTCGATTGGGGCCGGGGACCAACCCTCTCCCGCTACGCCACGGCCCATCCCCGACCGTCCAAAGGCGAAGTGCTGGAACAGGCGGCCAAGGAGATATTCGGCGTCCGATATGTGCTGCCAGTCAGTTCGGGCACCGGGGCGTTGCACAGCGCTTTTGTGGCCGTCGGCGTCGGACCAGGCGCAGAAGTGATCGTTCCGGCGATCGGCTTTTTCGCCACGGCCTCTGCGGTGGTGATGGCCCGCGGCGTGCCTGTCTTTTGCGATGTGGATGAGTCGTTGCACATCGACCCGGCGAAACTCGAGGAAAAGATCACGCCGCGGACCGTTGCCATTGCGCCGACCTGCGTGATGGGTGGTGTGCCGGACCTGGAACCCATCCTTCAGATCGCCCGTCGGCATGGATTGAAGGTGGTGGAAGACTGCGCCCAGTCGCCGGGGGCCAAGTACAAAGGGAGGTATGTGGGCGCGTGGGGCGACATAGGTTGTTTCAGCATCTCGGCTTACAAGGTGGTTGGGGGCGGAGAGGGGGGCTTGGTAGTAACAAATGATCAACGACTCTACGAGCGGGCCTGCCAGTTGGCCGAGGCAGGCGGACTGTGGCGACCCGACCGTTTTGCCCCGCCCCGGTACCCAGGGGAACTCTTCTGCGGCACAAACTACCGGATGTCGGAACTGGAAGCCGCCGTCAATGTGATCCAGTTGCGCAAAATGCCGGGTTTGGTCGAACGATATAACTGGGTGCAGCGGATGATTCTCGGTCGGCTGAAGACATACCGGGAAGTGCAGCCGGTGCGACGCAACGACCCGGAAGGCGGCGTGGGCTATAATATCCGGTTTTTCACTTCGTCGGTCGAATTGGGCCGGAAGATCGCCGCCGCCCTGAACGCCGAGGGGATTGGTTGCGGCCAATTTCTCTGGCCAGCCGAGTGTGCGATCCGCGGGCCGGATGCCCCGCCCGACTGGCATGTGTATCGGTATATGTTTCCTCTGATCCTCCAGGGCGCACCGACGGAAACGCTCTGTCCGTTCGAGTGTCCGGTATATCGTGAGCGAGGCGGCCAGATCAACTATCGGCCCGACGATTGCCCCACCGCCGCCGACCTATTTGACCGAAACATCATGATCTGGTTGGAGTCCTGGTACAACGACGAGGATTGCCAGGCCATCGCCGCTGGGATCAATAAGGTGCTAGACGCCTATTGCACGGAAGACCCTTCAGCGCCCGGTTGGGTATGAGGCGGCTGGCTGACGGAAAGGAGCACTTGGGATGATCACCATAGGAGTTTGTCTGGAGACGGTGTTTACGGATCGGCCTGCGCCGGAGCGGATCGCTCGGATCCGCCAAGCAGGGTTTAGCGGTGTGGAATTTTGGCATCCGGAGGGCACCTGGGACGGATCGACCATTCGGCGGGATTGGGCCAAAGATCCGCAACAGCTCCGAGAGGCCGCCGAACAGCAGGGAGTGGTCCTCACGGATTTTGCCCTTCATGCGTGGGATGGGTCGATTGGCGGTTCGCCGGTCAACCCGGCCGATCATCCGAAATATATCGATCAGGTCCGGCGGATGCTTGCCTTTGCCCAAGCCGCCGGCATCCGCAAGGGAATCACCCTGTCCGGCACGGCGGCGCCTGGCTTATCCCGAACACAAATGCGGGAGCATCTGGAAAAGGCCCTTCTCCAGGCGGTCGAATTGGCCCGACAGGCCGATTTCCTTCTCCTGTTGGAGCCGCTCAATACGCTGGTGGATCACCCCGGCTACTATCTGGACTCCAGTCGGGAGGCGGTCCAGATCATCCGCTCCATTGGCAGCCCGCATCTAAAAATGCTCTACGACATTTACCACATGCAGATCATGGAAGGCAACGTACTAGCGACGATCGAACAACACCTGGACTGTATCGGGCATTTCCACGCCGCCGGCGTCCCCGGCCGAGGCGAACTGTTCACCGGCGAGCTTCACTATCCGAATATCCTTCGCCGATTGGAGTCGCTGGGATACGAAGGCAGTTTCGGCCTGGAGTATTTTCCGACGCTGCCTGACCCGCAGGAGTCGCTCCGGCAGACCTACCGATACGTATTCGGCGGTTAGCCGAGGCATCATTCCTGCTGCCGGAGTTGGCATTGGCGTCGGTATTCGCTGGGCGTCATGCCGGTCAGTTTTTGAAACACGACGGAAAGGCGCTGCGGGGTGGAGAATCCGCAGCGGCGGGCGATTTGGAGCAATTTCCAATCCGTTTCGTTGAGCAACTGTTTGGCGTATTCGATCCGGGCGTGATGGATTTCTTCCAGGACCGAGCGACCCAAAATTTTACGGAACTTCTCCTCCAGGGCGCGACGGCGGACGATCAATTGGTCGGCCAGTTCGGCCACTTTGAATCGACGGTCCACATGGTTTCGGATCAGGTGTAGGGCCTCCGCCACCACCGGGTCTTCGACCGCCAAGGTACTGGTGGATTGTCGGGCGACCACTCGAAGCGGCGGCAGGAAAAGTGGTTTGGCAGGCGGCGGATGGCCCGAAAGCATCCGATCCAGCACCCAGGCCGCCTCATACCCAATCCGCTCTCCAGGAATCGCTACGCTGGAAATCGGCGGAAACGCCAACTGACATTCCAACTCGTCGTTATCCACGCCCAAAATAGCCGCCTGTTCCGGCACACGGAGCCCTATCTGTTGGCAGGCGTCGGCCAGATCGTGGGCCGCCACATCATGGTCGGCCAAAATCGCCACCGGCTTGGGCAGGTTCTCCAACCATCGCCGAACCTGCTGATCTACCCGCTTCCAACTGACCGGCGCCGGCAGCCTCGGAATGTATTCCACATGGCAGGAGGAAACTGGAAAGCCTGCTTTCTCGATCTGTTGGCGGAAACTGGCCTCCCGAAGCCGACTATAATACGCCGTCCCGCTCCCATAAAATCCATAATGCCGATAACCGCGCTGGAGGAAATGCTCGGCGGCCAGTCGGCCAACCGCCTCGTGATCTACATCGACCACCGGGACCTTGAACCCCTGGAGCACACAGCCGGTATCCACCACCGGTTTGCGCAGCCGCAAAATCTGCCGAGCAAACTGCACATCGACCAAATGGGCGATGATCCCGTCCGGTTGCCACTCCCGCACCACGGGCGTAATCGCCGGTTCTGCCGGCGCATTGCGAAACACCCAGTCCCGCTTCTGAAGACCGTAGGCGTGAATCCCCCGAAGCACCTGTCGGTGGAATTCTGCATCCTGCCCCATTAACAGCGCAATCCGCCGCACTCGCCCCATCGGCAACCTCCCTACGTAACTAGGCTGTCCAGGCTGAGCAATGCGCCCGCTGGACAGCGGGCGTTACGTAACTTAGGCTGTCCAGCCTGAGTTGCCGCCGGCTAAACAGCCGGCGTTACAATCGCCGGCTTGACAGCCGTCGTTACGAGTAACCGCTGTTTACACACCCGGCGCTACGGCCAACACCTACTTTTATAGAATACCCTGCCTTCTGGCGACAGAGCAAGTCGGTTACGTAACTTAGGCTTTCCAGGCTGAGGAATGCGCCCGCTCGACAGCGGGCGTTACGTAACTTAGGCTGTCCAGCCTGAGTCAGCCGCCGGCTAAACAGCCGGCGTTACAATCGCCGGCTTGACAGCCGACGTTACATCTGGGCCCGCTCGACAGCGGGCGTTACGTAGCTTGGCCTGTCCAGCCTGAGTCAACCGCCGGCTAAACAATCGGCGTGGTGGGGCGCAAAACGATACCAAAATGGCGCAAAACGGCACCTATTCGACCGGTTGCGTTCTCCCGTTTTTTTCAGGTCCGAATTATATTGAAACAAAAGGACCCGCCTGTTTCAAAAATGTTCCCGACGCCGATCCGAAAGAAGGTCTCGTGATGAGCCAATCTGCTCTGACGCAAAAGCGAGTTTGCTCTCCCTCTCCAAGGTTCTTTAGGTTCCCCGAGAGGGTTCATGGTTTCACGTTGGTCGAACTGTTGGTGGTCATTGCCATTATTGGGATTTTGATTGCTTTGCTTTTGCCGGCGGTGCAGGCGGCCCGCGAGGCGGCCCGACGCGCCCAGTGCTCGAATAACCTCAAACAGATCGGCCTGGCTCTGCACAATTACCACTCCGCGTTCCGGTGTTTTCCTGCCGGCACGGTGGTCAATGTGCCGACCGCCTGCAACGGCAGCGATTGCCGCGGCACGAGCATGATGGTCGTCATCCTCCCCTATATGGAACAGAGTGCGATCGAACAAATCTATCAGCCCTACTACCGGACGAATCGAGCTTGGCTCAATTTCGTCAGCGAAAACCCCCAAAACGCCGCCAACTCCGTCATCCCTACCTATCTCTGCCCAAGCCAAGGTAAATGGGGCAATATCCTCAATCGGAAAGACTATTTCGGCTGCGCCGGCGGCAAGACGGCTAGCTATCGCCACTTCCGCGGCGATTCCTATGTCGATGGCGTTTTCTATGTCAACAGTTTCACTCGGATCGATCACGTGCGCGACGGCACGTCGAGTACCATTGCCATGGGCGAAAGTGTGCATCCGCATCCGTATGGGATAGGCGACGGCTACGGCAATATGAACGTGGGCGGGCCGACGTATTGGTTCGACGGCGGCGGCCTGTACGCCGATCTGCCGGCAGAACAAGGGCAAGGGTATGGCCGATGTCTGATGACTACGAAATACCCCATCAACAGCGTCCATATCCCGATGACCCCTGACTTTGAAAACGACGTGCCCTACGGCAGCCGACATCCCGGCGGCGCCCAGTTCGTCTTCTGCGACGGGCACGTTGTCTTCCTGAGCGAAACGATTGACATGGCCGTCTATCAAGGGCTTTCCACCCGCGACGGCGGCGAAGTCGTCAAAGCCGACGCCTTCTAGTCCGCCCAGGTAATGTGGTCTGTCAAGCCGGCGATTGTAACGTCGGCTGTTGGCCGGCGGCTAACTCAGGCTGGACAGCCTAAGCTACGTAACGCTCGCTGTCCAGCGGGCGATTGTAACGTCGGCTGTCAAGCCGGCGATTGTAACGTCGGTTGTTTAGCCGGCGGCTAACTCAGGCTGGACAGCCTAAGTTACGTAACGCTCGCTGTCCAGCGGGCGCAGATGTAGCGCCGTCTGTTAGACGGCGGTTGCTCAGGTTAGACAGCCTAAATTACACCTATAGCCCCAAGTTTTTTGACGCCAATCCGGCACGAGAAAGGAGATACGATGAGACGGAAATGGTTGGGGGGTTTACTTTTGGCTGGGTGTGTTTTGGTCGGGAACCTCTGGCTGACGGGGTGCGGGTCGAATCGGCCAAGTGCCGCGCCGGTGCAGGGGAAGATCACCTGCGGCGGCCAGCCGGTCCCTGAAGGCGTGGTTACCTTCTATCCGGAACAGGGCCGACCGGCCACTGGACGCATTCAACCAGATGGAACTTACCGTTTGACCACCTTTGAACCAGGCGACGGCGCCCTTGTGGGCAAACATAAGGTAACCATCGAGGCAGTCCGGTTCAGCGGCGACGGCCCGCAACCGAAAAGCATGGAAGAAGAAATCCGAATGGCGATGGAAAAAAAGCCAGCCAAGAGCGGCCCGTCGCAACCGCAGTGGCTTGTGCCGCCCCGCTATGCGAAGCGAGAAACCACCCCTTTGGTCTTCGAGGTCCGGCCAGGGGAGAACACCGCCGACTTCGACCTGCCCCGGCAGTAACCCGTAACTTAGCCTGACCAGGCTGAGGAATGCGCCCGCTGGACAGCGGGCGTTACGTAGCTTGGCCTGTCCAGGCTGAGTCAGCCGCCGGCTAAACAGCCGTCGTTATAATCGCCGGCTTGACAACCGGCGTTGCATCTGCGCCCGCTGGACAGCGGGCGTTACATCATGTGCCGGCTAAGAACTGATGTTACGCGCGGTTACTCGACGCAGAAGGGCTAACCCCACCATCGCCAGTCCGCCCAGACCCAGGAGCACCCAACTGGCAGGCTCCGGCACAATCGACGCATAGTAGTGGGCGTAGATCTCCTCGGCGCTGAGCACCCGTTGGTAGATGGCCAATTCCTGGAAGTCTGCGTTAGGAATCCGCTGGTTGCCCCTCCGGGACCCTAAAAAGAACGGCGCGACCAAGTTATCAATCGCACTCGGCACTCCGGAAGTAACCAAACTGACCTGTTGGCCGTTCAGAAAAATCCGGGCCTCGCCGGCCACGCCGTCATAGACAAGCGCCACATGCTGGAAAACGTCCTCGATCAAAGTGAGTTGGCCCACCAGCGCCGTGTCATTGATGTACCACCTAGGAGTTAGCGTAGAGCCTTCTAGTGAGAAATGGCTCAGGCCGTCATTGCCGTACTCCAAGTAGTGGATGCTCGATTGGTTTTCATTGGGTCGAACCCAAAATTCGACAGTCAACTCCGACTGGCCGCCGAAGAGCGTCTGTCCCAGGGCGTCGCCGGTCGAGAAGGTTCCGCTGGCGCCCCGATAGCCGATCGCACTGGCATCGGTTTCGTTTACCAGGGCGCCGGGCGTGATGCCGAATGTTTCGCCGCGGCCGTAGGAGCCGCGTACCTGGTTAGTTACCTGGTCCCATGGGCCGGGGCTGCCCGATTTCTCGCCCAGACGCCAATAGGCCGCCGGATAATCCTCCAGCACCGCCCGTGCATAGGCCCTCAGGTTCCACACCCGACCGTTCGGCACGATATTGTCAATCCGAAGGGTTTCACCGCCGTCGAACCGGAATCCTATGGTGTTCCAAGAGGCGGGCGGCGCTGCGCTGGCCCCGTTTAGGTTCAGCGGGATGTTCTGAAGCCCAGAGACAGGAGTCAATGTAGCATCGCCGCGGGTGAGATTCTGATAGTAAAGGCTTCCCACGCCGTTGCCGCCGCCAGCGGTAAAATCTGTCCGAAGCTGCAACCGGACCCATTCCCCGGCGCTGACAGCCCCGCCAAGGTCGGCGCTATACTCCGCTCCGCCGCCTGCTTGGCGGATATAGAACTGGCTGGGGTTCGAGCCGATCCGGGCGATGCCAAAGAACGGGCCAACAGCCTGGGTCGTATCGTTGCCCAGGGCGACCGACGCTCCAGAAAGGAAGCTAGCGTCGCCCCAATAAAGGTCGAACTGGATAATGGCATTGGTTTCGGCGCCGCTGAACGGCAAAAAGGCGAAACTGCCGTTATTGGGTCGGCCCATGATCGATACCGAAGTTGTTCCGGCGGCGTTTTTCGTCGTGTTCAGCCCAGAGCCGGTCGTTACTTGGGAATCTTGAGTCTCCCAGAGATTCACCCAGTTATCCTGGCCGGCTAGGCCGCCTAGAGAAAGAGTTTCAAAATCGTAGAGGAACCGGGATCGGCGCGGTCCGGGGTTGGCATCCGTGATGACCGTCCGACCGCTGGCAGTCAAGCGGGCCTGAAGGGTTCCGGACTTGGCACTGAGCAGGCCGCCCAGCGTGGGATCGGCTAGTTTGTCTCCGTCGATGACGACTCGGCCTCGCTCGCCAACCCTCCAAAGGACGGTTCCCGAATTGCTCCGGACTGCGCCTCCGGCGCCGATGGAAAGCGTCCCGTAGCCGCCCACATTCAGGTAGAACATGCCCGTGGTCCCAGCTTCGTCGCTAAAAAATCGGATTCCGTTGGCCTGGATCAATCCGCCGGTCAGATCGACATAGGCATGGGCGGCGGCGCTTCGCGGTCCGAATAGATCGCCGGTACACTTCATCCAGCCGCCCGTTACATTCAGGGACGCGTCGGCTCCATCGGCGATGGGACATCCGGAAAAAATCGCCCCTGTACCAGTCGGTACGTTGAAGATGGCGCTGCCGTCCATCGCACCTACACTATGATAGAGACTCCGATAATCATATACATATTTTCCATCCAGAGTAACGATGTGTTCGCCTACGAGAAAAATGTTATTGGTCCATATCCCGTCGTTGGCGTTGAATGGCGTGCTATCCCAAATGGCCGGATTGCTCCAGTAGCCGCTTGCAATGAGCGTGGCGGCCAGGGCGTTGGAACCGAGGCCCAAACAGCACCCCATCATCAGAAGGCCCATCCAGAATCCCCGCCGAATCGCTAATGGACGAGTCATGGCTTTTTCCTCCAGAGAGCAACCTACTCAAAACCCCAATCTGCCGACGCTTCCCCTTTCGGAAAGTACGAAAGCAGATTCGCCGATGGAAACCAGTTTCCATTATAATTTCTGGCGGATCAGACCGGGCGGAAAAGGGATGTCGTTTTGCGCTATTTTTGTATCGTTTTGCGCCTTCGCGGCGGCCAGCCGAAAGCGTCCCAGACCGCACTCTCCGACGGTCGTCGGGTGGTAAAACCTCCCTTGTCAGAAAAATGTTGTTCCTGAAATGAGAGGACTTATAATAGACCGGTACAGAGAACAACTGTCAGAAAATCTCTCCCACTATTTAGCAAGGTGTTTGCCATGAGACTGGCCGCAGTTTTATGCACGTTGGGATTGGGATATGTGGGGGCGGCAAGCGTTTTGGCTGCGGAGGCGTGGCCGTCGGCGCCGCAGACGCCTTCAACGGTCGCCTCGGCAGAACCCTCAGCACTGTCGGCCAAAGTGCTGGAGGCGGCGCTGGCCAGGCCGATCATCGGACCTACCATTCCGCTGGCTGAGGTGCAGCGGTTTTGCGATGTGCGGATCCCCCGGATGAAAACTTACAAAACCTTGCAGGAGTGGCAGACCGACGCCGAGCGAATCCGAACGGAACTTTTGGATCGGGTGGTTTTTCGCGGCAAGGCGGCCCAGTGGCGGCAGGCCCCTTGCCGGGTGGAATGGCTCGGGCAGATCGAAGGCGGCCCCGGCTACCGAATCAAAAAGCTCCGGTACGAGGCCCTGCCCGGCCTGTGGATTCCCGCCCTCTTGTATGAACCGGAAAAACTGGAGGGCAAAGTGCCCGCCATTCTGAACGTCAACGGCCATGTCGGCCCGGTGGGCAAGGCCTATACGCCCAAACAGATCCGCTGCATCAACCAGGCCAAGCGGGGTATGTTGGCCCTGAACGTGGAATGGCTCGGCATGGGGCAGTTGAGCGTGCCCGGCTTTGCCCACTCCCGGATGAACCAATTGGACCTGTGCGGCACGAGCGGGCTGGCGCCGTTCTATTTGGCCATGAGCCGGGCCATTGATCTTTTGCTAACACTGGAACATACCGACCCCGAACGGGTGGCAGTAACCGGGCTATCCGGCGGCGGCTGGCAGACCATCTACATTAGTTCCCTAGATACCCGAGTGAAACTGGCCAACCCCGTGGCCGGCCATTCCAGCTTCCTCACCCGCACCTATCACCTCAAAGACCTGGGTGATTCGGAGCAGACGCCCTGCGACATGGCCACCGTGGCCGACTACACCCACCTGGGCGCCCTGATGGCCCCCAGACCGCTGCTATTTACCTACAACGCCAAGGACGACTGCTGTTTCGAGGCCGGCTATGCCCTGGGGCCGGTCCTGGAGGCGGCCAAGCCGATCTACGAACTTTTCGGCAAACCGGCCAACCTGCGAAGCCATGTCAACCAAGATCCCGGCACCCATAACTACGAACTGGACAACCGCCAGGCGCTCTACCGAATGCTGGGTGAGTTTTTCTATGCGGGCCAGAGCGGCTTCGATCCGAAAGAAATCCCTTCGGACAAGGAAGTGAAAACGCCTGAGCAACTCCAGGTGGAACTGCCGCCAAAAAATGAAGATTTTAACACGTTGGCTCTTGCCCTGGCCAAGGACCTGCCCCGGCAACCCGATTTGCCCAAGGAAAAGGCGGCGGCCCAGGACTGGCAGAAACAGCGGCGGCCGGTGCTTCGGCAAATTGTTCGGTTGAAAGACTATCCGGTCCAGGCCCTGCAAGACGCCGCTGAAGAAAACCAGGGACTGAAGATCACCTACTGGAAACTCCAGATGGGCGCCGATTGGACCGTCCCGGCCGTAGAACTGGTCTGGGGCCAACCGAAGCAGACGGCCATTCTCGTCTCCGAAAAGGGACGGAAGGCGCTGGCCGAGGAGGCGGCCCGGCTGCTAAAGGCTGGCTACCGGGTGCTGGCCTTGGATCCGTTCTATTTCGGCGAGTCCAAAACGCCAAGCCATGATTATCTGTTTGCCTTGTTGGTCGCCTGTGTGGGCGAGCGGCCGATCGGGTTGCAGGCGTCCCAGGTAGCGGCGGCTGCCCGATGGGCGGCTGCGAAATTCCAAACCGGGCCGGTGCATCTGGCGGCCGTCGGCCCACGAGCCAGTACGTTCGCCCTGATTGCCGCCGCCCTGGAGGAAAAGGCCATCGGTTCCGTGGAACTGGCCGACGCCTTGGGAAGCCTCAAAGAAGTGCTCGAAAAAAATTGGTCCGTCGATCAGACGCCGGAGATGTTTTGTTTTGGCCTGTTGGAGGAGTTCGACATCCGGCAGATCTCGGCCCTGGCATCGCCTCGGCTGGTGCGGTTCCGCCAACCGAGCGAGCGGGTCAAACAGGAGTTGGCCCCGCTGGCCGATTGGTACCGACTGCTGGACGCCGCCTGCAATCCGCTGGGCCAGTAGCCATTCAGGTGGGTAAAGAGGACATTCGGTTGTCTGTGGTGGGGCTTAGGCGGTCATTCCCGCGCAAGCGGCAGTTTAGGCCTGTCTCATTTGGCCGGTCTGGCGGAGGGTCGGCTTCTACAGGCTCTGGGGTGGAGGGCAGTCAAGATCGGCCGAGCAACTGTTTCAGTTCTGGCCAGGGGCGGGTGTTGGCCACGTCTTGTTTGGTCAAACCGCCGCGCCGGGCCTGCAACACGCCGTATCGGAGAACATCCAGGCCGGTGGTGGAATGGGCGTCGGTAGAGATGACCACCGGCACGCCGAGCTTCCGGGCCGCCGCACAACCCACGTCATCCAAATCGAGCCGGGCTGGGTGAGAGTTCAACTCGATCGTCTTTCCATACTTTTTGGCCGACTCCAACACCGCCTCCAGATCAATCGCATACGGCGGCCGTTCGTTCAGCAGCCGTCCGGTCGGATGGGCAAACACGCAAACGGCCGGATGGGCCAAGGCATCCACGACCCGCTTGGTGATCTGCTCGCGCGACTGATTTTGGCCGTAATGGACGCTGGCTACTACCCAATCCGCCTCGGCCAAGACCTTATCCGGCAGGTCCAAGCCGCCCCGCTCCAAAATATCGACCTCCACACTCTTCAGAAGCCGAAAGTCCCGCCAACGCTCATTGAGCCGGTCGATCTCGTCCCATTGCCGACGGAGCCGATCCGCGTCCAAGCCGTGGGCCATGCTGACCCGCTTGGAATGGTCGGCGATGGCCAGGTATTGGAGGCCGCGCTGGCGGGCGGCCTCGGCCATCTCTTCCAACGTGTTTTGGCCGTCGGTCCAATCGGTGTGGGCGTGCAGGTCGCCCCGAATATCGGCCAATTCCACCAGGACCGGCAATTGGCCCTGGGCCGCCCAATCAAACTCCTCCCTCGCCTCCCGCAATTCCGGCGGAAAACAGGGCAGGTCCAACACCCCATAGACCTCCTCTTCGGTCCGACCAGCAATCCGCTTCTGGCCGCGAAAGACGCCGTATTCGTTGATCTTCAATCCCTTCGCCTTGGCCATGCCGCGCAGGACCACATTGTGGGCCTTCGAGCCGGTGAAATACTGCATCGCCGCCCCGAACGACTCCTCCGGCACGACCCGCACATCGACCTGAACACCGATCGCAAGCCGAACCGACATCTTCGTATCGCCACGGGCCAGTTCCTGGGCGATGCCGTCCAGTCGGCTGAAATGGTCCATCACGGCGGCCGGTTTGCCCGTGATGACCAAAAAATCCAGATCGCCGACCGTGTCTTTGCCGCGCCGATAGCTGCCCGCAGGCTGGATTGTACGGACTTCTTTGCATTGTTTCATGTGGCCTAGGATGTTTTGGACCAATTGATCGGCCACGGCCCAGAGGGTGCGCCGCCCGGCCTCGGCGGCCAGTTCGATGCCTTGCAGAATTTTTTCCTCCGTTTTGGCCCCAAAGCCGGGCAAGTCCCGCACCTTCTGCGCCGTGCAGGCTTCCCGCAATTGCTCTAACGAACTGACGCCCAATTCCCGATACAAAGTGGCCGCCCGTTTCGGCCCCAACCCCGGCACCCGCATCACCTCCAAGACGCCAATCGGCGTCTGCTCCCGAAGCTCCTCCAATAGCGGCAACGAACCAGTCCTGACCAGCAGGGCGATTTTGTCGGCCAGATCGGCCCCAATGCCGCTAATCTCCTGCAAAGAGGCCGGATTGTTATAGACCATCTGTTCGAGCGATTCGGTAAGCTCGCGGAGTGTACGAGCGGCGTTCCGATAGGCCCGGACCCGAAATGGATTGGCCCCTTGAAACTCTAGAAGATCGGCAATCTGATCAAATACGTCCGCGATTTCGGCGTTGGTCATGGAGGCCCGATCTCCTTAGAAAAATCTACCCGGGTTCCTGTTCGAATAAAAAGAAACCCTCGTCCTGGAATTCCTCCGAAACCTGGAACCGTTCACCTTGCGATCTCGATACCCAAGTCAGAGGCATTTTCCAAACCAGTCAAAAAAACACCTCCCTATTGATTAATGTATCACGGCAGGGCCAACTTGCCTATGGACCTAAGATGGGGGCCTAAACCGAGCACAAATAATCGGCCCCACCCGGCCAAGAGAAATATAGAGGTTACATTGACCCGCAGAGAGCCGGTTGCGTTGTCGCCTCCCACATACCACCGCTTGCGATAGCATCATGATGCTAGGTTCAAGCGATAGTGGTTGAAGACCCGGCTTGGCCCCCAGACTCTGCAAGTAGAAAGATGCACTTCTCTATTGTACAATGACGGCAAGCCGACGTGTGGTATTGTCTTGCCTTTTTCCTTGTCCATGAAAGGAGCGGATCATGCCAAGGGGGCGAACGTGGTTGAGCCTGTGGTCATGGGTCGGTCTGGCGGGGTTGGCGGCAAGCGTGGGAGTGGGCTGGCCGGAGGCGTTCGGCGCAGAAACCGCTCCAGAGACCAAAACCCCGCCTGCCGCGCAAAACGAGCTTCGGGTGGGGGCAGCCGCCGTGGAACTGCAAGCCGACGACAACATGCCCATTGCCGGCAGCATCCACGCCTGGTATGCCAAAGGGCAAGAGGGCAAACTCCGGGCTTTGGCCGTCGTGCTCCAAAAAGCCGACCAGCCGCCGGTAGCCATCGTGGCCTGTGATATTCTGATCATGGCGCAAGACCTCCTGTCGCCGGTTTTCGACCAGATCGAGCGGCGCTGTAAGATCCCAGCAAGCCATGTACTCGTCCATGCCACCCACACACACCACGCGCCCAGCACATGCCGGGTCCACGCTTACGGGCCGGACGAACGGTTTTGCCGGGAGGTGCAAAAGGCCATTCCCGAGGCGGTTGCCGCAGCCCAGGCCCGGCTTGCTCCAAGCCGATTTTTCTACGCCAAGGGCGAAGAAAAGACCATCGGCCAGAATAGTCGGCTCCTGCTGCAAGACGGTGCGATCTTTTGGATCGGGCCTCGGAACGATGTGGTTCGGCCGACCGGGCCGGTCGATCCCGATGTGCCGGTGCTAGTGTTTCGTTCGCCGGAGGATAAACTTCAGGCGATGCTTTTCGGCCATTCGGCCCATACGATCGGCGGCCTCAAGGGCGGCGTGCGGTCGCCTGCCTTTTACGGTCTGGCCGCCCAAAGTCTGGAAGAACAATACGGCGGCATCGTGGGGTTTTTAGAAGGGGCCAGCGGCTCGACCCATCGGCTGGATGTGTCGGCGGCGGATGCTTACAAGCGGATCCGCCAGGTAGTGGAACAGACGATGCAATCGGCCAAGCCGACGCCTGTCGATAAACTGGCCGCCCTGAAAAAGCCGTTCACCTTCCGATATCGGCGTTTCGACGAATCGGCCGAGGAAAAGGCGGTTACCGAGTATTGTCAGAAGCGGGTGGGCGGCCAAAGGGCGGAGTCCATTGCCGCCGTCTTCCGCCAGATGCGCAAAGAGCTGGCCCCCTTGCAGGGCAAAGAAAAAACCACCTGGCTTCAGGTCCTACGCATTGGGCCGGTGGCTGTGGTGGGAGTGCCGGGCGAAATGTTTACCGCTCTGGGCGTGGAGATCAAACGCCGATCGCCGTTTAAGGAAACCGTAGTCGTAGAACTGGCCAACGACTGGATCGGCTACATCCCGGACGCCGAAGGCCATCGGTTGGGCGGTTACCAGGTCTGGACCGGCCTCCACAGTTACGTGGAACCCGGCACCGGCGAGCGCATGGTCGATCAAGCCGTCGAAATGCTCCGCAGCCTGGCCGACTAAACCGAGTTGAACAGACTGGGAACCAAGGATGGTGCAGATGCCCTGGAGTGATGAGTGGAGTTTTGCAAAACGGGCTTGTTCAGGTGTTCGCAGACTGAACAGGTCCCTCAAAAGTTCCGAGATTTTTAAAGGTCGATCGTGTACAGGATCAGGGGAACTCTCCAAAACTCCAGTCATGAGTTTGGGGGCGGCTGGTCGTGGGGGAGGTGTTCGATCCGACGGGCAGCTAGCACCAGGCCGAAGGCTAAAATGATCACCACCACCCCGATGGCGGTCAGCAGAAACAGCGGATGGTTTAGCAAG
>JAKPGL010000151.1 GCA_029550925.1 Planctomycetota bacterium
GTCGGCCCGCCCGCCGCCGCCGCCTTGAACCACCGCCGCCGCTTGCCGGACCCACTGCACGCAGTCGAACCCCTGTTCGACCAGGTCTCGGCTGGCGCCGGCCACCAGCAGCACCTTCTCGCCGTCCTGTTTAACGCCTAACATGACCGCTACAGAGGAAAGTTTTCGCCGGATTTGGTCGATCAGATTCCTCAGCGCGCCGGCGTCGGCCCCAGGCACTTCGGCGGTGATCAGCCGTCGGCCGTCGGCCAATTCGACCACCCGGCTAATCAAGTCCCCTGCATGAATCTGTTCGGTTTTTGGCGAGCTGGCCTGTTTGCGGAGTTGTTTATTCTCCTGCAAGAGGGCCTGGACCCGAGTGGCTACTTCCGAGGGCGAAGTGCGCAATAGCAGAGCCGTCTCCGTAAGGGCCATTTCTGTCTGATGTACCTGCTGCCAAGCGCCCAGGCCGGTCAGGGCTGTTATCCGGCGGGTGCCGGCCGAGATACTTTCCTCGGCAATGATCTTGAAAAGCCCCACTTGGGCCGTGTTGTCCAGATGCACACCGCCGCACAGCTCCTTACTGAACTGCCCGGCGGAAACGACCCGGACAATATCCGGATATTTTTCGCCGAAGAGCATAATGGCCCCGGCTTTTTGGGCTTCCTGTTTGGGCATAAGCTGGCACTGGACCGGCTCGGCCGCCAGAACAAGTTCATTGACTTCTCGCTCAATGGCGGCCAGTTGGTCCGGCTTGAGGGCCTTCGGATAGTTGAAATCGAACCGCAACAGGTCCGGTTCCACTTTCGAGCCGCGCTGCTGGGTTTGGCTGCCCAGGTGTTTCCGCAGGGCGTAATGCAACAGATGCGTCGCCGTATGCGCCCGCCGGATGGCCGACCGACGTACACCGTCCACCTGAGCACGCACCTTGTCTTTATAGCCCACTTTGCCCTGTCGCAAATACCCTATGTGCAAGGTGAATCCGGCGTCGATCTGGGTATCGATCACTTCAAAGCGTCCGCCGGGCCAGGTGATTTGGCCCGTATCGCCCACCTGGCCGCCCATTTCGCCGTAAAAGGGGGTTTTGTCCAGGATCAGGCCGGCCGGTTCTTTGGCGTCGATTTCCGTGAGTTCGTAGCACAATTGCCCGCCGACCAATAGTCCTATGACCGTCGCTTCTTCCACCACTTCGGTCTGGTAGCCCAAAAATTCGGTCCCCGGATAGGACTTTTTCAGCACATCCAACGGCCCGCTGACAAACGGTCCCAACCGTTGTCCCGCCCCGGAAACCTTTTCGTGGGTTTCCTTCGCCTGCCGGAATCCCTCCCAATCGAACCCCATCCCCCGCTCCGAAGCCAAGTTTTCCAACAGCTCCGGCGGGAACCCGTGTGTTTGCAGCAGGTCGAACGCCGCCTTCCCCGGCACCGTACTGCACCCCTTGGCGGTCAACTCCTCCAACAGCCGTTCTGCCCGCGGCAACCCTTCCTCGATCACTTGCAGAAATTGCGACTCTTCGTGCCGAACACCGTCGGCCACCCGTTGGGCCGTCTCCCGAAGCTCCGGATAAGGCCCCTGCATCATCTCCACCACCACCGGCGTCAGCCGATACAAGAACGGCTCTCGGACGCCGATCTGATAGCCGTCCAGCATCGCACGACGCAGAAGCCGACGCACTACATATCCCTGTTTCTCGTTGCTGGGATAGACGTTTTCGTGAATAGCAAATGTACAGGCCCGAATATGATCGGCGATCCGCCGAAGCCGCCGTCCGTGTTCGCTTTGCGGTTCATATCGCACACGGCACGTTTCCGCCGCCGCCTCCACGATCGGGCGTAAAATGTCGATATGGAAATTGCTTTCTACCCCTTGCAAGACCGAAGCCATCCGTTCCAGCCCCATGCCGGTGTCGATGTTTTTCTTCGGAAGCGGGCGGAGGTTATTCGGCGGCGGCCCGACCCGATTGAACTGAGTAAATACCAGGTTCCAAATCTCCACCTTGCCGAACGGCGTCTGGCAATAAATTTCTGAACACGGCCCGCAAACCCCGTCCGGCCCCTGACTGGGCGCACTGGCAGGCCAAAAGTTCTCTTCCTCGTCCAACCGCGACAGCCGTTCCGCCGGAAGCCCTATCTCCTTATGCCAGATGTCGTACGCCTCGTCGTCGTCTAAATAGACGGTGGCCGAGAAACGCTCCGGGGCCAGCCCCAGCCACTTCTTACTGGTCAGGAATTCCCAGGCCCAATGGATCGCCTCCCGCTTGAAATAGTCGCCGAAGCTGAAGTTGCCCAGCATTTCGAAAAACGTATGGTGGTAGGCGGTCTGACCCACCCGGTCGATGTCGCCCGTGCGGAGGCATTTTTGGCACGTCGTCGCCCGGGTAAACTCCAGCTTCTTCTTGCCTAAAAATTCGTCCTTGAACTGGTTCATCCCGGCCGGCGTGAACAGCACCGAAGGGTCTCCCCTCGGCACCAGCACGTCGCTCGGCCGCCGCACACACCCTTTGCTCTCAAAAAAGCTCAAATAGGCTTCACGCAAATCGTCCGTTTTCATGGTCGAGTGAGTTCCTAACCGAAAAACTCCCTAAGTTTTACAAAAAATCACCCTCCGAGGGAACAGCCCCAATGGGGGGCTCTGCCATCCAGCCAGCAACCCCTTTTCTCATCCTACGGCCTAGTGAGGGCTGCCCATACGCTGCCTTCTCGGACCCGGGTGGGATACTTAGTAGGACTCTTCTGCCTTCTCCCTTGGCGAAAAACTCAAATGCATTATTATACCCCAACAGGGCCAAAATAGAATGCCGTGCGAGAAGCCGGAAGGAGCGTTTGTCGGCAAAGCTGCTTATTTTGCGTATCTTTCCTGGATTGTCAGTGAGATGCGGCAACACCCAAACCATCTCCCTCCCCCTGAAACATATTTCCCCCTCCGTCGGAGGAATTCCAGCCAATTCTTTGTGTAGAAAGCCTCTTCTATGGTCCCTGACAGTGCCAAGACACCTTCGCCAGAAGAGAGAAAAGAGGTATCTCCCGGCCCTGGAGGGTCGGTCGATCTGGGATATGATGCCTTTGTGCTAGTAGGTTTTGGCGGGCCTGAACTCCCCGAAGATGTGGTCCCCTTTTTGGAAAGTGTGGTGGGCGGGCGGAAGTTACCTCCGGATCGGCTCGAGGAGTTGGTCCAACGGTATTCCCTTTTCGGCGGCCAAAGCCCGCTGAACGCCCAGAACCGGGCCTTGTTGACCGCCCTGATCGAACTCTTGCACGCCGAAGGCCCGCCGCTAGCCGTCTATTGGGGCAACCGGCATGCCCCGCCGTTTCTGGACGAGGCTGTCCAGCAAATGGCCGACGACGGCTGCCGACGCGCGTTGGCTTTTGCCGTCAGTGCGTTTGGCTCTTATCCCGGATGTCGGCAATATCAGGAAGCCATTCAGAAGGCCCGGGCCGCCGTGGGGCCAAACGCTCCGCAGATCGACAAACTTCGGCTATTTTTCAATCATCCGGGCTTTATCGAGGCCGTAGCCGACCGGATCCAGAACGTCCTAAACCAGATCCCTATCCCGGAGCGGGAAAAAAGCCTGCTGGTATTCACGGCCCACAGTCTGCCGGTGTGGATGGCCCAAACAAGCCCTTACCAAAAGCAACTCCACGAGGCGTGCCGACTGACGGCCGAGAGGCTGGGCTGCTCCGAATGGGAGCTTGTCTATCAAAGCCGATCCGGCCCGCCATCCCAGCCCTGGCTCCAACCGCTGTTGCCCGAGTATTTAGAGTCGCTCCGCCAGCGGCAGCCCAAGCTCCGGCATCTGGTGTTTGCACCGATCGGCTTTCTCTCCGATCACATGGAAGTGATCTATGACCTGGATGTCGAAACGGCCGGAGTCTGTGAAGAACTGGGGTTCGAGTATCTGCGGGCGGGTACGGTCGGCGTGCATCCCCGGTTTGTCCGCATGATTCGGGAGTTGATCTTAGAGCGGCTGGATCCGCAGACTCCCCGGCTTGCCCTGGGCGTGCTTGGACCTAGCCCGGATACATGTCCGGCCGACTGCTGTGCGCCCCGCCCGTAACGCCGGCTATTTTACGTAACGTCGGCTGTTAGCCGGCGGTTCAGTTACGTAGCGTCCGCTGTTAGCGGGCGTGTCGCTCAGCCTAGACAGGCTAAGCTACGCTCGCCAGGGGCGTTTGCGGTTGGCGGCTTTTTGGATGGCTTCGATGGCCACCCGCACGTCCGCTTCCACCTGGAAGTCGAACATGCCGACCACGATAAAGTCCGCCCCATTCCGGAAGGCATAGGTGAAACCGACGTTCGGATGAATGGCCCCGGCCGCCAGCACCTTGAAGGCCAACCACGGCTTTTCCACCTTTTCCATAAATTCGGCCGTCTCTTCCGGGTTGTTGCACCACATGGCGTCGTTGTTGGCGCTGTGGTCGTTGGCGTTGCCGCCGAGCCAATCGTATTCCTTGCGATTTTCTTTCGGCGTGGCCGACCAGTATCGGTCCGTGTGGAAGGTCTTCATGTAGAAATCCACGGGCAGCTTGGCCTGTTCGCAGGTTTTAGGAATCTGGAGGGAATGGCCGCCCACCCCGGCAGGAAGCTTTTGTTCATGGATCAGGTCCAGCATCTGGGCCACCACGTCGATCGACCCGCCGTGCATGAAATGGTTGTCCGTTACTCCGCCGTGCGAGTAGATCATCGTGGCGCCCATATCCACCTGCCGCTGGATGACTTCTTTCATTTTGGCCCGGTCTTCCACCAGCGGCACGCAGACGATCGTCTGAATCTTGGGGTTCCGGTGTCGATTGTACTTGCTGATCACGCCCCAGCAGGCCGGGTCCAGTTGGATCGCATTCACGCCGCAGGCCATGGCCAGGTCCAGCGTCTGGAAGACTTTGGCCTCGGTGTTGTATTCTCGGAAGAGTCGCGAGACGTAGATGAGGTCTCGGCTATGCGCCCAGCCGCCGATCAGGTTGCCGCCGATAATCACCCGGCTGACGCTCACGCCGGCGATTTTGCCGCAGGGCAGGCTACCTGGCGGGATGTCGGTCAGGGGTTTGTCGGGCGGGGGCGGCACAGGTTCGTCTTTTTCCGCCGGCTTGGCCTTGCCTTCTTCCATCGCGGCCAGCAGAATCCCCTCTTCCAAACTGGCCGCCAGGCCAAACCCACACGCACCCATCACCCCTCGGGCCAAAAAACACCGCCGATCGGTTCGCTCTGCCATCTTGGTGCCTCCTTTGGAAAATTCGCTCAAAACCGCTTTCCTCGATTTTATCTATTATACCCATGCCGGGAGCCCCGGCCCATCCACTGGCTGGGCTCCCCAAACCGGCCCTCTCTCTAGCTTACCCCATCCGCCCTTCTCGGACAACGCTAAATCCAGGACTTCTTTCTTCACGTGAGTCCTTGAAAGATAGCTATTGACTCCATGAACGACCATATCTCGGTCCTTTTCAAGATGTCTTCCATCGCCGGATGCGAGAAGAAAGACCCCGGCGGTGGGGAAATCATTATTTCTACTTCTACCGGCCCAGCCCGCAGATAGGAAAGCACCGGCGAAAGCAGGATCGCCACTGCCAGGATAGCGGGGGCGATATAATAGATCGGATTATTTGTCTTTGAAGCAAACCCACACAGAGGAGCCAAAACCGCACCCCAGGCCGTCAGAAGCAATAAAAAGCCCACGATCCATTTTCCCCATGAATAAAGCGGGGTTGGGGCGCAAAACCACCATCGCCACCACGTGGGCCGACAGGAAAAGTTCCAAATGCTGCCCAGAAGGCTTCTGGCTTCCTTGAAATTTTTATCGAGTTGGCAAGCTGCCTCTAGGTTCTCAATAGCATGGGAAAAGTCATTCAATTGGTAATAAAGCACCCCAAGCCAATAATCGATCGTTTTTAACTGTTCGACCTCTGGATCCTTGCGGAAAGAAAATAATTGCATTAACTCCTTAAGCCGTCGCTGAAAGAAGTTCTGTGTCCCCCACCATTGACGGGCTCTTTCCTTTTCTAAGAACCTTTTCAACTCACTCAATTGAGTTATAAGAGAGTTTAGCTCTTTCTGAAAATCAGGATGTTCCGAGATGTTGATTTTTTCGTTAGAGTTCGAGTAGATATCGAGTTGCGTTTTAAAAGTTATTTCTAAATACTGGACGTAAATTCGCCAAAGATGGGTAATAATTTCAGTAGGACTCAGCGCCCCGGCTTTTTGAAAATGCTGGATTGCTTCTGGAAACTTGTTTTCTGCAAGCGCTAATTTTCCTTTGAGTATTTCAAGGCGGGCTTTATCTTTAGTTTCAGTAACAATCTCTTCCAACGTAGCTGCATCTTGAAGGGCCATTTCGAGAGCGCCGACAGAATAATAAACTGCTGCACGGGTAAAATAGGCTTCCGCACATTTCGAGTCCAGTTCTATAGTCTTATTGAAATCACTAACAGCGTCCTGCCATACCCCCGTGTCCAAATATAGAAAACCCCGCAACAACCAAGCTTCCCTCAAGTTAGGCTCCAATTTCACCGCTTTATTGCACTCGGCAATAGCTTTCTTTAACTTACGCTTAAAGCCGTAAAGAATTCCTCCGAGAAGATGAACATCCGCCTCATTTGGGTTTAGTTTTAGGGCTTTGTGGTAATCAGCAGCCGCCTTCTTTAATTCCTTCTTGAGAACATAAACTCTTCCTCGCATAGTATAAGCTTCGGTCATTTGGGCGTTCTTTTCGAGGGCTTTGGTAAAATCGGCAATAGCATTCTCCCAAACGTGCAGAGCAAAATAGCATATACCCCTTATCTCATAGAACAGGGCCAATAGCCGTTCCGAGGTCTTAGTACCTTCCAGGAATTCCACCCCCTTAGTGAAATTATCAATAGCGCTTTGCCATTCCCGTTTAAGAGCGTATAGCGCTCCTCCGAGGAGAAGAAACTTCTCGTTGTTTGGGTCGAGTTTCCGTGCTTCATTGAAATCAGAAAAAGCTTTTTCTAAATCGCGTTTTTGAAGATATGCCATGCTACGTGTTAGGTAGGCCTCCGTCCAATCTGGCTTCAATTCGATGACTCTGTTGAAATCTTGGATGGCCCGATCTAGCTCTTTCTTCCGGAGATAGGCATTCCCCCGGTGGTTATAGGCCTCGGCGAAATCCGGGTTCAGTTGGATGGCTTTAGTGAGATATTCTATGGCTTCGTCAAGGCGGCCAGTTTGAAGGGCTTCGACGCCAAGTTCGAAATACTCCTCGGCGGACGATTGGTTTTTCGATTGTTCAGCAGAGGGAGCAGCGGCCATGAGAAAGCTCCTATCGAGAGAAACCACGGTCCAGAAAACATCGCACATTATAGAACTATTGTGCGCTTCTGAGAATCTTTCGACAAGCGGGTAGAAAGGCAAATTGGCAGAGGAAGCCCCGGGGCTAGAGAG